>NZ_WYCT01000121.1 GCF_011008945.1 Streptomyces harenosi
CCGCCCGGCCCTGCGCGGCCGTCTGCGGCGCGTGCCGCGGCCGGTGCGGCGGGCTTGCCCCTGTGCGGGCCCGTTGGGCTTCTCCCGGCACGTGCGGTTTTCCGCCTGTGCGGGACTGCCGGGCTGTCTCCCGGCGTGTGCGGCCGGTGCGGCCGGCTTCCCCCTGTGCGGGACGTGGAGGGCTTTCCCCCGTGTGTACGGCCGGTGCGGCCGTCTCCCCGCGTGCGCGGGTCTGCCGGGCCGTCTCCCCGCGCGTGAGGCCGTCTCCGGTGCGGGGCATGTCCGGTGAGTGGGGCCCCCGCCCCCAGCCTGCCGCCGTCCTCCGCGCGCCCGTCCCTCCCGTGCTGGTCTCCCTGGGGGCGCGTCCCCCGCCCCGCCCAGGCACCCACCGACGCTCGGGTAACCCTCGTCGTGGCACCCCGCCCGGACACGTCGGCGCGAGACACCCCGTACGGGGGCCTTCCCATGCCGGGGCGACACCCGACGGGCACAGGCGCCCGTACGGGCATCCCCGCAGACAGGGGGCCGTGATGCGCCGTACGGGCATCCCGCACGGGCCGGGAAACACCCCGTACGGACATCACGCGCCGGACCGAGGCGCCCGTAGGGGCTGCCTGCACCGGGCCCGAGAGACCCCGTACGGGCGGGGGCAAGACACCCCGCACGGAAACCCCCGCACCGGGGCCGAGACACCCCGCACGGGCATCCTGCACCAGGGGCGAGACCCGTACGGGAACCCCCGCACCAGGGCGCCCCGCACGGGCGCCCCGCGCCGGCGCCGACGCGTACTGCCCGGCCGGGCACGCGTAAGGGCCGCGCACCCGAGGGTGCGCGGCCCTTACGCCGTTGCCGTGTGGCGGAGGACGCCGGACGGCGTCAGCGCACGTCGCCCATGAGCGACTTGACCTTCCTGCGGTACATGTAGACCGCGATGCCTGCGATGGCGGCCAGCACCGCCTCCGCGGCGACCGCGCCGGTGCCGCTCAGGTCGACCCCGCCGACGGCCGGGTTGGAGAGCAGGCTCGTGATCGAGTCGCCCGCGGTGACCGCGAGGAACCACACGCCCATCATCTGGCTGGCGTACTTCGCCGGGGCCATCTTCGTGGTCACCGACAGGCCGACCGGCGAGAGGCAGAGCTCACCGGTGGTCTGGATGAGGTAGATGCCCACCAGCCACATCGGGCTGACCAGCGTGTCACCGTCGGCCATGGTCATCGGGATCAGGAAGAAGAAGAACGACACGCCGATGACGAACAGGGCGGCGGCGAACTTGGCGACCGTGCTGGGCTCCTTGCCCTTGCGGTTCAGCCACAGCCAGATCCAGGCGAAGACCGGGGCCAGCGCCATGATGAACACCGGGTTCAGCGACTGGTACCAGGAGGAGGGGAAGGTGAAGCCGAGCAGCGAGTCGGCGGCCTTCGTCTCACCGAACGCCTGAACCGTGGAACCGCCCTGGTCGTAGATCATCCAGAAGACGGCGGCGGCGACGAAGAACCAGATGTAGCCGGTCATCTTCGACTGCTCGGCGTCCGACAGCTCCTTGTCGCGCTTGATGCGCAGCAGCACACCCGCCGGGATGATCAGGCCGAGCACGGTCAGCGGGATCATCGCCCAGTTGAGGGTGAAGTGGCCGGTGAAGCCGACGATGCCGTAGAAGACGGCCGCGACGGCCAGCCAGATCAGGCCCTTGCGCAGCCAGGAGGCGCGCTCCTGGGCCGCCAGCGGCTTGGGGACGACGCTGCTCTCCGGGCTGAGGTGGCGGGTGCCGATGAGGAAGGCCGCCAGGCCGATCGCCATGCCCACCGCGGCCAGGCCGAAGCCGAGGTGCCAGTTCACCTTCTGGCCCACGGTGCCGATGATCAGCGGCGCGAAGAAGGCACCCATGTTGATGCCCATGTAGAAGATGGTGAAGCCACCGTCGCGGCGCGGGTCGTCCGGACCGTCGTAGAGGTGGCCGACCATGGTGGAGATGTTGGCCTTCAGCAGGCCGGAGCCCAGCGCGACCAGTGCCAGACCGGCGAAGAACGGCGCCTGGCCGCCCGGCAGCGCCAGCACCAGATGGCCCGCCATGATCGTGAGGGCGGCGATGGCCACCGTCTTGCGGGGGCCCCAGACCCGGTCGCCGAGCCAGCCGCCGGGCATGGCGAGCAGGTACACCATCGACAGGTAGACCGAGTAGATCGCGGTCGTGGTGGCGAGATCCATGCCGAGCCCGCCGCCCATGCTGCCTTCCTTGGCGTCAGGGCCGCCGGAGAGCAGATAGACGACAAGCAGGGCCCTCATGCCGTAGAAGCTGAAGCGCTCCCACATCTCGGTCATGAAGAGGGTGGCCAGTCCCCGGGGGTGGCCGAAGAAGGTCTTCTCGGAACCGGGGGTGCCCGGGCGGACCGAGTCCTTCGTCAGGCTGGACGCCATGGTCGTTCCTTGCTGGTCGGGACGCGCTCCAAAGGCGATGCGCGCCCGGTGGGGGGAGCCGGCACCGGCGGCTGGGCCGTCCACCCCACGCCTACGGGGCGCCCGCCCCGGATCACGGGGCGGCGGACGGTGACCACCGGGATCCACGCCTCGGTGCGCGGCACTGCGCGGTGAGGCCCGGCCACAGGTCATTCCTTGTCAGGCTGGTCTCGGACCAGCCCGCACACAAAAGAGACCTTCAGCGTCGTATGCCGCCAAAGGTCCCCGTGGTGCTACAGGCGTTGGTTCACCATACGGCAGGACACCGCCCGGTATGGAAGGACTTGAGACATGGATCACAGGCGATGACGGAACCACGGAGGCCCTTTCCAAGGTGATTACCAGGATGGCATCCCACAGCCGCAGGCTCACCCCGAGGGTGCGCCGGAGCGGCGGGCGGGTGCGCGGGCCGTCTGCCCGGCTTGTCCGAAGGTAAGAACGGCCGCACGCATCTCACCTCGGCCGTTGGACCGAGCGGACTACCATCACCTCATGACCCGTGTACTGCTCGCCGAGGACGACGCGTCCATCTCGGAGCCGCTGGCCCGCGCACTGCGCCGGGAAGGGTACGAAGTCGAGGTGCGTGAGGACGGACCCGCCGCGCTCGACGCCGGGATGCAGGGCGGCGTGGACCTGGTCGTGCTCGACCTGGGCCTGCCCGGCATGGACGGACTGGAGGTCGCCCGCCGGCTGCGTGCCGAGGGCCACGCCGTGCCGATCCTCATCCTGACCGCGCGCGCCGACGAGGTGGACACCGTCGTCGGCCTGGACGCGGGCGCCGACGACTACGTCACCAAGCCCTTCCGCCTCGCCGAGCTGCTCGCCCGCGTCCGGGCCCTGCTGCGGCGCGGTTCCGCCGAGCCGCAGCAGCCGCCCGCCACGCACGGAGTCCGCATCGACGTCGAGTCGCACCGCGCCTGGATGGGCGACGAGGAGCTCCAGCTCACCGCCAAGGAGTTCGACCTGCTGCGGGTGCTGGTGCGCGACGCCGGCCGGGTCGTCACCCGCGACCAGCTCATGCGCGAGGTCTGGGACACCACCTGGTGGTCCTCCACCAAGACCCTCGACATGCACATCTCCTGGCTGCGCAAGAAGCTGGGGGACGACGCGGCCAACCCCCGGTACATCGCGACCGTGCGCGGCGTGGGCTTCCGCTTCGAGAAGAACTGAGCCCGGGACGCACCGGTCCCGGAGGGAACCGAGCCCGGCCGGCCGGGCTCCGGGAGAGCCGTGGGTAACGTGGGTAAGAGGACATGCGCCGTCGACTGATCCAGTCCACGCTCGCCGTGGTGCTCGTCGTGATCGCCGTCTTCGGCGTCTCGCTCGTCATCGTCGAGACCCGGACGATCAGCAGCACCGCCCAGGAGAAGGTGGACCTGGAGGCGGCCCGGCTGGCCAGCATCGTGGACAGCCGCCTCCTCGGCACCGGACGGGTCGACCCGGAGATCCTGCGGCAGCAGGTGGCGGACGACCGGTACGCCGTCATCCGCATCCCGGGCAGGCCGGTCATCGAGATCGGCGACCGGCCGAGTGGCGAGGTCATCCGCGGCAGGGCCACCGGCGAGGAGGGCGAGACCGTCGTCGTCGAGGAACCGCGCTCCTCGGTGACCCGCGAGGTCGGCCGGACCCTGGTCATCATCGGGCTGGTGGCGCTGCTCGCGGTGGTCGCGGCGGTGCTGCTGGCCGTGCGCCAGGCCAACCGCCTCGCCTCTCCCCTCACCGACCTCGCCGAGACCGCCGAGCGCCTCGGCTCCGGCGACCCCCGCCCGCGGCACAAGCGGTACGGCGTCCCGGAGCTGGACCGGGTCGCCGATGTGCTGGACGCCTCCGCCGAGCGCATCGCCCGCATGCTGACCGCCGAGCGGCGCCTGGCCGCCGACGCCTCCCACCAGCTCCGCACGCCGCTGACGGCGCTGTCGATGCGGCTGGAGGAGATCACCCTCACCGACGACCCGGAGACGGTGAAGGAGGAGGCGACGATCGCGCTGTCGCAGGTGGAGCGGCTGACGGACGTGGTGGAGAGGCTGCTGACCAACTCCCGCGACCCGCGCAACGGCTCCGCGGTCACCTTCGACCTGGACGACGTCATCCAGCAGCAGATCGCCGAGTGGCGCCCCGCCTACCGCAGCGCGGGCCGCGCCATCGTCTGCTCCGGCAAGCGGCACATGCAGGCCGTGGGCACGCCCGGCGCGGTGGCCCAGGTGCTGGCGGCGCTGATCGAGAACTCCCTCATGCACGGCGGCGGCACGGTGGCCCTGCGCACCCGGGTCACGGGGAACCAGGCGGTCGTGGAGGTGACCGACGAGGGGCCGGGCGTCCCGGCCGACCTCGGCGCGCGTATCTTCGAGCGGACGATCAGCGGCCGGAACTCGACCGGCATCGGCCTCGCCGTCGCCCGCGACCTCGCGGAGGCCGACGGCGGCCGCCTGGAGCTGCTCCAGACCAAGCCCGCGGTCTTCGGCCTGTTCCTGTCCCGCACGCCGCCCCCGAAGAAGACGGACGCGGCCCACACGGTCCGCTGACCGGACCCGCCGGACCGACCGGACCCGCGCCCGCTACTGCCTGCGCCCGGCGCCCACCCGGCCCGCTCCCGGGCGGCCGCCCGCGCCGTGGCCGTCGCCCGGCCGGGACGGGGCCGGGTGCTCGTGGTCCAGGAACGATTCCGCGCGGGCCACCGCCTCCCGGGCCGGCAGCGCGCGGAAGACCCAGGTGCGGTACGACCAGAAGCGGAACAGCGTGGCGATGCCGATGCCCAGGAACTTGAAGACGTTGCTCTGCAACGGGCTGTCCCAGCCGAAGCCGTACGTCGCCGTGTACAGCACGCCGTTCTCGATCACGAGCCCGGCCGCGCTGAACAGCAGGAACAGCGTCATCTCCTTCGTACGGCCGCCCTTGTCGCGGTCCCGGTACGTGAAGTAGCGGAAGCCCAGGTAGTTGAAGACGATCGCGACGACGGTGGCGACCACACTGGCCCGGACCACCTGGAGGTCGGTGGTGTGCCGCACCAGGTTGAAGACGAGCAGATTGACGAGCAGACCCGCCCCGCCCACCGCGCCGAACTTGGCGGCCTCGCGCACCAGCCGGTCGATGCGCTGCCGCACCGGCCCGCGGGGTGGTGCCGGGGGCGTCGGGGGGTGCCCCGAGGAACCGCGTCCCATGGTCGTGCAGGCCCCCGTCCGTCGGTCGGCGTCAACCCAGCCATGCTAACCACCCGCGGACGCGATCTTCCTGCGGACGAGGGCGCATCCCGCCGCGGAGCGGGGCGAACCGGCCGGAGACCGGGCCGCCCCGGGTGGCCGATACGCTAGGGGTGTGACGTTCCCGGTAGTCGGCATGGTCGGCGGGGGCCAGCTCGCTCGTATGACACACGAGGCGGGCATCCCGCTGGGCATCAGGTTCAAGCTCCTCAGTGACACTCCACAGGACTCCGCGGCCCAGGTCGTGAACGATGTCGTCGTCGGCGACTATCGCGATCTGGAGACCCTGCGCGCGTTCGCCCGCGGCTGCGACGTGATCACGTTCGATCACGAGCACGTCCCGACCGAGCACCTCAGGGCCCTGGAGGCGGACGGCATCCCCGTGCGCCCGGGCCCCGACGCGCTCGTGCACGCCCAGGACAAGGGCGTGATGCGGGCCAAGCTCGACGCGATCGGCGTGCCCTGCCCGCGGCACCGCATCGTCGAAGACCCGGCCGACGTGGCCGCCTTCGCCAGGGAGGGCCTGCCCGAAGGCGCCGAGGGCGACGGCTTCCCCGTCGTCCTGAAGACGGTGCGCGGCGGCTACGACGGCAAGGGGGTCTGGGTCGTCCGCTCCGCCGAGGAGGCCGCCGAGCCCTTCCGCGCCGGGGTCCCGGTCCTCGCGGAGGAGAAGGTCGACTTCGTCCGCGAGCTCGCCGCCAACGTCGTCCGCTCCCCGCACGGCCAGGCCGTGGCCTACCCGGTGGTGGAGTCCCGCCAGGTCGACGGCGTCTGCGACACCGTCATCGCGCCCGCGCCCGGCCTGGACCAGGGCCTCGCCCTCCAGGCCGAGGAGATGGCGCTGAACATCGCCAAGGAGCTGGGCGTCGTCGGCCACCTCGCCGTCGAGCTGTTCCAGACCCGCGACGGGCGCATCCTCGTCAACGAGCTGGCGATGCGACCGCACAATTCCGGCCACTGGTCGATGGACGGCGCGATCACCTCCCAGTTCGCCAACCACGTGCGGGCCGTGCTCGACCTCCCGCTCGGCGATCCGCGCCCGCGCGCCCCGTGGACCGTCATGGTCAACGTCCTGGGCGGCGACTTCCCCGACATGTACTCCGCGTACCTGCACTGCATGGCCCGCGACCCCCAGCTCAAGATCCACATGTACGGCAAGGACGTGAAGCCCGGCCGCAAGGTCGGCCACGTCAACACCTACGGCGACGACCTGGACGACGTGCTGGAGCGCGCCCGTCACGCTGCCGGTTACCTGAGAGGGACCATCACCGAATGAGCCCCGTTGTTGGCATCGTCATGGGGTCGGACTCCGACTGGCCGGTGATGGAGGCCGCCGCCAAGGCCCTCGACGAGTTCGAGATCGCCTACGAGGTCGACGTCGTCTCCGCGCACCGCATGCCGCGCGAGATGATCGCCTACGGCGAGCAGGCGGCCGAGCGCGGTCTGAAGGCGATCATCGCCGGTGCGGGCGGCGCCGCCCACCTGCCCGGCATGCTCGCCTCCGTCACCCCGCTGCCGGTGATCGGCGTGCCCGTGCCGCTGAAGTACCTGGACGGCATGGACAGCTTGCTGTCCATCGTGCAGATGCCGGCCGGCGTGCCCGTCGCGACCGTCTCCGTGGGCGGTGCCCGCAACGCCGGTCTCCTCGCGGCCCGCATGCTGGCCGCGCACGACGAGGAGCTGCTGGCCCGGATGCGCGAGTTCCAGCAGGACCTGAACGACCAGGCCACCGAGAAGGGCCGCCGGCTGCGGTCCAAGGTCGAGGGGGCCGGTTCCGGCTTCGGCTTCGGGAAGTGACGGCGATGACCGCGCTGGAGGAGGCCCGGGAGCTCCTGCGGGAGTTCCCGGTCGCCGACGGGCACAACGACCTGCCGTGGGCGCTGCGCGAGCAGGTCCGCTACGACCTGGCCGCGCGCGACATCGCCGCCGACCAGTCCGCCCACCTGCACACCGACCTCCCCCGGCTGCGCGCGGGCGGCGTCGGCGCGCAGTACTGGTCGGTGTACGTGCGCGCGGACCTGCCCGACCCGGTCCCGGCGACGCTGGAGCAGATCGACTGCGTACGGCAGTTGCTCGACCGCTATCCCGGGGAGCTGCGGGCCGCGTCGACGGCCGCCGACATGGAGGCGGCCCGCGCCGAGGGCCGCATCGCCTCCCTGATGGGCGCGGAGGGCGGTCACTCGATCGCGAACTCGCTGGCCACCCTGCGGGCGCTGTACGCGCTCGGGGTGCGCTACCTGACCCTCACCCACAACGACAACGTGGCGTGGGCGGACTCGGCGACCGACGAGCCGCGCGTCGGCGGGCTGTCGGCCTTCGGCCGTGAGGTGGTCCGCGAGATGAACCGGCTCGGCATGCTGGTCGATCTCTCGCACGTCGCGGCGACGACGATGCGGGACGCGCTGGACACCTCCACCGCGCCGGTCATCTTCTCCCACTCGTCCGCGCGGGCGGTCTGCGACCACCCGCGCAACATCCCCGACGACGTCCTGGAGCGGCTGCCCGCCAACGGCGGCGTGGCGATGGTGACCTTCGTGCCGAAGTTCGTGCTCCAGGCGGCCGTGGACTGGACGGCCGCGGCCGACGAGAACATGCGGGCGCACGGCCTGCACCACCTGGACACCAGCCCCGAGGCGATGCGGGTGCACCGCGCCTTCGAGGAGCGCCACCCCCGTCCCGTCGCCACCGTGGCCACGGTCGCCGACCACCTCGACCACATGCGCGAGGTCGCCGGCGTCGACCACCTGGGCATCGGCGGCGACTACGACGGCACGGCCTTCACCCCGGACGGCCTCGACGACGTGTCCGGTTACCCCCGCCTCATCGCCGAGCTGCTGGACCGCGGCTGGTCCAAGGCCGATCTGGCCAAGCTGACCTGGAAGAACGCGGTCCGGGTGCTGGGCGCGGCGGAGGACGTGGCCCGGGGCCTTCAGGCGACGCGCGGGCCGTCGAACGCGACGATCGAGTCGCTGGACGGCTGAGCGTTTGCGCCGGCTTCGGCGAGGGTGGGGTAGTCGGTGTAGCCGGCCGCCCCGCCCACGTACATCAGATACCGGTCCCGCACCTGATTGAGCGGGGCGCCCAGGCGCAGCCGGGTCACCAGATCGGGGTTGGCCAGGAAGGGCCGGCCGAGGGCGATGAGGTCGGCCCCGGCGTCCAGCAGCCGGGCGGACGCCTGCTCGATCGCCGGGCCGGACATCTCCCGGAGCACCGGGTTGGCGACCAGCGTCCCCGGCCAGCCGGCGCGGATCTTCCCGAAGACCGGGCTGTCCGGGTCGGCGAAGACCAGGTGGAGATAGGCCAGCCCCAGCCCGCCGAGCCGGTCGACGAGCGCCGGGTAGATCTCCTCCGTCTCGCCCTCCGCGATGCCGTTGACGGTGTTGCCGGGGGAGATCCTCAGGCCCACCCGGTCGGCCCCGATCTCGGCGGCCACGGCCTCGGTCACCTCGGCCGTGAACCGGATCCGCCCGGCGATCGAACCGCCGTAGCCGTCCGTGCGGCGGTTGGTGTTGCGGGCCAGGAACTGGTGGAGGAGGTGGCCGTTGGCCGAGTGCACCTCCACGCCCTCGAACCCGGCGTCCCGCGCGTTGCGGGCGGCCCGCGCGAAGTCGGCGACCGTGGTGCGGATGTCCGCCGCCGTCATCTCCCTGGGCACGACGGCCGGCCGGTGCCCGTCCGGGGTGAAGATCGTCTCGGGGAGCGGCACGGGCGACGGCGCGAGGGGCGTCAGGCCGCTGGTCGCGGGATGGCCGACCCGGCCGCCGTGCTGGAGCTGGAGGAACATCCCCCCGCCCCCGGCCGCGCGCACCGCGTCGGTGACCCGCCGCCAGCCCTCGACGTGCCGCGCGGTGTGGATCGCGGTGATGTTCGGGTAGGTCTGCCCGACGGCGTTGGGCGTCGCGGCCTCGGCGATGATCAGGCCGGCGGAGGCGCGCTGGGCGTAGTACTCGGCCATCAGCGGGGTCGGCGTGCCGTCGGCCTCGGCCCGGTTGCGGGTCAGCGGGGCCATCAGCAGGCGGTTGGGCAGGGTGAGCGGACCGAGGGAGGCGGGTGCGAGGAGCTTCGTCATGGTCGTCATGCCGGTACGGTAAAACTTGACACCAGTGTCAGAATCAAGCCCGGAAGCGGGGGAGACCATGCGGATCGGTGAACTGGCCAGGCGCACCGGCGTCAGCGAGCGGTCGCTGCGCTACTACGAGAAGCAGGGGCTGCTGGTGGCCGAGCGTACGCCCGGCGGGCACCGCGAGTATCCGGAGGCCGCCGTCGACCGGGTGGTGCGGATCCAGGAACTGTTCGCCGCCGGGCTGTGCAGCAGCAAGATCGCCCAGCTGCTGCCCTGCATGCGGGACGCCGACGGCCGCCCCTCCGCGATCGCGACGCCCCGGCTGGTGGCGGACCTGAGCGCCGAGCGGGAGCGGATCGACCGGATGATCGCCGACCTGGTCCGCTCCCGGGAGACGCTGGACGAGGTGATCGACACGGCCCGGGGCCGCTGACCGGCGTACCCCCGAACGCCGCGTCCACCAGGAAGCCGCCGGGCCCCCGTGCGACGGTGTCGGTACTGCACGACGACCGTACGGAGCCCGCCATGGCAGACCTCCAGGACGACCTGCACACCACCCCAGAGGCCGGCGAGCTCGACGACCTGCCCGTGCCGTTCCCGGCGGGGGTCTTCGCACCGGGGAGCTGCCCGCCCGTCCTGGACCCGGACGACGGCCCGCTGGAACGGGCCCACGCCCTCCTGGCCGCCCACCCCGTCGCCGACGGCTACAGCGGGCTGGCGTGGGCGCTCAGACAGCTTCCCTGGTACGACCTGGAGCTCGGCGAGAGCGCCGTCGCCACCGACGTCCCCCGGCTCCGCGAGGGCCATGTGGCCGCGCTGTTCTGGTCGCTGCACCTGCCCGAGGGGACCGGCGGCGACGGCGGACGGGCCGTCGGCGCCACCCTGGAGCAGCTCGATCTGGTCAAGACGGTCGTCCGGGCCCATCCCGAGGGACTGCGCCTGGCCGAGGACGCCGGGCAGACCGCGGACGCCCGCAACTGCGGGCGCACCGCCGTCCTGCTCGGCCCGGCCGGGGCCGCCGCGCTCGGCGACAGCCTCGGCGTCCTGCGCTGCCTGCGCGCCCTCGGGGTGCGGGTGCTGACCCTCACCGGGGTGAGCTGGGCGGGGGAGGACGGGCTGACCCGGTTCGGCGAGGAGGTCGTCCGCGAGATGAACCGGCTCGGCGTCATCGCCGACCTCTCCGGCGCCTCCCCGCAGACCCTCCGCCGCACCTTCGCCGTCTCCAAGGCGCCCGCGCTGTGCACCCGCTCCGCCGCCCGCGCCCTGCGCCCCCACCCGGCCAACCTCCCCGACGACCTGCTCGTCGAGCTGGGCGCCGCGGGCGGCCTGTGCATGGTGCCGCTGACCGCCGAGCAGACCGGACCGACCGTCCGCGACGTCGCCGACCACCTCGACCACGTGCGCCAGGTGGCCGGACCCGAGAGCGTCGCCCTGTCCGGCACGTACGACACCGGAAGCGCCCACCCGCTGGAGCTGGGCGACGCCTCCTGCTACCCGCGGCTGATCGCCGAGCTGCTCCGCAGGGGCTGGGACGAGTCCGACGTGGCGCTGCTGACCTGGGGCAACCTCCAGCGGGTGCTGCGCACCGCGGACTTCACCGCCCGCGCCTTCCAGCAGCGCCGCGAGCCGTCGACGGCGACGATCATCGAACTCGACGGCTGACGGCTCGCGGCGGCCGGCCTCAGTCGTGATCGATCCGGCACAGGCAGAACGGATGCCCCGCCGGATCGGCGTACACCTGGAAGTCCTTCTTCTCCCGGTCCTCCAGGTCCAGCGGCCGGGCACCCAGCGCCAGCACCTTCTCGTGGGCGGCGTCGAACTCCTCCCAGGTGGAGCCGGCGTCGAAGTCGAGGTGGAACTGCTGCGCGTTGCGGTCCGAACGCGGCCACTCGGGCGGCGTCAGGCCGGGCACCCGCTGGAAGGCCAGGCGCGGTCCGCCGGGGATCTGGAGCACCACCCAGTCGGGGTCCTCCTCCTCGGGCGTGCCGCCCGCGATCTGCGCGTAGAAGCGGGCCAGTTCGAGCGGCTCGGGGCAGTCGACGACGACGGAACGGGCACGGGCCACGGGTGCCATGGGCACAACCTCCTGAAGTCAGCCGGGTCAGCCGGCACAGAGGCAGAACGGGTGCCCGGCCGGGTCCGCGTAAACCCGGAAGCTGCGCGCGCGGTCCTCGGTGTCCAGCGGCCTCGCCCCGAGCTCCAGCACGGCCTTCTCCGCCGCGTCGAGGTCCGCCACGTCCAGGTCCAGGTGGAACTGCTGCGAGTGGTCGGGCGAGGGCCACCGGGGCGGGACGAATCCGGGGGCGGCCTGGAAGGCCAGACTCTGCCCGCCGGGCAGCTTCAGGGTGATCCAGCCGCTGTCCTCGAACTCCGTCCCCACCGTGCCGCCCAGCACCCCGGCGTAGAAGCCGGCCAGTGCGCGGGGGTCGGGACAGTCCAGGACGACGACACCCAGTTCGGCGACGGCCATGACTTCCTCCTCGAAGAACACGGTGAGCCGGGTTACCCATAAGCGCGGGTAACCGGTAACGGTTACCCCATGCTCCCGCATCGGCGGTAACGTCGCAAGCATGAGTGAGAGATCGCCCGCGCCGGGTGGCCTGGCCCTGGTCGAGGACCTGGTGAACACGCTCGACCTGGAGTCGGGCGCCGACTCGCTCGACACGCCGCAGGCCCGGGCGCGTCTGGCACTGACGGAGGACGACCTTCCCACCGCCCGTGAGCTGCGCGAGTCCCTGCGCGTGGCGCTGCTCGCCCACGCCGGCCACCCGCCGCACCGCGCGGTGACCCCGCTGGGCGAGCTGCTGGCCGCCGCCCCCCTGGTCGTGCGGGTCGACCCGGCCGACGGCACCGCCGCCCTCGCCCCGGCCGGCTCCCGCCCGTCCCTGCTGTGCCGGGTCGCCGCCGCCGTCGCCGAGGCGCTGACCGCCGGCACCTGGATGCGCCTCAAGGCGTGCGAGGCCGCCGACTGCCACTGGGCGTACTACGACCGCAGCCCGGCCGGACGCGGCCGCTGGTGCTCGATGCGGGTGTGCGGGGCGCGCGCCAAGATGCGCCGCTACCGCGCGAAGGGGGCCTGACCCCCGCCCGGCACCCCCCGGCGCCCCCCGGCGCCGCGCGGACGGCCGCCGCGGGTGCCCGGCCCCGGAAACGCGGAAGGACGCCGGTTCCGCGAACCGGCGTCCTTCCGCGTTTCCGGGCCTTACGCGGTGGGGCGTCCCATCGCCCGGTACGTCCAGCCGGCCCTGCGCCACGCCTCGGGGTCGAGCGCGTTGCGCCCGTCCAGGACGACCCGGGCCGCCGCGACCTCGCCGAGCTCCCGCGGGTCCAGCTCACGGAACTCGCGCCACTCCGTCAGGTGCAGCACCACGTCGGCGCCCCGCACCGCCTCCAGCGCCGAGCCGGCGTAGCCGAGCGTCGGGAACAGCCGCCGGGCGTTCTCCATGCCCTTCGGGTCGTACACCGTCACCTGGCCGCCCTGGAGGTGGATCTGCCCGGCGACGTTGAGCGCGGGCGAGTCCCGCACGTCGTCGGAGTCGGGCTTGAAGGTGGCGCCGAGCACGGCGACCCGCTTGCCCAGGAAGGGCCCGCCGCCCAGCGCCTGCCGCGCCAGCTCCACCATCCGGCCGCGCTGGCGCATGTTGACCGAGTCGATCTCGCGCAGGAACGTCAGCGCCTGGTCGGCGCCCAGCTCGCCCGCGCGCGCCATGAACGCCCGGATGTCCTTGGGCAGACAGCCGCCGCCGAAGCCGATCCCGGCCCGCAGGAACTTCTTCCCGATCCGGTCGTCGTAGCCGATGGCCTCCGCCAGCTTCGCCACGTCGCCGCCGGCCGCCTCGCACACCTCCGCCATCGCGTTGATGAACGAGATCTTGGTGGCGAGGAAGGAGTTCGCGGACGTCTTCACCAGCTCCGCGGTGGGGAAGTCCGTCACCACGAAGGGCGAGCCCTCGGCGATCGGCGTGGCGTAGACCTCCCGCAGCAGCTTCTCCGCCCGATCGCCGCGCACGCCCACCACGATCCGGTCCGGGTGCAGGGTGTCCTCGACGGCGAAGCCCTCACGCAGGAACTCCGGGTTCCACGCCAGCTCGGCGTCGCCCCCGGCCGGCGCGTGCTCGGCCAGGTACGCGGCCAGCCGGTCGGCGGACCCGACCGGCACCGTCGACTTGCCGACCACCAGCGCCGGACCCTTCAGATGCGGCGCGAGCGCGGCGACGGCGGCGTCGACGTGGCTCATGTCGCAGGCGTACTCGCCGTGCTTCTGCGGGGTGTTGACGCACAGGAAGTGCACGTCGCCGAAGGCCGCCACCTCCGCGAAGTCCATCGTGAACCGCAGCCGCCCGGTGGAGCCCTCGATCCCGGCGACGTGCTTGCGCAGCAGCTCCTCCAGACCGGGCTCGTACATCGGGACCTCGCCCCGCTGGAGCTTCTCGATCTTCTCGGGGACCACGTCCAGGCCCAGCACCTCGAAGCCGAGCTCGGCCATGGCCGCCGCATGCGTCGCGCCGAGGTAGCCGGTGCCGATCACGGTGATCTTGAGGGCCATGGGTGCTCCAGGGGTGTGCGGCGGTCGTGCGGGCCCGAGCATAACCGGGGCATGGCGGGCTGCCCGGCCGGGCAGCAATCCGCCTGTCGGCAAGCTCACCTATCCACACCCGGGCACCGGGCTCTAAAATTTAGGTTACTTAACGGTAGTTAGCGTCAGCATCGCAGCGTTTTTTGGAGCGTGAGAGACCTTGGCCGGATCGGCTGACTTCGACCTGTACCGCCCGTCCGAGGAGCACGACATGCTCCGCGACGCCGTCCGCGCGCTGGCCGAGGCGAAGATCGCGCCGCACGCCGCCGCGGTCGACGAGGAGGCCCGCTTCCCGCAGGAGGCGCTGGACGCCCTGACCGCCAACGACCTGCACGCCGTGCACGTACCGGAGGAGTACGGCGGCGCGGGCGCCGACGCCCTCGCCACGGTCATCGTCATCGAGGAGGTCGCCCGCGTCTGCGCCTCGTCCTCCCTCATCCCGGCGGTGAACAAGCTGGGCTCGCTGCCGGTGATCCTCTCCGGCTCCGAGGAGCTGAAGAAGAAGTACCTGGGCCCGCTCGCCAAGGGCGACGCGATGTTCTCGTACTGCCTGTCCGAGCCGGACGCGGGCTCCGACGCCGCCGGGATGAAGACCAGGGCCGTCCGCGACGGCGACCACTGGGTCCTCAACGGCGTCAAGCGCTGGATCACCAACGCGGGCGTGTCGGAGTACTACACGGTGATGGCCGTCACCGACCCGGAGAAGCGCTCCAAGGGCATCTCGGCCTTCGTGGTCGAGAAGTCCGACCCCGGCGTCTCCTTCGGCGCCCCGGAGAAGAAGCTCGGCATCAAGGGGTCGCCCACGCGGGAGGTGTACCTGGACGACGTCCGCATCCCCGCCGACCGCATGATCGGCGCGGAGGGCACCGGCTTCGCCACGGCGATGAAGACCCTGGACCACACCCGCATCACCATCGCCGCCCAGGCCCTCGGCATCGCCCAGGGCGCCCTCGACTACGCCAAGGGCTACGTCAAGGAGCGCAAGCAGTTCGGCAAGCCGATCGCCGACTTCCAGGGCATCCAGTTCATGCTCGCCGACATGGCCATGAAGATCTCGGCCGCCCGCGCCCTCACCTACCAGGCCGCCGCCGCCTCCGAGCGCGGCGACGCCGACCTCACCTACCAGGGCGCCGCCGCCAAGTGCTTCGCCTCCGATGTGGCGATGGAGGTCACCACGGACGCCGTCCAGCTCCTCGGCGGCTACGGCTACACCCGGGACTACCCGGTGGAGCGGATGATGCGCGACGCCAAGATCACCCAGATCTACGAGGGCACCAACCAGGTCCAGCGGATCGTGATGGCGCGGAACCTGCCGTAACGGCTGCGCGCGGGGCGTGCCCCGGCCGCGACGGCCGGGGCACCACCGCGCTCCCCGTGGCACCGGGCCGGCGCGCCGTCACCGGCCGGGTGTGCGCGCCGACGCGGTCCGGGACCGGCTCGGGCACCCCGGGACGGGGTGTCCTGGCTTCCGGCCGGGCCCGGGGGCCGGGCCGGGAGGCTCGCCCCCCGGCCGGACGCGGGTGCCGGCCGTGCAGCCCCGGCCCCCGGCCGGGAGCGGGCGTCAGTCCGTGAACCCCTCCGCCGCCCGCTTCTCCCGCAGCTCCATGATCGCGCGGCGGCGGGCGAGGCGGTGGGTGCGGCGGATCTGGGCCTCCTGGTAGCGGCGCTTGTCCTGCTCGGTCTCCGGGATCACCGGCGGCACGCGGCGCGGCCTGCCGTCGGCGTCCACGGCGGCGAAGACGAGGTAGGCCGAGCCCACCTGGGTGGGCGGGGCGGACTCGTTCCAGCGCTCGGCCAGGACCCGCACGCCGACCTCCATCGAGGTCCGGCCGGTCCAGTTGACCTGGGCCTTCACATGGACGAGGTCGCCGACGCGGACCGGCTCCAGGAAGGCCATCTCGTCCATGGAGGCCGTGACGGCCGGACCGCCGGAGTGGCGGCCGGCGACGGCGCCCGCCGCGTCGTCGACCAGTTTCATGATCACTCCACCGTGCACCGTGCCCAGCAGGTTGGTGTCGTTGTGGGTCATGATGTGGCTCAGGGTGGTGCGGGACGCCGAGGTCGGCTTGCCCGGGATCTCCGGTGCCTGGGCCTCGGCGGCCGAGGCGTGGTCTGCCTGGTCTGTCATGGCCTCCACCTTATGCGGGCCTGCGCCGGCGTATTTTGTCCCGGCTTCGCAACAGCACCGCCCCCGTTTTCCGACGACCCTTGTATGCGGCACAGCGGGGACCTGCACACTGGGAGCCATGAGTGATTGGCCCGAGGGATGGTCCGACGACGACCGCGGCAGATACGGACGCGGCAGCGCCAGCGCGCAGCCCGAGGGCGCGCGCGTGATGCGGCAGATCCGCCGCGGCCAGGCCGGGCCGCCCGGCCGGAACCCCGCCCCGCCGCACGGCGGCCGGGTGCCGCCGCAGCCGTCCTACGTCGACGGCCGCGGCCACGACGGCTACGGCGACCCGGGCGCCGGCTACGACAGCGGCTACAACACCGGTCAGGTCTACGGCACCCCCGGCGGCCGGGGCCCCGGCGGCGGCGGGGGAGCGCGCGGCCCGCGCTCCGCGCCCGACTGGCGGCGCCGCATCAAGGTGACCGCGATCACGGTCGTGTCCGTGCTGGTGGTGACGGCGGTCGGCACCTACTTCTGGGCCGACTCCAAGCTCAACCGCGAGGTCGACCTGGCGAAGGTCATCGACCGGCCGGCGGCGGGCGAGGGCACCAACTACCTGATCGTCGGCTCCGACAGCCGCGAGGGCATGTCGGACGAGGAGAAGAAGAAGCTGCACACCGGGTCCGCCGAGGGCAAGCGCACGGACTCGATGATGATCCTGCACACCGGCGGCAACGGCTCCACGCTGATCTCCCTGCCCCGTGACTCGGACGTGGAGATCCCGAGCTTCGTGGGCTCGGAGTCCGGCAAGCGGTACGAGGCCACCGGCCGGCACGTCAAGCTGAACGCCGCCTACGCCGAGGACGGCCCCGAACTGCTGGTGCGCACCGTGGAGCACAACACCGGCCTGCGCATCGACCACTACGTCGAGATCGGCTTCGCCGGCTTCGCCAACATCGTGGACGCGGTCGGCGGCGTCGAGATGGACATCCCGCAGGACATCAAGGACACCAAGTCCGGCGCCGACCTCAAGAAGGGCAAGCAGACCCTGAACGGCGAGGAGGCCCTCGCCTTCGTCCGCACCCGCTACGCGCTGGCCGGCTCCGACCTGGACCGGACCAAGAACCAGCAGAAGTTCCTGTCGGCCCTGGCCGGTCAGGTGGCCACCCCGTCGACGGTGCTCAACCCGTTCAGGCTGTACCCGACCATGGGCGCCGGCCTGGACTCGCTGATCGTCGACAAGGACATGGGCCTGTTCGACCTGGCCGACATGTTCTGGGCGATGAAGGGCGTCAGCGGCGGCGACGGAAAGTCCATGAACATGCCGATCGCGGGCAGCGCCGCCAACGGCAACCTCCAGTGGGACACCGCCAAGGTGAAGCAGCTCGTGGAGCAACTGAAGAACGACGAGACGGTGACCGTCTCCGGCAACTGACCCGGGTGGCCTCCGGGCACGGCGAGGGCCCCCGGGCCGGGGTGCCCTCGCCGTCTCCGGGCGGGGTCACATCGTGGCGCCCGCCATGGCCCGGCAGGTCGCGGCGGCGCGGCGGCACGCCTCGGCGCAGCGCTTCATCTGCGGGTCGTCCGGCATCGCCAGACACGCCTCGGCGCACATCTCGCAGGCCCGGGCGCACAGCGCGCACATCTCGGCCGCCATCGGGGAGCGGCGCATCATCATGTCGGCGCACAGCCGGGTCATCTCCGAGCAGTCCATCAGCGCGCGCATGATCTGCATCTGGGCCTGACCGCCCATCTGCAGACACGCGCTCATGGTCTCCTCGCACAGGGCGTGGCAGGACATGCACGCCTCGACGCAGTCCTGCATCTCCTTGCTCATCGCGGTCGTGGTGGCGGGCTGCTCCATGGGGTCCTCCTCGGGACGGGGCGGCCGTACGGCCCGGGGGCGGGCGCACGGCGCGGGGCGGGCCGTGGACCGGCCCGCCCCTTTGTCGTACGCCCGCCGGGCCCCGCCCGCCACGGGGGACGGGGAACGGATCCGCCATGCGGGGGCCGTACCTACCCCGGCCCGCCGTGGGGGGAGGCGGCCGCCGGGAGGGCATCCGGGGTGCCCGGCCGGCGTCACGGCTTCCCGCAGACCACCTCGTCGCCGTGGACCACACCGCCCGGCTGCCGGACCGGCTGCCCGGCGCGGACCTCGCGGACGCCGGTGAAGTCGGTGCCCGCGATCACCTTCAGGGTGGGGCCGAGCCCCGCGACCGGCCGCAGCTCGCTGCCCGGCAGCGCCGCCGCGAGCGACCGGGCGGAGCGGTCCCAGCGGGGGTCGTAGGCGACGACGGTGCGCCGCACGGAGCGGTCCGCGGCGTTCACCGGCGCCCCGGTGGTGCCGAAGCCGGCCGCCGCCAGCGCCGCGTCCACGCGCCGCCCCAGCCCGGCTGTGAGCGTGCCGTTCTCCACCTGGACGCGGATGTGCCGCGGCTCCACCGGCACGTCCGGGACCGGCCCGCCGCGCGGCCGGTGCGCGGCGAGCGGCTTGTCCTCGCGCAGCGCCCTGAAGAGCCGCTCGGCCCCGGCGGCGTCCCACTTCAGGGTCGAGCCGACGCCCTTGACGGGATACCTCATCTGCTCGATGGGGACCGTCGCGAACTCCGACGACGAGGGGGAGAAGTCCCGCATGGCCCGGCCCAGCGCCAGCAGCTCGTCGGTGCCGAAGCCCTTGTCGGCGCGGACCGAGCCCAGCACGGCCCGGATCATGTCCCGGAACCTGAGCGGGTTCAGCAGGATGCCCGAGGAGGTCGCCCGGTCGACGAGGGCGGCCAGGAACTGCTGCTGGCGCTGCATCCGGCCCAGGTCGGAGGCGCCGTCGAGGTGGCGCGCGCGGACGTACTGGAGGGCCTGCCCGCCGGCCAGGGTGTGCGTGCCGGCCGGCAGGTCCAGGCCGGTGTAGCCGTCCTTCAGCGGCCGGGGGGTGCAGACCCGCACGCCGCCGAGGACGTCGACGGTCTTCATGAAGCTGGTGAAGTCGATCTCCAGGTAGTGGTCGATCTTCACGCGGGTCATGGCCTCGACGGTGCGGACGGTCAGCTGCGGGCCGCCCTCCGCGTAGGCCGCGTTCAGCCTGAGCGGACGGGCCCCGTGCCGCTCGCCGGTGACGGCGTCGGTGTAGGCGGGGGCCACGGCGTACGAGTCGCGGGGCAGGCTGACCACGCTGGCCCGCTCCCGGTCCGCCGAGATGTGCACGATCATGATCGTGTCGGTGCAGTGGCAGGGCGCGCCGCCCAGCCGGTACCGGCGCCGCTCCTCGGGGGTGATCCGGTCGCGGCCGTCGGTGCCGACCAGCAGGACGTTCATGCCGTGCCCGGCCCGGGGCCGGTTCTTCATGTCCTTGAAGGCGTCCACCCGGGCGAGGTCCGCGTCCAGGTCACCGAGGACCGTGTGCCCGAGGCCGGCCGAGGCGAGGACCACCACCGCCAGGGTGGTCACCGCCCGCAGCGCCCAGCGCGGCCGCTTCCGCCCGGCGGCGGGCGCCGGCGCGGCCCGGCCGGAGGGGCGCGGGCGGCGCGGCGGCGGCCCGCCCGGCGCGGGTGAGGCCCTGTCTCATATACACATCTGACGCTGCCGACGAAGCTAGAA
>NZ_WYCT01000122.1 GCF_011008945.1 Streptomyces harenosi
GGCCCCCGCCGCCCCGCCCCCCGGAGCCCGGCGGCGGGCTGCTGATGGGGCGGCCCTTCGGCGTCCCCGTCTACGTCGCGCCGAGCTGGTTCCTCGTCGCCGCCCTGATCACCTGGGTCTTCGGCGGCCAGCTCGACCGCGTCCTGCCCGAGCTCGGCGCCGCCCGCTATCTGGTCTCCCTGTTCTTCGCGGTCGCCTTCTACGCCTCCGTCCTCGTCCACGAGCTCGCCCACACCATCGCCGCCCTCCGCTTCAAGCTCCCGGTCCGCCGCATCCAGCTCCAGTTCTTCGGCGGCGTCTCCGAGATCGAGAAGGAGGCCGAGACGCCCGGCCGCGAGTTCGTCCTGGCCTTCGTCGGGCCGCTGCTCTCCCTCGTCCTGGCCGGTGTCTTCTACCTGGCCCTGCAACCGGTGGAGCCGGGCACCGTCCCCGGCGTCCTGCTGGCCGGCCTGATGATCTCCAACCTCATCGTGGCCGCCTTCAACCTGCTGCCCGGCCTGCCCCTCGACGGCGGCCGGATGCTCCGCGCGGTCGTCTGGAAGATCACCGGCAAGCCGATGAGCGGCACGGTCGCCGCCGCCTGGGTCGGCCGCGCCCTCGCCGTCAGCGTCCTGATCGGGCTGCCGCTGCTCACCCAGTCCGGGGCCCTCGGCTCCGACGCCGTGGACAACGTCGGCATGGACACCGTCATGGACGCCCTGCTCGCCGCCATCCTCGCCGCGATCATCTGGACCGGCGCCGGCAACAGCCTGCGCATGGCCCGTCTGCGCGAGCACCTGCCCGACCTGCGCGCCCGCGCCCTGACCCGCCGCGCCGTCCCGGTCGAGAGCGACACCCCGCTCTCGGAGGCCCTGCGCCGCGCCAACGCCGCCGGGGCCCGCGCCCTGGTCGTCGTCGACGCCGAGGGCAGCCCCGTGTCGATCGTCCGCGAGGCCGCCATCGTCGGCGTCCCCGAGCACCGCCGCCCCTGGGTCGCGGTCAGCGGGCTCGCCCAGGACCTCACCGACGGCATGCGCGTCTCGGCCGAGCTGGCGGGCGAGGAACTCCTGGACGTCCTGCGCGCCACCCCGGCGACCGAGTACCTCGTCGTGGAGGAGACCGGGGCGATCTACGGCGTGCTGTCCGCGGCCGACGTCGAGCGCGCCTTCGTCAAGGCCATGGCCCGCCCCTCGGCCTGACCCCGCTCGTGGTCGGCGGCCCCGCCAAAGGCCGGTAGGCTGGTCACATGTCCGAACCGACCGGTGCCGCCCGCCGTCGCGGGCCCTTCAAGGTCGGGGACCAGGTTCAGCTGACCGACCCCAAGGGCCGCCACTACACGTTCACGCTCGAGGCCGGGAAGAACTTCCACACCCACAAGGGTTCCTTCCCGCACGACGAACTGATCGGCGCTCCCGAGGGCAGCGTTGTCCGCACCACCGGGAACGTCGCCTACCTCGCGCTGCGCCCCCTGCTCCCCGACTACGTCCTGTCCATGCCCCGCGGGGCGGCCGTCGTCTACCCCAAGGACGCGGGGCAGATCCTCGCCTTCGCCGACATCTTCCCCGGCGCGCGCGTCGTGGAGGCCGGCGTCGGCTCCGGCTCGCTCAGCAGCTTCCTGCTGCGCGCCATCGGCGACCAGGGCATGCTGCACTCCTACGAGCGCCGCGCCGACTTCGCCGAGATCGCCCAGGCCAACGTGGAGCGGTACTTCGGCGGCCCGCACCCGGCGTGGCAGCTCACCGTCGGCGACCTCCAGGACAACCTGTCCGACACCGACGTCGACCGCGTCATCCTCGACATGCTCGCCCCCTGGGAGTGCCTGGAGGCGGTCTCCAAGGCGCTCGTGCCCGGCGGCATCCTGTGCTGCTACGTCGCGACCACCACCCAGCTCGCCCGGACCGTGGAGTCCATCCGCGAGATCGGCTGCTTCAACGAGCCGACCGCCTGGGAGACCATGATCCGCAACTGGCACATCGAGGGCCTGGCCGTCCGCCCGGACCACCGGATGATCGGCCACACCGGCTTCCTGCTCACCGCCCGCCGCCTCGCCGACGGCGTCGAGCCCCCGATGCGCCGCCGCCGCCCCGCCAAGGGCGCCTACGGCGAGGACTACGCCGGCCCCAACGCGGACGGGGGCGCCGGCCGCTGAGCCGCCCCCTGCCGCTGTCAACGTACGGACGCCGTGGCCGAGTTCCCGCGCACACCCGGGAACTCGGCCACGGCGTCCTCGCGTTGTCCCGGGCGGCTGCACCGGCTGCGCCGAACCGGTCCCGGTACCCACCCCGCCGTTCCGCCGCACTGTGACCTGTGGCACGATGCTGGCCATCCCACCGGTACAGCCCTCACAGGAGACACTCCTCGTGCAGCACTCCGCCGTTCCGGACCTGGCGCACACGCACACCCGCCCCATCCACTGGATCGCCACCGCGGCCGCCGTCGCCGGCGTCGTGGCCCTCTCCTCGCTCCTGCCGTCCGGCGCCGCCACGGCGGTGCAGGCCGCCGCCGGCCCGGAGACGGGCGTCACCGCGGCGGACGCCGCGCCGCCCGACCCGGCGGCCGCCGCCTTCCCGCTGGAGTGCGGCCCGGTCGAGCCGGTGGTGCAGAAGAAGGCCGCCGGCGACCTCGACGGCGACGGCCGGCCCGAGACGGTCGCCGTCGTCCACTGCGACGCCCCCATGGGCACCCCGCCCGACGGGGTGTACGTCCTCACCCGCGACACCGGCGGCGGGCCCCGCGTGGTGGCCACCCTCGTCGACCCCCGCGAACGCCGCACCGCCACCGCCCTCGCGGTGCGTGAGGGCGCCGTCCTCGCCACCCTGCTCGGCTACTCGTCGGCCGATGTGCCCAGTTGCTGCCCGGACGTGACGGACGACGTGAAGTGGCGGTGGAAGGACGGCGCGTTCGTGCGCTCGGACCCGTCCCAGGCCCGGGCGGTGTGAGCGGCGCCCGCCGGGAGGGCCGGGGACAGCAGCGGGGTCAAGATGTGAGAAAACAGACAGTGATCGCCTTGTGCTCAGAGTCGGTCACTCTGCGTCGGGACCGAACACTTCGACCTTGTCCGAAACACGACGTACGTGAATGCATTCGCCCGGACACTCCTTGGCGGAGTCGACCACGTCCGTGAGAAGCGGCAGCGGCACGGGCGTTGTCGCCCCCTTGTCCTGCAGCAGCTCGTCGTCCGCGCCCTTGACGTACGCCAGACCGTCGATATCCAGCTCGAACACCTCGGGCGCGTACTGCGCGCAGATGCCGTCACCGGTACACAGGTCCTGGTCGATCCACACCTCCAGTGCCTCGCCGTCGACTCCGGCCTCCTGCTGCACGCTCATCTCTCCTGCCGTTTCTGCGTCGAGCTGTACGGAATCCGGCCAGCTCTGACGGGTGTTGAACGCTTAGACCCTACCTCCGCCTGCTTTTCAATCGTGTTCCGTGGGTATTCCCCTGGCGTGAGGGAGAGCGCAAGGGTGAAGATCGGACACACCCCGACCGTCTTTGTGATCTAGGGGTTTCAATCGACACCCACCCAGGTAGGGTCTGGAAGCGTCCAGCTCCCCTTGGAGGAGGTGAGGACCGTGGCAGCCCACGACGACGACATGAACCGCGGCATCCGCCCGGGACGCGGGTCCGACGACCCGGACGGGCAGATTGCCTACCTTGAGCAGGAGATCGCCGTCCTGCGACGCAAGCTCGCCGACTCTCCGCGACACACGAGGATTCTCGAAGAGCGGATCGTCGAGCTGCAGACCAACCTGGCCGGCGTGTCCGCGCAGAACGAGCGGCTCGCCAATACGCTCCGTGAGGCCCGCGACCAGATCGTGGCCCTCAAGGAGGAGGTCGACCGGCTCGCCCAGCCGCCGGCCGGCTTCGGTGTCTTCCTGCAGGCGAACGAGGACGGCACCGCCGACATCTTCACCGGGGGCCGCAAGCTCCGGGTGAACGTCAGCCCGAGCGTCGACCTCGATGAGCTCAGGCGTGGCCAGGAGGTCATGCTCAACGAGGCGCTCAACGTGGTCGAGGCCATGGAGTTCGAGCGCGTCGGCGACATCGTCACCCTCAAGGAGATCCTGGAGGACGGCGAGCGGGCCCTGGTGCTGGGGCACACCGACGAGGAACGGGTGGTACGGCTCGCCGAGCCGCTGCTGGACATCACCATCCGTCCCGGCGACGCCCTGCTGCTGGAGCCGCGCTCCGGATACGTCTACGAGGTGGTGCCCAAGAGCGAGGTCGAGGAGCTCGTCCTCGAAGAGGTGCCGGACATCGGCTACGAGCAGATCGGCGGCCTCGGCAACCAGATCGAGGCGATCCGCGACGCGGTGGAGCTCCCCTATCTCTACCCGGACCTGTTCCGGGAGCACGAGCTGCGTCCCCCGAAGGGCGTCCTGCTCTACGGGCCGCCCGGATGCGGTAAGACGCTGATCGCCAAGGCGGTCGCCAACTCGCTGGCCAAGAAGGTCGCCGAGGTGACCGGGCAGGCGGCCGGCAAGAGCTTCTTCCTGAACATCAAGGGTCCCGAGCTGCTGAACAAGTACGTCGGCGAGACCGAGCGGCAGATCCGCCTGGTCTTCCAGCGGGCGCGGGAGAAGGCCAGCGAGGGCACCCCGGTCATCGTCTTCTTCGACGAGATGGAGTCCCTCTTCCGCACCCGCGGCTCCGGTGTCAGCTCGGACGTGGAGAACACCATCGTCCCGCAGCTCCTCGCCGAGATCGACGGCGTGGAGGGCCTGCAGAACGTGGTCGTGATCGGCGCCTCCAACCGCGAGGACATGATCGACCCCGCCATCCTGCGGCCCGGCCGGCTGGACGTGAAGATCAAGATCGAGCGTCCGGACGCCGAGGCGGCCAAGGACATCTTCGGCAAGTACCTCACCGAGCGCCTCCCGCTGCACGAGGACGACCTCGCGGAGCACGGCGGCGACAAGGCGGCCACCGTCCAGGGCATGATCCAGACCGCGGTGGAACAGATGTACGCCGAATCGGAGGAGAACCGCTTCCTGGAGGTCACCTACGCCAATGGCGACAAGGAAGTCCTGTACTTCAAGGACTTCAATTCCGGCGCCATGATCGAGAACATCGTAGGCCGCGCCAAGAAGATGGCGATCAAGGACTTCCTCGAGAAGAGCCAGAAGGGCCTGCGGGTCTCCCACCTCCTCCAGGCGTGCGTGGACGAGTTCAAGGAGAACGAGGACCTGCCCAACACCACCAACCCGGACGACTGGGCCCGGATCTCCGGGAAGAAGGGCGAGCGGATCGTCTACATCCGCACCCTGGTCACCGGAAAGCAGGGCGCGGACACCGGACGCTCCATCGACACGGTGGCGAACACCGGTCAGTACCTGTAAAACGCAGGGCGGCTGCGGGTGCCCTCACCGGGTACCCGCAGCCGACTGTTTTTCGGGGCCGCGGATGGAGCAGGCAATGACGCAGATGATCTCCCCACCAGCGCAAAGGCGTTCTAGGCTCTTGCGTACCGCCGAGTCGCGCAGTGCGGGGACGGGCACCGCACACGTGATCGAGCACCAGCGGTATCTGAGCGGTGTCCACGACCGAGGGCGCCGCCGGGCAAGGAGGGCCGCATGACCGTACGGCGAGTAATGGGCATCGAGACGGAGTACGGGATCTCCGTCCCCGGCCACCCGAACGCCAATGCCATGCTCACCTCGTCCCAGATCGTCAACGCCTACGCGGCGGCGATGCACCGGGCCCGCCGGGCCCGCTGGGACTTCGAGGAGGAGAACCCGCTGCGGGACGCGCGAGGCTTCGACCTCGCCCGCGAGGCCGCCGACGCCAGCCAGCTCACCGACGAGGACATCGGCCTGGCCAATGTGATCCTCACCAACGGTGCCCGGCTGTACGTCGACCACGCGCACCCCGAGTACAGCGCGCCCGAGGTCACCAATCCGAGGGACGCCGTGCTGTGGGACAAGGCGGGTGAACGGATCATGGCCGAGGCCGCGGAACGGGCGGCCCAGCTCCCCGGTGCCCAGCCGATCCACCTGTACAAGAACAACACCGACAACAAGGGCGCGTCCTACGGCACGCACGAGAACTACCTGATGAAGCGGGAGACCCCCTTCTCGGACATCGTGCGCCACCTGACGCCCTTCTTCGTCTCCCGCCAGGTCTTCGCCGGCGCCGGCCGCGTCGGCATCGGGCAGGACGGGCACGAGCACGGGTTCCAGCTCAGCCAGCGGGCGGACTACTTCGAGGTCGAGGTGGGCCTGGAGACGACTCTGAAGCGCCCCATCATCAACACCCGCGACGAACCGCACGCCGACGCCGAGAAGTACCGCCGGCTGCACGTGATCATCGGTGACGCGAACCTGTCGGAGATCTCCACCTATCTCAAGCTGGGCACGACCTCCCTGGTGCTGTCGATGATCGAGGACGGCTTCATCGCCGTCGACCTCGCCGTGGACCAGCCCGTGCGCACCCTCCACCAGGTCTCGCACGACCCCTCGCTGCGCCATCTGGTCACGCTGCGCAGCGGCCGCACACTCACCGCGGTGCAGCTCCAGATGGAGTACTACGAGCTGGCGCGCAAATACGTGGAGGAAAGGTTCGGGGCGGACGCCGACGACCAGACCATGGACGTGCTGAGCCGCTGGGAGGACACCCTCACCCGCCTGGAGAACGATCCGATGAGCCTGGCCGGCGAGCTGGACTGGGTCGCCAAGCGGGAGCTCATGGAGGGCTACCGGCGGCGGGACGGCGTGGACTGGGACGCGGCACGGCTGCACCTGGTCGACCTGCAGTACGCCGACGTGCGCCCCGAGAAGGGCCTGTACAACCGTCTGGTGGCCCGCGGCCGCATGAAGCGGCTGCTGGACGAGACCGAGGTCGAGCGGGCCCGTACGAAGCCGCCGGAGGACACCCGCGCGTACTTCCGCGGGCGCTGCCTGGAGCAGTACGCCGACGACGTGGCCGCGGCCTCCTGGGACTCGGTCATCTTCGACCTGCCGGGCCGCGACTCGCTCCAGCGGGTGCCCACCCTGGAGCCGCTTCGCGGAACGCGTAATCACGTCAAGGAGCTGCTGGACCGCTGCCGCACGGCGGAGGACCTGGTCAGGGTGCTCTCCGGCGGCTGAGCGGCCCCGGGGCCGGGCGCCCGGCCGTCCGCGCGGATGCACGGCGGGCGGATGAGCGGGTACCAGCAGGAAGGCCGCCGCGGGGTGGAAACCCCGGCGTCTGGGAATCATGAAGGCAGGCCCCGCGCGTTGCAGAAACTGCGGGGCCGATGTCGGACCCGGCTTGTAGGGTCTGATCTTGACCGAGCGAATTGTGTCGGGCGAACCGAGCGGGGTGAGGGTTATGGCGACCAAGGACACCGGCGGCGGACAGCAGAAGGCCACCCGGTCCACCGAGGAGGTCGAGGAGCAGGCGCAGGACGCGCAGGCCGCGGAAGACCTCAAGGAGCGCCACGAGAAGCTCAGCGACGACGTCGACTCCGTACTGGACGAGATCGACGACGTGCTCGAGGAGAACGCCGAGGACTTCGTGAGGTCCTTCGTCCAGAAGGGCGGCCAGTAGGCCGGTCCGGCCTCCGGGCCGGCGGCCGGGCGGGCGACCGGCGGTGAGCGGTGCGTGAGGTGTCGCGCGCGGTGCGGTGAGGCCGTGCCGCGCGCGGCGCCGCATCCGGACCCGTTGTGTCCCCTTCCGGGTTCTTGCGGGGTTCCCGCCGAGTATGTGGATCACTGCCGCAAGGGGGGTAGGGTCCGTGGCGTACCGTGCTTCAGCCGAATGCCGCGCTGGGGCAGTTTCAACGATCGGCCCGACATCCACCAGGCGGGCTGCTGCATACGTGGAAGGAATCGCGTGGAAGCCAACACTCGTAGCACCGGGCGTCTACCTGCTGCCTTCCTGACGCCGGGGTCCTCCTCGTTCATGGACTTCCTCGCCGAGCACCAGCCGGAGCTGCTGCCGGGCAACCGGCAGCTTCCGCCGGTGCAGGGGGTCGTCGAGGCGCCGCACGGCACGACGATCGTGGCCGTGACGTTCCCCGGCGGCGTGGTCCTCGCCGGCGACCGGCGCGCCACGATGGGCAACGTCATCGCGCAGCGGGACATCGAGAAGGTCTTCCCTGCGGACGAGTACTCGGCGGTGGGCATCGCCGGCACGGCGGGCCTGGCCGTGGAGATGGTGAAGCTGTTCCAGCTCGAGCTGGAGCACTTCGAGAAGGTCGAGGGCACCCAGCTTTCGCTGGAGGGCAAGGCGAACCGCCTGTCGACGATGATCCGCTCCAACCTCGGCATGGCCATGCAGGGGCTGGCCGTGGTGCCGCTCTTCGCCGGGTACGACGTGGACCGCGGCAAGGGGCGCATCTTCTCGTACGACGTGACGGGCGGACGGTCGGAGGAACAGAGCTACGCGGCGACGGGCTCCGGATCGATCTTCGCGCGCGGCGCCATGAAGAAGCTGTACCGCGACGATCTGACCGAGGCCGAGGCCACCACGCTGGTGGTCCAGGCCCTGTACGACGCCGCCGACGACGACTCGGCGACCGGCGGTCCCGATGTCGCGCGCCGGATCTACCCGATCGTCACCGTGATCACCGAGGACGGCTTCCGCCGCCTCACCGACGACGAGGCGTCCGGGATCGCCCGGTCGATCCTGGAGCGGCGGCTGGAGCATCCGGACGGGCCGCGGGCGGCGCTGCTGTAGGCGCCGTGTTCCGCCTTGTTTGTTGTCAGGTGATCCAGTGACTTCGACTGAAAGGGACGGATAACCGGTGTCGACGCCGTTCTATGTCTCACCCCAGCAGGCCATGGCCGACCGGGCGGAGTACGCCCGCAAGGGCATCGCCCGCGGCCGCAGCCTGGTCGTGCTGCAGTACACCGACGGCATCGTGTTCGTCGGTGAGAACCCGTCCCGCGCGCTGCACAAGTTCAGCGAGATCTACGACCGGATCGGCTTCGCGGCCGCCGGGAAGTACAACGAGTACGAGAACCTGCGCATCGGCGGGGTGCGCTACGCGGACCTGCGCGGCTACACCTACGACCGGGACGACGTGACGGCGCGCGGGCTCGCCAACGTCTACGCGCAGACGCTCGGCACGATCTTCTCCAGCTCGGGGGAGAAGCCGTACGAGGTGGAACTGGTCGTCGCCGAGGTGGGGGAGACCCCGGAGCAGGACCAGATGTACCGGCTGCCGCACGACGGCTCGATCGTCGACGAGCACGGCTCGGTGGCGGTCGGCGGCAACGCCGAGCAGATCAGCAGCTACCTCGACCAGCGGCACCGGGACGGGATGACGCTGGCGGAGGCGTTGCAGTTGGCCGTGCAGGCGCTGTCGCGGGACACCAACGGCAGCCAGCGGGAGATCCCGGCCGAGCGGCTGGAGGTCGCGGTGCTGGACCGGACGCGGCCGCAGAAGCGGAAGTTCAAGCGGATCACCGGGAGCCAGTTGTCGCGGCTGCTGGAGCGCGGTGCGGCGGGCGGCGCCGCGGAGTCCGGCGCGGGTGGTGACGAGGCGGGCTCCGACGCGGAGTAGGACCCCGCGGCGCCGGCACCGGTGCCGCTCCGCCGGCCGTGCGCGGCCCTCACGGCGCTCCTGCGGCGCCGGGGGCGCGCCGCGCGGCTCACGCAGGCGCTTCTGCGGCGCCGCCGGGCGCGCGCTACCGGTACGACGCTTCTGCGGCGCCGGGGGCGTGCCGTGGCCCGCAGGGGCGCCTCGCGGCCCTCTGGGGGTTCGCCTCGCCCGTACTCGCGGCGCTCGTGCGGCCCTCTGGGGGGTTCGCCTGTCCCGTGCCCGCAGCGCCCATGCGGCCCTGTGGGGGTTCGCCTCGACCGTACCCGCGGAGCCTCCGCGGTCCGGTGGGATGCGCCCCGATGCCCGCGGGGCCCGTGCGTTGCGGGCGGAGGCGCGCGCGGCGCCCGCTCGGCGCGGGCGGGGCGGGCCGTGCCCGGCCGCGGGGCCGCGCGGGATGCCCGGCGCCTCAGGCCGGCGGCGGGGCCGTGGAGCCCCGTACCACCAGGTGTACCGGGATGTCGCCGGCCTCGGGGGCCTCGCCCCGCAGAACCGCCAGGAGGGCCCGCATGCCGTGCTCGCCGAACAGCTCCGCGTCCAGGCGGACCGTGGTGAGCTCGGGATCGATCGCGGTGGCCAGGGCCAGGTCGTCCACGCCGGTGACGGAGACGTCCTCGGGCACCCGCAGGCCCAGCCGGCGGGCCGCCTTGTAGGCCCCGGCCGCCAGCTGGTCGTCGTCGCAGACCACGGCCGTGGGGCGCGGGCCCGGGCGGCCCAGCGCGGCTTCCGCGGCCGTGCGCGCGCCCTCGATGGAGATGGGGGCGCGGACGGTGCCGAGCGCGGTGCCCGGGGTGCCGGCCAGGCGGGCCGCCAGCTCCCGGGCGCGGACCTCGAAGGTCCACGAGGCGACGTCCGCGGCCAGGTGCAGGAAGCGGCGGTGGCCCTGGGCCAGCAGGTGGTCGGCGACCTGCCGGACGCCGTCGGCGATGTCCAGGTTGACGGTGGCCGCGCCCAGACTGCCGTCCGGATCGCTGTCCAGCATCACCAGCGGCAACTGGTCCCCCCGGATCGCCGTCAGGGCGTCGGCGGCCATGGAGGAGGCCAGGACGCCGTCCAGCGCGGCCTGCGCGGAGGCGAAGGGGTCGCGGGCGGGGCCGATGCCCTCGGGTGAGGGGTAGAGGACGACACCGAAGCCGTGCTCGGCGGCCACCCGGGCGGCGCCCGTGTAGACGCCCGCGAAGAACTCCGTGGTCAGTGCCGGGACGACCAGGAGAACCGTGCGCGTGCGGCCCAGACGCAGATTGCGCGCGGCCAGGTTCGGGCGGTAGCCGAGGGCGTGCGCCGCCTCGCGGACGCGCTCCGCCGTGGTCTCCGACACGCGCCCGCGCCACTTGCCGCCCAGGACCAGGGAGACCGCGGCCTGGGAGACACCGGCGGCCTGCGCGACGTCCCGGCTGGTGGGGCGGGTGCTGCCTCGTGCCACCGTGGGCCTGCTCTTTCGTCTGGACTGGTGAACAGCGGACATGGTACGTATGAGTGAGGTAGTTATACGTAAAACCTCGCGTGTCGGGCGAGGGAAAGGCAGGGCCGGTCATGGGGTACCTGGAGATCCTCCGGGCGAGGCATGCCACCCGGCTGCTCGTCGGCACGCTGGTGGGGCGGTTGCCCAACGCCACCGCCGCCATCGCGATCGTGCTCTTCGTGCGGGCGGAGGGCGGCACCTACAGCCTCGCGGGGGCGCTGGCGGCCGTGTACGGCGTCGCCAACGCCGTGGGGCAGCCGGTGCTGGGGCGGCTGGTGGACCTGTACGGGCAGCCGCGGGTGCAGTTGCCCGCCGCGCTGCTCTCGGGGCTCGCCATGGGCGTCTTCGCGTTCACCGGCGCCGGGGCGCTGCCGGTCGCCTACGCGGCGGTGGCGGCCGCGGGGCTGTTCACGCCGCCGCTGGAGGGCGGGCTGCGGGCCCTGTGGCCCAGTGTCCTGCGCAAGGAGGGGCAGGTGCACACGGCGTACGCCATGGACGCCATCGCCCAGGAGGTGATGTTCACCGTCGGGCCGCTGCTGGTGACGCTGTGCGTGTCGCTGTGGTCGGCGCAGGCCGCGCTGCTGGTCCTGAACGCGGTCGGCGTGCTGGGCGCCCTGTCGGTGGTGGTGTCGCCGCCCTCGCGCGCGTGGCGGTCGGCGCCCCGGGAGGCGCACTGGCTCGGCGCGCTGCGGTCGCCGGGGCTGCTGGTGCTGCTGGCCGCGTTCCTGTGCGTGGGGATGGCGCTGGGGTCCATCACGGTGGCCGCCGTGTCGTACGCGGACGAACACGGGGGCGACGCCGTGTACGGCTGGCTGATGGCCGCCCTGGGGCTCGGGGCGCTGGCCGGCGGCTCGGTCTACGGGGCCCGGCAGTGGGCCGGGGAGCCCGCCCGGCGACTGACGGTGCTGGTGGCCCTCCTGGCGGTGTGTTACCTGCCGCTGATGCTGACGCCGGGACCGGTCGGCATGGTGCTGCTCACGGTGGTCGCCGGTGTCTTCCTGGCGCCCGCCATCGCCTGCGCGTTCGTCCTGGTCGACCGGCACGCGCCGCGGGGCACGGTCACCGAGGCGTTCTCCTGGCTGGTGACGACCTTCACCGTGGGCGCGTCGGTGGGGACGGGGCTGACGGGGCCGGTCGTCGAGGCGGGCGGCACGGTGTGGGGCTTCGCCGTGCCGTGGATGGCCGGCGGCGCGTCCCTGCTGGTTCTGGCGGCCGCCGGACGGGTACTGGCAGCTCCCGTGCCGACCGCGGTGATCGCGGCCGGTTCGGAAAATGATCCGAACCGTGCTGTCGAACCCCGTTTCAGTTCCGGGGATCGGGCGTAATGTTCACTCATGGACCGCCGCATTTTCGGGCTGGAGAACGAGTACGGCGTCACGTGCACGTTCAGGGGACAGCGCCGCCTGTCGCCTGACGAGGTGGCGCGGTACCTCTTCCGCCGTGTCGTGTCATGGGGCCGCAGCAGCAATGTCTTTCTGCGCAACGGCGCCCGCCTCTATCTCGACGTGGGGTCACATCCGGAATACGCCACACCCGAATGTGACAACGTGATCGAACTCGTCACCCACGACAAGGCGGGCGAGCGCATTCTGGAAGGACTCCTGGTAGACGCGGAACGACGCCTGCACGAGGAGGGAATCGCGGGCGACGTCTACCTCTTCAAGAACAACACCGATTCGGCGGGCAACTCCTACGGCTGCCACGAGAACTATCTGGTGGCCCGGCACGGGGAGTTCTCGCGGCTCGCGGACATCCTCATTCCGTTCCTGGTGACCAGGCAGCTCCTGTGCGGTGCCGGCAAGGTGCTGCAGACGCCGCGCGGCGCCGTGTACTGCGTCAGCCAGCGGGCCGAGCACATCTGGGAGGGCGTCTCCTCGGCGACGACCCGCTCCCGGCCGATCATCAACACCCGCGACGAGCCGCACGCGGACGCCGAGCGCTACCGCCGGCTCCACGTCATCGTGGGCGACTCGAACATGTCCGAGACGACCATGCTGCTCAAGGTCGGCGCCACCGACCTGGTGCTGCGCATGATCGAGGCCGGCACGGTGATGCGGGACCTGACCCTGGAGAACCCCATCCGGGCGATCCGCGAGGTCAGCCACGACATCACCGGGCGGCGGAAGGTCCGCCTGGCCAGCGGCCGGGAGGCCTCCGCGCTGGAGGTGCAGCGGGAGTACTACGAGAAGGCCGTGGACTTCTGCGAGCGGCGCGGCATCCGCACCGGCACCGTCGAGCGGGTGCTGGAGCTGTGGGGCCGCACCCTGGACGCGATCGAGACCGAGGACCTCGACCGCATCGACACCGAGATCGACTGGGTCATGAAGTACAAGCTCCTCGAGCGGTACCGGGCCAAGCACAACATGACCATGTCGCATCCGCGGGTCGCCCAGATAGACCTCGCCTACCACGACATCCACCGCCGTCGCGGCCTGTACTACCTGCTGGAGAAGAAGGGCCAGGCCGCCCGGGTCTGCAACGACCTGAAGATCTTCGAGGGGAAGTCCGTCCCGCCGCAGACCACCCGTGCCCGGCTGCGCGGCGACTTCATCCGGCGGGCCCAGGAGCAGCGCCGCGACTTCACCGTGGACTGGGTCCACCTCAAGCTCAACGACCAGGCCCAGCGCACGGTGTTGTGCAAGGACCCGTTCCGTTCCGTGGACGACCGGGTGGAGAAGCTGATCGCGGGGATGTAGCGCTCCGGGACGGCCGTCGAAGAGAGCCGGAACGCAACACGGGCGCCGTACGTTTCCCGTACGGCGCCCTTCCCACGCCGTAGAGTTGCGCGCACGCCATCCACAAGATCGACCGAATTACGAGGCCCCCATCGTGCGCCGACGCTCCCTTCTCATCGCCGTTCCCGCTGGACTGGTCACGCTCGCCGCATGCGGCGACGACGAGTCCGACACGAGTGAGTCCGGCGAGAGCGCGACACCCTCCGCGTCGGCCACCTCCGCGGCGCCCCCGCCCAAGATCGTCGACGGTCCGCTGCCGGCGATCACCGCGGGCGCGGAGTTCGGCCGGAAGCCGACGGTCGCCAAGGGCAGCGGCGAGCCGTCGAAGCAGCTCGCGGTGAAGACGGTGGTCGCCGGCGGCGGCAAGACCGTCGCGGAGAACGACTACGTGGTGGTCAACTACCTGGGCCAGGTCTGGAGCACCGGAAAGGTCTTCACCACCTCCTACGAGCGCAAGGCCCCCGAGGCCGTCCAGCTCGCCCAGGGCGCCATCTTCGACGGCTGGCGGTACGCGCTCACCGGGAAGAAGGCCGGCAGCCGGGTCCTGTTCTCGGTGCCACCCACCTGGGGGTACGGCACCCAGGGCAACGAGCAGGCGGGCATCAAGGGCGACGACACGCTGGTGTTCGTGGTCGACGTGCAGGACACCTTCGGCGCCAAGAGCTCCGCCAAGGGCACGCAGGTCGCCCAGGACGCCACGGACCTGCCCAAGGTCGGCACCAACACCGACGGCAAGGCGCCCTCCATCGAGATCCCCGAGGCCAAGGCCCCCAAGAAGCTGGTGGCGAACTACGTCATCGAGGGCGGCGGCGCGACCGTCGCCGCGGACGACAGCGTGCTCGTGCAGTACAAGGGCGTGCAGTGGGGCAACGGCAAGGAGTTCGACTCCACGTACGGCCGGGGCCAGCTCACCTCCTTCTCCCTGGAGCAGGTCGTCAAGGGCTGGTCGCAGGGCCTGACCGGCAAGAAGGTCGGCAGCCGTGTCCTCATCGTCATCCCGCCGGAGCTGGGCTACGGTGACAACCCGCCGCAGGGCAGTGGCATCGAGAAGGGCGCCACGCTGGTGTTCACCGTCGACATCCTGGCGAAGATGTGATCGGCAGGATGTAAGACTGGTCCCCGTTGCCTTTCCGCAGACAAGCAGGAGCTGAACACGTGAGCATCGACAAGCCCGAGATCGACTTCCCCGGCGGCGAGCCCCCGGCGGATCTCGAGATCAAGGACATCTGGGAGGGCGACGGCGAGGTGGCGCAGGCGGGCCAGACCGTCACCGTCCACTACGTGGGTGTGGCCTTCAGCACGGGCGAGGAGTTCGACGCGAGCTGGAACCGGGGCACCCCCTTCCGCTTCCCGCTCGGCGCCGGCCGCGTCATCAAGGGCTGGGACCTCGGTGTGCAGGGCATGAAGGTCGGCGGCCGCCGCCAGCTCACCATCCCCGCGCACCTGGCCTACGGCAACCAGAGCCCGACGCCCGCGATCAAGCCCGGCGAGACGCTGATCTTCGTCGTCGACCTGCTCGGGGTCTGATCGCCGCACGGCCGACGCGGCCCGGCGCGCCCTTCGCGCCGGGTCCGACCGGAACCGATCACTCGGGGCCCATGCCTGTCCGGGCATGGGCCCTCGGCTTTTGCCACGGGACCGCGGAGCGGTACGGTCATCGGTCTGGAAGCACCATAGGGAAGGCGAAGGGCGTCGATGGCGATTGCCAAGGCCGAGCGGCTGATGAACCTGGCGCTGTGTCTGCTCGGGACGCGGCGGCCGCTCAGCAAGCGCGAGCTGCGTGAGTCCATCGAGGCGTACGTGGAAGCGTTCGGGCCGGGACAGGGTGCCGCGGGCTCGGACGACTCCTTCAACCGCATGTTCGAGCGGGACAAGGACGATCTGCGCGAGCTCGGACTGGTCATCGAGACCGTCGAGAGCATCGACGGCGAGGTCGGTTACCTGGCCCGCCGGGACAGCAACCGCCTGCCGCCCATCACCCTGGACGCCGAGGAGGCCGCCGCGCTGGGGCTCGCCGCCAAGGTGTGGCAGCAGGCCCGGCTCGCGGGCGCGGCCAGCGGCGCGCTGCAGAAGCTGCGCGCGGCCGGGCTGCCGGAGGACGTCGACCCGTACGGGGCGCACAGCGCCCTGGAACCCCGCATCCCGGTGCACGAGGCGGCCTTCGAGCCGCTGATGCTGGCCTGCCGGGACCGCCGGCCGGTCGTCTTCGACTACCGCAAGTCCAACGCCGCCCACCCCGAGCAGCGGCATGTCGAGCCGTGGGCGCTGGAGTGCTGGCGGGGCCACTGGTACCTGGCCGGCTTCGACCGCGAGCGCGGCGCCGAGCGGGTCTTCCGGCTGTCCCGGATCACCGGCAAGGTGCGCTCGCGCGGCGGCCGGTACACCGCCCCGGTGCCCGACGTGGTCACCGTCCGCGAGACCGTCGCGAGCTGGGCCGGGGAGACCGCCGACCGCTCCGCGCGGATCCGGCTGCGCACGGGCGCCGGCTACCCGCTGCGCGCGAAGGCCACCGCCGTGCGGGAGCGCGGCGACGGCTGGGACGAGCTGGAGATCCCGTACGGGCACGGGCTGGACGCCTGGCTGGTGGAGTTCGGCCCGGACGTGGTGGTCCTGGACCCCGCCGAGCTGCGGGCCGATGTGATGGACCGGCTGCGTGCCGTGGCCGAGGGCTGAGGGGGAGCGGACGAACATGACAGGAAAACCGGTCCGGCCCGTGAACGCCATCGACCAGACCCGGCGGATGCTCTCGCTGGTGACCTATCTCAAGGAGCGGCCCGGCGCCCGGATCGCGGACGTCGCGCGCGCCTTCGGCATCTCCGAGGAGGAGCTGGTCTCCGACCTCGACGTGCTGCCCATGTGCGGCACCAGCTTCCGCGGCGGCGACCTGCTCGACATCGACACCGACGGCGAGCGCATCTGGTGGCACAACCCCGCCGCCCTCGGGGCCGAGGCGGCCGAGCCCCTGCGGCTCGCCGCCGACGAGGCCACCGCGCTGCTGGTCGCCGCGCGTGCCGTGGCCACGCTGCCCGGCCTGCGCGAGAGCGACCGGCAGGCGCTGCTGCGGGCGACGGCCAAGGTGGAGGCCGCGGCCGGGGAGGCGGCCGGGGCCTCCTCCCGGCTGTCGGTGACCTTCGAGTCGGAGGGCGGCGTCTTCGCCGACGTCGACCGGGCGATCTCCGAGCGGCGCCGGCTGTGGATCCGCTACTACTCGCCGGCCCGGGACGAACTCACCGAACGCGAGATCGACCCGATCCGCCTGGTCAGCGTCGGCCACACCTATGTCGAGGCGTGGTGCCGGCGCTCCGAGGCGCGGCGGACCTTCCGGCTCGACCGGGTCGCCGAGATCAAGATTCTCGACGCGCCGTCCGCACCGCCGGAGACCGAACTGCGGGACCTGTCGGAGGGGCTGGTGCAGCCCGCCGCCGAGGACCCGGAGGTGGTGGTCGAGGTGGGTCCGGGCGGGCGCTGGGTCGCCGAGTACTACCCGCACGACAGCGCGGAGGAGCTCCCGGACGGCGGTCTGCGCATCACCCTGCGCACGCCCGATCCGGCGTCGCTGCGCCGCCTGGCACTGCGGCTGGGGCGGGACGGCCGGATCGTCTCGCCGCGCGCGCTCGCGGACAGCGCCCGCCGGGCGGCCCGCGAGGCGCTGGCGGCGTACGACGGCATCGAGGCGGCGGAGGCGGCCGGGACCGCGCGGGCGTCCGCGCCCGGCGCGGAACTCCAGGCCCGGCCGGCCTGCTCCGTGCCGGGTGGCGGACACCACGAGGGGCGGGAGTGAGGACGTTGGGCGAGTCGGCGGGACCGGGGGTGCGGGAGATGTCGGCGGCGTCCGCTTTCGCCGGGATGAGGAGCGTCTCCCCGGTGGTGTTCCGGGCCGGCTGCCCCGGCTGCCGGGGCCGCTTCGAGCTCGCCGCGAGCGCCCTGCGGCTCGCCATCGGCGCCACCCGCCGCACCACCTTCTACTCGTTCACCTGCCCCGGGTGCGGCGCCGCCGTCCGCAAGCCGGCGGGGGAGCGGATCGTGGAGCTGCTCACCGGCGGCGGGGTCCGGACGCTGCGGCTGCACACGACCGTTTAGGACGCCTCCGGCCCGACGGTCTAGGCTCGGCTCCATGTTCTGGCCGATGTTCGCGGTTGCCGTGGGGTTCCTGGGTCTCGCCGTCCTGGCGGTGTTCGCCGTACGGGTGTTCGTGGAGGCGCGGCGGCTGGGCAGGCAGGTGACGGAGGCGGCCCGCCGGATCAACCGGGCGGCGGAGGACCTGGAGCGCGCGGCCGTCAGCACGGCCCGCTCCGTGGACGCGCTCTGAGTGACATATCGGACTTCGGTAAGTAGTGTTCCGGGTCGCTTCGGCCTGTCATCACGCGGGTCGCGGCAGGTACGCTGCTGGTCGCGCCCGGAGAATGAGGCCCGGGCGCGGACGGGAGTACGCACGGGGATTGCCTCACGTTTACCCCCGAGCGTTACGATCGCTGCACAGCACGATCGATCGGACGCATGTCCGACTGATCGGACAGCACCCCACACAGCCGCCTCGGTGAGAAGGTAAAGACTTATGGGAAGGCTCGGCCCTACCGAGATCATTCTGATCCTCGTCGTCATCATCCTGCTCTTCGGCGCGAAGAAGCTCCCGGACATGGCGCGCTCGCTCGGCAAGTCCGCGCGCATCCTCAAGAGCGAGGCCAAGGCGATGAAGGAGGAGGACAAGTCCTCCGCCCCGGCGGGCCCGCCCCACGGCGAGGAGCCTCCCGCGCAGCGCACCATCCAGGCCGCCCCCGGTGACGTGACCAGCTCCCGCCCGGTCACCGAGCCGACGGACACCACCAAGCGCTGACGCAGGGCCGGCCCCCTGGCCCGCCGCACGAGATGAGGACGTGGGTTGCTCAAGTCTGCCCGCAAGAAAGCGAAGGATCCCGAGGGGCGGATGCCCCTGGTGGAGCATCTGCGTGAGCTGCGCAACCGGCTCGCGAAAGGCATGCTGGCGATCACGGTCGTCACCGTGGTGGCCGTCTTCTACAGCCAGCAGCTGATGACCTTCCTGTCGGATCCCGTCCCGCGGTGTACCGAGGGTCTGGGCGAGTCCACCGGTGGCGCCTGCGCCGTCATCGCCTACACCGACCTGCTGTCCCCCTTCACCACCACGGTGAAGGTGTGCCTCATGGCGGGCATCGTGCTCGCCAGCCCCGTCTGGCTCTACCAGCTCTGGGCGTTCGTGGCGCCGGGCCTGCACAAGCACGAGCGGAAGTACACGTACTGGTTCGTGGCGGCGGCCGTACCCCTCTTCCTCGGCGGTGGCTGGCTCGCGTACACGATCATGCCCATCAGCATGCGCGTACTGCTGGGCATCACGCCCGACGGTTCGGCGAACATCCTGCCGATGGACAAGATCCTGGACTTCATCGTCCGGATGATCCTCATCTTCGGCGGCGCCTTCGAGCTGCCCCTGCTGCTCGTCATGCTCAACGTCGCCGGTGCCGTGACCGGCCGCAGGATGATCGGCTGGTGGCGCGGCGTCGTGATGGGCGTCTTCGTCTTCGGTGCCGTGGCGACGCCCACCACGGACCCCGTCGGGATGATCGCCCTGGCCGGTCCGATCGTCGTGCTGTACTTCATCGCGGTGGCCGTGGCCCTGCTCAACGACCGGCGCCGGCGGCGCGCCGACCCCGACGCCGAACTGGACGACGACGAGGCGTCGCACCTCGACCTCACGCCCGAGCCCATCGACGGGATCGAACCCGTCTCGGCGTCGCCGGCCCTGCCGCAGCAGGCCAGCGGTGCCGTCGACGGCACCCCGTCGGCCCGGCACGGCGGCTACGACGACGTGACCTGATCCCGCGCGGCGAAGCGGCATCGGCGAGGGGCCGGACGGCGGACCGTCCGGCCCCTCGCCCTGTTCCCGGTGCCCGGCCGGAAACTGTCTCTTATACACAACTTCGAGCCCACGAAACACTCCCTAATCTCGTATGACGTCTTTTGCTTTAAAAAAAAAAAAT
>NZ_WYCT01000123.1 GCF_011008945.1 Streptomyces harenosi
CCCCCGGCCGCACGCGGGACGTCCACCCGGCCACCCCCGGCCGCACGCGGGACGTCCACCCGGCCACCCCCGGCCGCGCGCGGGACGAGCCCTCGGCCACCCCGTACGGCGTACGACCCGCGTCCGGTCCCCGGTGTTCGACGCGCCGGGGCCGCACGCCACACCCCCATCCCCCCACGGCACAGGACTCCGCGGACCGTCAGGCGCCGGACGAGCCGAAATCCATCGGCCCGTCCGGCCGAAACCCCGCGGAAGGGGCGGCCGGCCCCATGGGGTGGGGAACCGGCCGCCGCAACCCCGGGGCCCGCACGGAAACGCGCGGCCTCCGGGGCTGTTCAACGGGCCTCACCGGGCGAACCCCAGCCCGGTGAGGCCCCCACGGCACGGGCGCCGCGGCGGCGCCCCACCGGCACGGCACCCACACGGCACCCGCCCCGCACCGGCACGGCACCGGCACGCGGTGCCAGGAAGTCCGGCATCATGTGACAGGTATCACCGCTCACGTGTGAGATGCGATTTAGAGAGCCCTGCCAAGCGGCGATAACCTGCGAGACGGACATGCCGCGCGCTCGGACACCGTGTGCGCTTCCCTTGTGACACATGCGGTCGTCACGTTGCCCTTCGCGGCACGCCCACGCATCCAACGAACCGCGAGATCACTGATAGGGACGGAAGCGCGTGGACCTGTTCGAGTACCAGGCGAGGGACCTCTTCGCCAAGCACGATGTACCGGTGCTGGCCGGTGAAGTCATCGACACGCCTGAGGCGGCGCGCGAGATCACCGAGCGGCTCGGCGGCAAGTCCGTCGTCAAGGCGCAGGTGAAGGTCGGTGGTCGCGGCAAGGCCGGCGGCGTGAAGCTGGCCGCCACCCCGGACGAGGCCGTCGCCCGCGCGACGGACATCCTCGGCATGGACATCAAGGGCCACACGGTCCACAAGGTGATGATCGCCGAGACGGCTCCGGAGATCGTCGAGGAGTACTACGTCTCCTTCCTCCTCGACCGTGCCAACCGCACCTTCCTCTCCATCGCCTCCGTCGAGGGCGGCATGGAGATCGAGGAGGTGGCGGCCACCCGCCCCGAGGCCGTCGCCAAGACCCCGATCGACCCGATCGACGGCGTGGACGAGGCCAAGGCCCGCGAGATCGTCGAGGCCGCCAAGTTCCCGGCCGAGGTCGCCGACAAGGTCGTGAACGTCCTCGTCAAGCTGTGGGACACCTTCATCAAGTCGGACGCCCTCCTCGTCGAGGTCAACCCGCTCGCGAAGGTCGCCTCCGGCGAGGTCATCGCCCTCGACGGCAAGGTGTCGCTGGACGACAACGCCGAGTTCCGTCACCCCGAGTACGAGGAGCTCCACGACAAGGCGGCGGCCAACCCGCTCGAGGCCGCGGCCAAGGAGAAGAACCTCAACTACGTCAAGCTCGACGGCGAGGTCGGCATCATCGGCAACGGCGCGGGTCTCGTGATGAGCACCCTGGACGTCGTCGCGTACGCCGGTGAGAAGCACGGCAACGTCAAGCCCGCCAACTTCCTGGACATCGGCGGCGGCGCCTCCGCCCAGGTCATGGCGAACGGTCTCGAGATCATCCTGGGCGACCCGGACGTCAAGTCCGTCTTCGTCAACGTCTTCGGCGGCATCACCGCCTGCGACGAGGTCGCCAACGGCATCGTGCAGGCCCTGAAGCTGCTGGAGGACCGCGGCGAGGAGGTCACCAAGCCGCTCGTCGTCCGCCTCGACGGCAACAACGCCGAGCTGGGCCGGCAGATCCTCACCGACGCCGACCACCCGCTGGTCCAGCGCGTCGACACCATGGACGGCGCGGCCGACAAGGCCGCCGAGCTGGCCGCAGCCGCCAAGTAAGCACCTAGGACGAGGACACCAACAACCATGGCTATCTGGCTCAACAAGGACAGCAAGGTCATCGTCCAGGGCATGACCGGCGCCACCGGCATGAAGCACACCAAGCTCATGCTCGGCGACGGCACCAACGTCGTGGGCGGCGTGAACCCGCGCAAGGCGGGTCAGACCGTGGACTTCGACGGTACCGAGGTACCGGTCTTCGGCACCGTCAAGGAGGCCATCGAGGCCACCGGCGCCAACGTCTCCGTCATCTTCGTGCCGGAGAAGTTCACCAAGGACGCGGTCGTCGAGGCCATCGACGCCGAGATCCCCCTGGCCGTCGTGATCACCGAGGGCATCGCCGTGCACGACACGGCCGCCTTCTGGGCGTACGCGGGCAAGAAGGGCAACAAGACCCGCATCATCGGCCCGAACTGCCCCGGCATCATCACCCCGGGCCAGTCCAACGTCGGCATCATCCCGGGCGACATCACCAAGCCGGGCCGCATCGGCCTGGTGTCGAAGTCCGGCACGCTGACGTACCAGATGATGTACGAGCTGCGTGACATCGGCTTCTCCACCTGCGTCGGCATCGGCGGCGACCCGATCATCGGCACCACCCACATCGACGCCCTCAAGGCGTTCCAGGACGACCCCGAGACCGACCTGATCGTCATGATCGGCGAGATCGGCGGCGACGCCGAGGAGCGGGCCGCGGCCTTCATCAAGGAGAACGTGACCAAGCCGGTCGTCGGCTACGTCGCGGGCTTCACCGCGCCCGAGGGCAAGACCATGGGCCACGCGGGCGCCATCGTCTCCGGTTCCTCCGGCACCGCACAGGCCAAGAAGGAGGCCCTGGAGGCGGCGGGCGTCAAGGTCGGCAAGACCCCGACCGAGACGGCCAGGCTGGCGCGCGAGGTCCTCGCCGGCTGACCGGTTCCACAGCGCGGACGGGCCCGCCCCCTCACCGAGGGGGCGGGCCCGTCCGCGTGTCCGCGCCCTCCCGCCGCGGGAGGCGGCTCAGCGGGCCTCCGGTCCCAGCCGCTGCGGGCCGCTGCGCATCTGCTCGCGCAGCCTGTCCCGCAACGCCAGCTCCCCGTCCGACAGCGGCCCCGGCGCCACCCGCGGCGGCACCCCGCGGACCGTCGCCCCGGGGTGCACCGGCGGCTCGTAACGCGTCGGAGCCGTCCGCAGGGTGAGCGCCGTACTGCCGATCAGTACGGCGGTGAAGGCGATCGCGGCCCGGGTCCACAGGCGGGCCCGGCGCTCGCTGCCCCGGCGCACGAACGGCGGCTCGGCCGCCCGGAGCCGCTCGCCGGACCCCAGCTCCGCCAGCCGCCGGTGCAGCTCCCCGGGGTCCGCCAGGCCGGGCAGCCGGGCGGCGACCGCCTCCCGCGCGCGCACCAGCCGGCCGGCCGCCGCCGGGGTGCTCGCCTCGGTCTCCGCCGCCGTCTCGGGCAGGCCGAGGCCGATCCCGTCGTGCAGCAGCAGGGTGCGGCGGTGCTGCGGCGGGAGGCCCAGCAGGACCTTCATCAGGGAGCGGTCGCCGGGGTCGGCCGGCGGCGGTTCGGGAGACCGGTAGCGGGGGCGGAAGCGGTGCCAGGGCGAGAGCGCGTAGTCGTACGCCGCCGCCCGCACCCAGCCCGCCGGGTCGCGGTCCCGGGCCACCTCCGGCCAGTGCTCCCAGGCCCGCTGGAAGGCCCGCTCGACCGCCTCCCGCGCCAGCTCGCGCCGCCCGGTCAGCACGAAGGCCTGCCGGACCAGCGCGGGGGCGCAGAAGGCGTACAGCGCGTCGAACGCCTGGGCGGGCGTGAGGGCGGGCGGCGGCGCGGGCGCCTCCGGCCCGGACCCGTGACCGGATGCCCGGCCCCCCGCAGGGACCGGCTGCCCGCCGCCCGGCGCGGCGGAACCCCCGGCGGCGGAACGGGACGCGGACGCCGCCGTGGACATCGGCGCGGACGCGGACACCGGCGTGGTCCCGGTGGCGGGCGCGGGCTGGGGCGGTGCCGCCGCGGTCCCGCCGTCCCCGGTCCGCGGGGCCGCGGCCGCCGGGTCCGCCGTCCCCGCGGGCGCGCCCGGGCCCGCCGGACCGGCCGCCAGCGTGCTCAGCAGCTCCGCGTACGCCTCCCCCTTCCGGCCGCGCGGGGTGGCGCGTCCCGTCTCCCACGCGCGCACCGTGCCGCGGGTGACGCCGAGGCGCGCGGCGACCTGAGCGCGCGTCAGCGAGGCGGCTTCGCGCAGGCGCCGGCGCGTCTCGGGGGGAGGGAACGGGGTCACCGGGCTCCGCGTCACAGGGCGTCCCTCCGAACGCTCCGCACATAAAGGCACATAAACATATATTGAGCGACACGTCCGCGTTTCGCCTGTTACGCCGGGGAAGCGCGTGTCGTTGGGAGCATGGCGGGCGTGATCCAGACGACCGCTCGCCGAATGCTGGTGTTCCTGCTGCGCGCCCTGCTCCGGGACCGTCCGCCCGGGCTGTCGGCGGGGCTGCTGGGCGGGGCGGTCGCGGCGGGCCTGGGTCTGGGGGCGTTCGCGGTCCTGGTGATGGTGGTGTGGGTCGGCTCGCCGTACCCCGACAGCGGGCCCGGCGGCGCGCTGCACGTCGCGGCGGCGCTGTGGGTGCTGGCGCACGGCGCCGAACTGGTCCGCGCCGACACGCTGTCCGGCACTCCCGCGCCGGTCGGCGTCACGCCGCTGCTGCTGTCCGTGCCGCCCGCCTGGCTGATCCACCGGATGGCGCGGGACGCGGTCGCCGGCGGCCTGGCGATGGGGGAGGGCGGCGCCGGGACCCGCCCGGCGCCGGTGCCGCCCCGCGTCGCCTGGACGGGCGTGGTGCTCGGCTACCTCGGCGTCGCCCTGCCCGCCGCCCTGTACGCCGCCGGGGGCGCGCTGCGGCCCTCGTGGGCGGGGACGGTGGTGTCCCTGCCGCTGTTCGTCATGGGCGTGGCGGGGGCGGGCGTGTGGGCGGCGCACGGCCGTCCGGGCGGGCCGGTACGGCGGCTGCTGGCCCCCCTGCCCGTGGGGCCGCGGCAGTTGCTGGTCCGGCCGGACGGCCGCCTGGGCGTCGCGGCGCGGGCCGCGGGCGCCGGGGTGGCGGTGCTGGCCGGAGGCGGCGCGCTGCTGCTGGCGGTGTCCCTGGTGTGGCACGGCGGGGCGTTCCGGGCGGCCTTCGGCCGGCTGGCGGACGGCTGGGCCGGGGGGTTCGCGGTCCTGGTGCTGTGCGTGGCGCTGGTGCCCAACGCGGCGGTCTGGGCCGCGGCGTACGCGCTCGGCCCGGGGTTCGCGGCCGGCGCCGGGCACACGGTGGGGCCCTTCGCCTCCGCGCCCGCGCCGCTGCCGCCGTTTCCGCTGCTGGCGGCGGTGCCCCAGGCGGGTCCGGGCACGCCGGCGCACTGGGCGACCGCGGTGGTGCCGCTGGCGGCCGGGGCGGCGGTGGGGTGGTTCACGGGGCGCGCCTCGGCCGCGGGGCCGGGTGAGCGCCCGGACGGGCGGGAGCGCGCGGCGGACGGGGACCGGCCCGGCCGGGCGCGGGGCGCGTCGGGTTCCTGGTCGTGGCGCCGGACGGCGGCGGGCGCCGGGCTGGCGGCCGTGGTGTGCGGCGCGGTGACCGCCTTGCTCGCGGCGCTCGCGGGCGGTCCGCTCGGGGTGGCCGCGCTCGCCCGGTTCGGGCCGGTGTGGTGGCAGATCGGCGCCGTCACCCCGGTGTGGATCGCGGTGGTGGCGGTCCCGACGGCGCTCGGGGTACGGGCCTGGCGCCGCTGGGCGGCGGCGCAGCGGACACGGCCGGAAGCGTCCGCCGGGACCACCGGGACTCCGGGGACGGACGGGGCGCCGGCGCGCACCCCCTGGCGGGTTCCGGGGACGCGCTGGACGCTGGCGGTGGGCAGGCCCTGGCGGCTCCCGGGCGCGTCCCGGGCGGCGGCCGTGGTCAGGTCCCGGCGGCGCCCTGGAAGGCCCCGGACACCGGTGGCGCGCAGGCCCTGGCGCGTCCCGGGAAGGCCCCGTACGCAGGCGGCGAGCGAAGCCCCGCGCGGCCCCGGCGGGCGGCCGCCGGGCGCGCGCAGGACACCGGAGGCGGCGGAACCCCGGCGGACGGAGCCGCTCCGGTAGGCCCGCAACACCTCCGCGGCGGGCGGCGGCCGGCCCGGACACGGATCACGGGCCCCTCCCGAGTAACCGGCGCACGCCCGGCGGGGCGGACCCGGCGTCCGATGGATCGGGCTCTCAGGGCCCGGTGTCCGATGGACTGGGCCCTTTCAGGACCCGGCGTCCAATGGGCTGGGCCCTCCCGCTACTCGGCGTCCGGCGGGCTGGGCCCTTTCAGGACCCGGCGTCCGATGGGCTGGGCCCTTCCGCTACCCGGCGTCCGGCGGGCTGGGCTCTTTTCAGGTCCCGGCGTCCGGCGTGCAGGGCCCTTAGGGCCTGGCGGCGACGGGGCGGGCGCCCCTCCAGCACCCGGCGGCCGACGGATCGAGCCCCCACCACCAGGCGGCCGATGGATCGAGCCCCCCGCACCCGGCGGCCGACGGGGCAGGACAGGCCCCTCCCGGACCCGCGCCCGGACCGGAAGGAAGCCCCCGGGCCCGGCTCAGCCCTCGGTGCCCAGTACGCCGCGCAGCTCGTCCGGCAGCAGCTTGCTGCACGACTGCTTGGCCTCGTTGGTCAGGGCGTCGCTGCGGCAGGTGTAGTAGTCGCGGTAGACGAGCTGGGCGCCGAAGGAGGCCGCGATCAGCAGCAGGGCCAGGGAGGCCGTGACCAGGCCGCTCACGGCGGCGGTGGTCTGCGGGCGGGAGGCCGTCCCCGGCGCCGGGGCCTGCGCCGGGACGTCCGGGTCCGCGGGGGTGCGCGGCTTGGCCCGCAGGCCGCTGACGCCCCAGTAGAGCGCCAGGGCACCCAGCAGCAGGGCCAGGTACGGCCAGCCGAAGAGCGCGAAGAAGAAGGCCCACATGCCGCACAGCAGCGAGTAGCGGGCGCGGCGCTGGGCCGGGTCCGTCGGGTCCCAGCGCGGGCCGGAGCCCGGGCCGCCGGGGCCGGAGCCCGGACCGCCGGGGCGCTCGCCGAAGCCGCCGGGCGAGCGGCCGGGCTGCCGGTCGCTCCACTGCCGGCCCCACGGCGACCCGCCGCGGCCCGCGCCGTCCCCGCCCTCGGGGTGCCGCGGCTGCCAGGGGCGGTCCGGCGTCCCCTCGGGCGGCGGCGCGAACGGGTTGTCGTCCGAGGCCGCGCCGCCCCGGTCGCCGCCGTCGTTCTTCCCGTCCGAGGGCGCGTCGGGCGGCGAGGCGGGGCGCTCCCGCAGCAACGGGCCGCCGCGCTCCCCTCCCGGCGCCGGCTGCTGGGGGAGCGTGAGGAGTCGCAGGCTGCGGTCCGGCATCAAATGAGCGTCTTCCCCTTGGTGAGTACGGCGTGCGTACGGCTTGCTACGACTGGATCCGGCTGTGCGCGACGGGAGGGGGAGGGCCCCGGAAAGGCCCGGGCCCCCGGCTCCGTCACCCCGTGAACGCGCGGTGCGCGGGAGGCGTTCCCCAACCGGCTCCTCCCTGACGCTACCTTCCGGCCGGGCCCCCGTCCCGTGGGGGCCGCCGGGTGTGCCGGTATCGTTGCTGGCGGTCGGCCGCTTCGTAGACTTCCCCGTATCCCGGGGCGTGAAGCATTCGTACGACCATACAAAACGATCCGTACGGACCGACCGTACGGACCCGCTTCCCCGAGAAAGGGCCCCCATCGTGGCCGCCAAGCCCGTGGCCAAGCGCCTCGTCGTGCTGGTCTCCGGATCCGGCACCAACCTGCAGGCGCTCCTCGACGAGATCGCCGCCACCGGCCCCGAGCGCTACGGAGCCGAGATCGTGGCCGTCGGCGCCGACCGGGACGGCATCGAGGGGCTCGCGCGCGCCGAGCGGGCCGGGCTGCCCACGTTCGTGTGCCGCGTGAAGGACCACGCCACCCGCGAGGAGTGGGACGCGGCGCTCGCGGAGGCCGTCGCCGCCCATGAGCCGGACCTCGTCGTCTCGGCCGGGTTCATGAAGATCGTGGGGAAGGAGTTCCTCGCGCGGTTCGGCGGGCGGTTCGTCAACACCCACCCCGCCCTCCTCCCCAGTTTCCCCGGGGCCCACGGCGTGCGGGACGCGCTCGCGTACGGCGCCAAGGTCACCGGCTGCACCGTCCACTTCGTCGACGACGGCGTCGACACCGGGCCGATCATCGCGCAGGGCGTGGTGGAGATCCGGGACGAGGACGACGAGAGCGCTCTGCACGAGCGCATCAAGGAAGTCGAGCGAAGGCTGCTCGTCGATGTCGTGGGGCGGCTCGCCCGCCACGGCTACCGCATTGAGGGACGAAAGGTAGTAATCCAGTGACCGCCGACAGCAACAAGCGGCCGATTCGCCGGGCGCTCGTCAGCGTCTACGACAAGACCGGGCTGGAAGAGCTCGCGCGCGGCCTGCACGAGGCCGGCGTCGAGCTGGTCTCCACCGGCTCCACCGCCGCCCGGATCGCCGCCGCCGGCATCCCCGTCACCAAGGTCGAGGAGCTCACCGGCTTCCCCGAGTGCCTCGACGGCCGCGTCAAGACCCTGCACCCCAAGGTGCACGCGGGCATCCTCGCCGACCTGCGTCTGGACGCCCACCGGCAGCAGCTCGACGAGCTCGGCGTCGCCCCGTTCGACCTGGTCGTGGTCAACCTCTACCCGTTCCGCGAGACGGTCGCCTCGGGCGCCACCCCCGACGAGTGCGTGGAGCAGATCGACATCGGCGGCCCCTCCATGGTCCGCGCCGCCGCCAAGAACCACCCCTCCGTCGCCGTGGTCACCAGCCCCGGCCGGTACGGCGACGTCCTGGCCGCGGCCAGGGACGGCGGCTTCGACCTGGCCGCCCGCAAGCGCCTGGCCGCCGAGGCGTTCCGGCACACGGCCGCCTACGACGTGGCGGTCGCCTCCTGGTTCGCCTCCGAGTACGCCCCCGTCGACGACTCCTCCTTCCCCGGCTTCCTGGGCGCCACCTGGGACCGCGCGCACACCCTGCGCTACGGCGAGAACCCGCACCAGCCCGCCGCCCTCTACACCTCCCACGAGGGCGGCCTCGCCGAGGCCGAGCAGCTCCACGGCAAGGAGATGTCGTACAACAACTACACGGACACGGACGCCGCCCGCCGTGCCGCGTACGACCACGCCGAGCCGTGCGTGGCGATCATCAAGCACGCCAATCCGTGCGGCATCGCGATCGGCGCCGACGTCGCCGAGGCGCACCGCAAGGCGCACGCCTGCGACCCGCTGTCCGCGTTCGGCGGCGTGATCGCCGTGAACCGCCCGGTCAGCAAGGAGATGGCCGAGCAGGTCGCGGAGATCTTCACCGAGGTCATCGTCGCGCCCGGCTACGAGGACGGCGCGCTGGAGATCCTCACCAAGAAGAAGAACATCCGCGTGCTGCGCGCCCCCGAGGCGCCCGCCGCGCCGGTGGAGATCAAGCCGATCGACGGCGGCGCCCTCCTCCAGGTCGCCGACCGCCTCCAGGCCGAGGGCGACGACCCGGCCACCTGGACCCTCGCCAGCGGCGAGGCCCTGTCCGAGGCGGAGCTGGCCGAGCTGGCGTTCGCCTGGCGGGCGTGCCGCGCGGTGAAGTCCAACGCGATCCTGCTGGCGAAGGACGGCGCCTCGGTCGGCGTCGGCATGGGCCAGGTCAACCGGGTCGACTCCTGCCGTCTCGCGGTCGAGCGGGCCGGCGCGGAGCGGGCGCGCGGCGCGTTCGCCGCCTCGGACGCCTTCTTCCCCTTCCCGGACGGCCCCGAGATCCTGATCGAGGCCGGGGTCCGGGCCATCGTCCAGCCCGGCGGCTCGATCCGCGACGAGCAGGTGGTCGAGGCGGCGAAGAAGGCCGGCGTGACGATGTACTTCACCGGCACCCGCCACTTCTTCCACTGAGGTCCGCCGGTGACCCGCTGACCGGTCACCGGTGACGCCGTGACGGCGGGGCCTTCCGGCTCTCCCCCGAGGGAGCCGGAAGGCCCCGCCCGCGTTCCACCGTGCCGCGGGCCCGCCGCCGGCACCACCTCGCAGGTGTCAGGGTCACTTCCGCCCGGGCGGGGTGTACTCCTTGAGGTGGTGAGCGACGCGGTCGGCGTAGTCGCGGTGCTTGGGGGGAACCCCGCCCGCGTCGTTCACCTTCCGGTACGACGACCGGTAGGCGGCGGCGATCAGGACCCGGCGGTCGCCGGGCAGGCCGTCGTCCAGGCGCGGCGCGATCCAGCACAGGTAGCGGCCCATCGCCGGGATCGACTCGGCGGGCGGGAAGGGCGGTTCGGGCACGGACTCGGCGGGCGTGCCGTCCTCGTTCATCCACCAGCGCAGGACCGAGGGGGTCCAGCGGGCGATGCCGTACTCGTTGCGCTCCGGGTCGGACAGGTTCGGGTCGAAGTCGCTCTCCACCTTCAGCATGGCCGCGATCAGGGGCGGGGTGACGTGCTCGTCGGCGCAGTCGTGCGCCGTCTCCACGATCAGCAGCCGGTAGGCCGGCGGGATGCCCCGGTCGGTGCGCAGCTCGGACGCGCCGTAGGAGACGGCGGCGATCCGGGCGCCGCGCGCGGGCTCCGCGCCGCCGGTGCCCCCGTCGCCCGCCCAGGTGGTGACGACGTAGCCGAGGGCGGCCACGGCCGTGGTGACGCCCAGTGCCACCGCGACGGCGCCGCGCCGGGCGCGGCGGCGGAGCAGCAGCCGGGGCAGGCGGGACGCCCGGCCGGTGCCGGCCGCGGCCTCGACCCGCCGCAGCAGGGATTCGGTGCCGACGCGGTCGGCGTGCGTCCGGGTCAGGCAGGACCGCACGATCTCGCGCCAGGGCTCGGGCAGTTCGGGCGCCAGCCGTAACTGGTCGGCGCCCCGGGCGTAGGCCACGGCGGCGTCGCGGCGGGCCGTCGGGGTGCCGCCGGGCAGCGGGAAGGAACCGGTGAGCACCAGGTGGGCGAGGACGCCGAAGGCCCATACGTCGGCGGACGGGCGGATGCGGCGCCCGCGTTCGCCGATCTCCGACCACAGCAGCTCGGGCGGGGTGTAGTCGGGGGTGGAGAAGGCGGGCGTGTAGGCGTGGGTGCCCTCCAGCTCGGCGGCCATGTTGAAGTCGGCCAGCCGCACCGAACCGTCCGCCATCAGCAGCACGTTGGCGGGCTTGAGGTCCCCGTGCACCCAGCCCGCCCGGTGGAGCTGGGCCAGCCCCGCGCAGACCTGGGCCAGCAGCGCGGGCCCGGCCGGCGGGCGGGGCGCCCCGGCCAGCAGCCCGGACAGGGAGCCCTCCGCCTTCTCCAGGACCAGGACGGTGGCGCCGTCCAGACGGGGGTTCCCGGGGTCGTCGACGGTGAGGGTCTCGTACATGCGGATCAGCCGCGGCTGCCGCAGCCGGCGCAGCAGCGCGATCTCGCGCTCGATCAGTTCGCGCAGGTGGGCCAGTTGCCGGGGGGTGCCGGTGCCGGTCGCCAGGAACTTCAGGGCGGCGGTCCTCGGCAGGTCGTCCGCCCCGCCGGTGCGGCGGGCCGCGTACACGCTGCCGAAGGCGCCCGTCGCGATCGGCTCGCGCACCTCCCAGCAGCCCACCCGGTAGCCCCGGGGAACCGGCACCGCGTACGGTCCGGTCACCGGACCGCCCGTCCGGACGGTGCCGAGAGGACCACGAGGTCGTCCTCGCGGACCAGGTCGAAGCGGAGCGCCAGGGAGACCAGCGACTCCTTCTTGCCGTTGAGCCGCGGGCCCGGCTCGGCGCTCTCCGGGCCCGGCTTCAGGCGCAGCTTGACCGCCAGGTAGTCGATGTTCCACTGCACCGAGGTGCGGGACGCGGCCGGCCAGGTCGGGCGCAGCCGCTCCACGACCTGCTCCACCGTGGGCAGCGGCGCGTGCGGCGCGCCGCGCAGCCGCGGCTCGCACAGCGCGGCCAGCACGGCGAAGTAGCGCTTGGTGCGGTCGACCGAGAAGGCGGGGGCGGTGGTCTCGCCGTCGCCGCCGCCCTCGGCGCGCAGGAAGTCGTGGCGCGGCGCCCACACCTCCACCGGCAGCAGGTCGCCCGCGGCGGGCAGCACGATCCGCGAGAACTCGAACGGGACCGGCGCGTCCAGGCGCCCCGGGGCCACCTTGATGTGCTCGCCCGCCCCCTCCGGGTTCTCCACCACGTACGTCTGGTGGGTGCAGAGGTTGCTCAGCGTCCAGAAGGTGCCGTGGGCGGTGATCTCACCGGCCCGGCGGGACACCCCCTCGTGCGCGATCGGCAGGCCGCCGGGGCCCACGGACCGCCCGAAGGCGAGCCGTTCGCCGGGTGCCAGCCGGATCTGGGTGCGGTCACGGTCGTCCTCCGTGGTCGGCGGAGGTACCACGATGATGCTGTACAAGGTGCGTCTCCCCGTGCCTGACGGCTGTCCAGCCAGACTAGGGCGACGCGCCGGGGCCGTGTCCCCCTCGATCGGGTGAGACACGGCCCCGGCGGTTGAATGGCGCGTATGCGGCGCCCGGTGGGGTCAGCGCTGGACGACCATCGTGCTCGCGGCCTTGTCGTGCCAGCCCTGCTGGCGGCCGGACTTGTCCCAGAACGGGGACAGGTAGACCAGAAGCTGGCCGATGCCGCAGGCGAAGGAGCCGACGATCGGGATGATCCAGCGGATGAACGACGAGCCCAGGCCCGTCTTCTGGCCGGTGTCGGCCTTCACCACCCGCATGCCGAGCATCATCTTCCCCAGCGTCGCGCCCACCAGGCCGACCATCAGCCACTCGTACAGGAGGCTGGCGATGCCGAGGATGAGGAAGACCGCCGTGAGCGGGCCCATCACGTCGGCGGCGGCGTCGTTGACGCAGGAGTCGTAGGCGGGCGAGTTCACGTCGCATTCCTGGGCCGCGCCGAACGAGCCCGCGACGCCGGCGATCAGCAGCACGACGTAGACGATGCCGATTATCACGCCGTCGATCAGGCGGGCGCCCAGGCGCCGGCCCATGGAGGCCACCCGCGGTCCGGGACCGCCCGGGTAACCCGGCTGCTGCGGGTAGCCGTAGCCGGGCTGGCCGCCCTGCTGCGGGTAGCCGTAACCCGGCTGGCCGCCCTGCTGGGGGTAGCCGTAACCCGGCTGACCACCCTGCTGCGGGTAACCGGGCAGGCCCTGCTGGCCCTGCTGGCCCTGCTGAGGGTGACCGTAGGGGTTGTCGGGCGGGGGCGAGCCGAAACTCATGACGTTGAGCCTCCGTTGTGCTGCGGGGACGGAGCGGATCCAGCGGAGGAACGTGCGTGCATGAGCGGTTTCCCCCCGTTCGGACCGCGTTACTGCGTGTTCATCGTGGTGCGCCGGTGATCCCGTGTCCAGCTCACCCCCACAATGTTGTGCAAGTGCAACACCGGCGATCATGGCCGGGCACCCGGTCCGCGGGGCTCCTCGCCCCTCGGATTGGAACCGGGGGCGGGTCATCCGGGAGGATGGGGCCATGACCGCCCAGATTCTCGATGGCAAGGCCACCGCAGCCGCGATCAAGTCCGAACTGACCGCCCGCGTGGCGGCGCTGAAGGAGAAGGGCGTCACGCCCGGCCTCGGCACCGTCCTCGTCGGCGACGACCCCGGCAGCCAGAAGTACGTCGCCGGCAAGCACCGCGACTGCGCCCAGGTGGGCATCGCCTCCATCCAGCGCGAACTGCCGGCCACGGCGACGCAGGAGGAGATCGAGGCGGTCGTCCGCGAACTGAACGAGGACCCGGCCTGCACCGGCTACATCGTCCAGCTCCCGCTGCCCAAGGGCATCGACGAGAACCGCATCCTGGAGCTGATGGACCCGGCCAAGGACGCCGACGGCCTGCACCCGATGAACCTCGGCCGCCTCGTGCTCAACGAGCCGGCCCCGCTGCCCTGCACCCCCAACGGCATCCTCACCCTGCTGCGCCGCTACGGCGTGGAGATCAAGGGCGCCGAGGTCGTGGTCGTCGGCCGCGGCGTCACCATCGGCCGCCCCATGCCGCTGCTGCTGACCCGGCGCAGCGAGAACGCCACGGTGACCCAGTGCCACACCGGCACCCGCGACCTGTCCGCGCACCTCAAGCGCGCCGACATCGTCATCGCCGCGGCCGGCTCGCCGCACCTGATCCGGCCCGAGGACGTCAAGCCCGGCGCCGCCGTCCTCGACGTCGGCGTCTCCCGCAACGCCGAAGGCAAGATCGTCGGCGATGTCCACCCGGACGTCGCCGAGGTCGCCGGCTGGATCTCCCCCAACCCCGGCGGCGTCGGCCCGATGACCCGGGCGCTGCTGCTGGTCAACGTGGTCGAGGCGGCGGAGCGCAGTGTCGGCTGACGAGGGCGCCCGGCACCCGGAGGACATCACGGTCCCGGACGCGGTCAGCGCGCCCGACGCCGAGGGCAGGCCGCGGCGCGTCACGCGCCGCTTCCCGCTGTTCACCCGGGACACCGCGCGCCCCGAGGGCAGTGGCCGGGCCGCGCCCCTGGACGCCCCGGCCCCCGCCCGGCAGTGGCCCATCCTCGCCGTGCTCTCCCTGGTCGGCGTCGGCCTGCTGCTGACCGCCCTGGACGTCTTCCGGTACGGCACGCTGCTGATCGGCGTCGCGCTGCTGGGCGGTGCCGTCCTGCGCTGGCTGCTGCCCGGCGTCGGCATGCTGGCCGTGCGGTCCCGGTTCACGGACATCGCCACCTACGGCTTCCTGGGCCTGGCCATCTCCCTGCTGGCGATGATGGCCCAGCCCGACCCGTGGCTGGAGATCCCGTTCCTGAAGGACACGCTGCACTTCACGGTCAGCGGCTGACCCCGCGGCCCGCCGCCGGGGCGGGCACGGCCGTACGGGACGGTCCGGCAGGCGCCGGGACGTCCCGTACGGGTCTCCCGGTTCCGCCCCCGGCGGCCGGGCCGGGGGAGACCGGGCCGCGACCACCGGCACGGCACCGGGGAAGAGGGGGGAGCGATGCCTCGCTGGAGGGATCTGCCCGGCGGACTCGATCCGCAGGTCGGTGAGTTCGTCGGCCGGTTGCGCCGGATCGTGGACGGCGGCGGTCTGAGCGTCGCCGCCGTGGCCGACCTCACCGGCTACGGCAGGACGTCCTGGGAGCGGTACCTCGACGGCCGGCTGCTGGCGCCCAAGGGCGCGGTCGTGGCCCTGGCCGAGGCGACCGGGACCGATCCGGCGCACCTGACCGCCCTGTGGGAGGCGGCCGAGCGCGCCTGGAGCCGCTCCGCGGCGCAGCACGACGTGACCATGGAGGCCATCCGGATCTCCCGGGCCCGGACCGCGCCCGGGGGCGCCGGACCGGCCCGAGGGGCGCCCGCCGTGCCGCCGATGCCGGTGCGGCGGACGGCGGCCGGGAGCCCGGACGCGCGGGGCGGCACGTCCCGGACCGGCCCGTCCCGCGGCGGCGCGCCCGGGGGCGACTCCCGGGGCGTCGCCGGACACCGGGGCCCGTCACCGGCCCCGGGCCGCGCACCGCGCCCGGGCCGCGCACCGCGCGGTGTGCCCGGCGGCGCGGGGGCGGCCGGGGACCCCGGGCGCGGCGCGCCCGGCCCGGGCGAGCACGGCGGGCCGCCGCGCGGCAGCGGCCGGGGCGGCTTTGCCGGGGGCGGCGGCAGACGGCCGGTGATGCTCCTCGCGGGGGCCGCCGGCGCGCTGATCGTCGTCGCCGGGGCCTTCCTCCTGCCGGACGGCGGCGGCGACCGGGCCGGCGAGGACGCGCGGGCCTCCGCCACGCCCCGGCCCGGCACCGGCCCCCGCCTGCCCGACGGCGTCAGGTGCAGCGGCGACCGGTGCACCGGCGAGGACGCCGAGGTGATGGGATGCAGCAGCGGCGATCTGGTGACCACCGCCCAGCGGATCACGGTCGGCACGGCCGTCGCCGAGGTCCGCCACAGCGCGGCCTGCGGCGCCGCGTGGGGCCGCGTCACCCGGGCGGCGCAGGGCGACGAGGTCGAGGTCACCGCGGGCGGGACCCGGCAGACCGGCGCCGTCACGGAAGCCGGTGACACCCTCGCCTACACGCCCATGGTGGCCGTGCGGGAGGCCGCCGACGCCGTGGTGTGCGTGACGCTGGCCTCGGGGCGGCGGGGGTGCACGGGCTGACCCCGCGGGCGGTCCGTCCGGCGGCCCGGCCGCGGCTCCGGCGGGAAAAACCGGGAATCGGCCGCGCGCGGCAGGCATGCCCGTCCCGTGCGGGGGAACGCGAAGAGCAACCCCCACGGGAGTCCGGCGACGGTATCCCCGTACGGCGGCCGCCTCGGTCCTTCCTCTCCCGGACAGGCGGCCGCCTTTTCGTGTGTCGTCGCAGGTCCGGGCGGTGCCGGGCGGACCTCTGTGGGACGGGCCACACCCACCCGGCCGTGCGGCGGAGCGGATGCGCGATAGCCTGACGGCTGATCTCTCTTGACGCCAAGAGATCGATCATCCGCCCGGGGCAGGGACGCCCCACCGCCAGCTGTCATACGGAGAACGCCATGACCCGCACTCCCGTGAACGTCACCGTCACCGGCGCGGCCGGCCAGATCGGTTACGCCCTGCTGTTCCGCATCGCCTCCGGCCAGCTCCTCGGCGCGGACGTGCCGGTCAAGCTCCGCCTGCTGGAGATCACCCCGGCGCTGAAGGCGGCCGAGGGCACGGCCATGGAGCTCGACGACTGCGCGTTCCCGCTGCTCCAGGGCATCGAGATCACCGACGACCCGAACGTCGCCTTCGACGGCGCCAACGTCGCCCTCCTCGTCGGCGCCCGCCCGCGCACCAAGGGCATGGAGCGCGGTGACCTGCTGGAGGCCAACGGCGGCATCTTCAAGCCGCAGGGCAAGGCCATCAACGACCACGCCGCGGACGACATCCGCGTCCTGGTCGTCGGCAACCCGGCCAACACCAACGCGCTCATCGCGCAGGCCGCCGCCCCGGACGTACCGGCCGAGCGCTTCACCGCGATGACCCGTCTGGACCACAACCGCGCGCTGACCCAGCTCGCGAAGAAGACGGGCTCCACGGTCGCCGACATCAAGCGCCTGACCATCTGGGGCAACCACTCCGCCACCCAGTACCCGGACATCTTCCACGCCACCGTCGGCGGGAAGAACGCCGCCGAGGTCGTCAACGACGAGAAGTGGCTGGCCGAGGACTTCATCCCGACCGTCGCCAAGCGCGGCGCCGCCATCATCGAGGCCCGCGGCGCCTCGTCGGCCGCCTCCGCCGCCAACGCCGCCATCGACCACGTCTACTCCTGGGTCAACGGCACCCCCGAGGGCGACTGGGTCTCCATGGGCATCCCGTCGGACGGCTCCTACGGCGTTCCGGAGGGCCTGATCTCCTCCTTCCCGGTCACCTGCAAGGACGGCAAGTACGAGATCGTCCAGGGCCTGGAGATCAACGAGTTCTCCCGCACCCGCATCGACGCCTCCGTCAAGGAGCTGGAGGAGGAGCGCGAGGCGGTCCGCGGCCTCGGCCTCATCTGATCCCACCCCACGGTGTGAACCCCCGGACCCCGGGCCGCGCTCGCGGCCCGGGGTCCGCCGTTGCCGGGCGCCCTTGACATTCCGGTTTTGCCGCGCCGCCGGGTCCCCTATGCTGATGGGCCTTCAACTCGCCCGTCGACAGCAGACGTTCGCACATCGGGGGAACGGCGTGAGTAGCACACACCTGCCACAGCAACCGCAGCCGGGTACGGCCGGGCCGCCACCGGAGCTCCCACCCGTCGCACCGCACGCCAGCGAGGCCACCCGGCTGCTCTGCGCGGGCGTCTACCTGGATTCCGGTTACCGCGACCGCGTCATCGAGGAGCTCTACCTCGACGAACAGCGCTTCGTCGCCCCCTCGCTCGGCTTCGACGCCGCCCGCGTCCTCGCCCACGCGCTGCGCGCCCGGCGGCAGGAGCTGCTGTGGGCCGCCGCCGTGATCGGGCTGTGGGTGGTCGGCCTGCCGCTGAGCGGCGGGCTGCTCGCCGGCTTCCTCTGGCCGAGCGTGTTCCTCGCCCTCGCGCCCTGGATCCGGGGACGGGCCGAGCGGCCGCCCCTGTACCGGCGGATCCCGGCCTTCCTCCTGCGCTGGTGGGGCCGCGTCGTCTTCGCCCTGTACCTGGTCCTCACGCTCGCCGCCGGCTTCGGGGCCGCGTTCGGGGAGGACTCCTCGTACGACGACTACGGTTCCTACGGCTACGGCGGCTCCGGTGATCCGGACTTCACCGACGTGGTGGTCCCGGCCGCCGACGGCATCGGCGAGCTGTTCGAGCCGTGGCAGGCGTGGGCCGCGCTCGTGGTGTTCGCGCTGATCGCGCTGTGCACGGCCGCCCAGCGCAACCAGTTCGCCCGCGCGCTCGCCGCCGAACTGTCCCCGCGGCGCTTCCCGGACGCCGCCGGCGACCCCGCGGAGCGGGCCGAGGGGGAGCGGTTTCGCCGGCTGACGCACCGCATCCGGCTGGAGCAGCACGCACCGCTGGTCATGTACCACGAGGCGCGCCCGTTCTGCGGCGCGGGAGCGGCGTACGACACCTGGGTGCTCGCCGTGGAACTGCGGCCGGACGAGGACAGGCCGCAGCAGCCGCTCAGCAACCGCGCCGTCCTGGACCGCATCCGCCCCCTGCTCGAACAGCTGCGCGTGCCCGCGGAGTACGCCGGCCCGGGCGTCCGGGACCGGCTGCGCCGCCTGGAGATCGACGAGTGCGTCTTCCTGCCCGCGGAAGGGCTGCTCCGGCGCGACCAGGCCCCCTACGGGCCGCAGGAGTTCGAGCAGCACCGGGCGCGCGCGGTGGAGGAGGGCGGCGAGAAGCGGCGGCACTTCCTGCGGGTGCGCGTCGGCGGCTGGGAGGAGGAGCTGGTCGTCACGGTCTTCGTGCGCGTCCACACCCAGGGCCGCATGCTGATGCTGGAGATCGCCCCCCACGTGCTGACCCCGGTCCGCGCCGACTTCAAGGACGCCGACCGCGCCTGCCACCGCTTCCGCAACAACAACGCCTTCGGCAAGGCGGTGGGGGCCCTCGCCCTGGTGCCCGGCTCCGCGGGCCGCTCCCTGGCCACCCTGGGGCGGGGACTGGTGTACGGGTGGCGGCTGCTGACCGGCGGCCACGCGGGCGCGCTGCCCGACGGCCCGGCCGTCTCCGTGCGGGAGCTCGCCTCCGCGCCCGCCGGGTCCACCTTCCAGGAGATGGACGTCGTCCGCTATCTGCGCGCCGTCCAGGACCGCATCGGCAACGGCGTCCGGCTGGCGCTGGCCGAGGCCGGCTACGAGACCGGCGAGTTCGTGCAGAAGATCGTGAACATCAGCAACGGTGCCGTGCACATCGGCCGCGTCGAGGGCTCCACCTTCGCCGTCGGCGACCACGCCAGCGCCAGCTCCTCCACCGGCGGCCCGGGGCCGCAGAAGGGATCCTCCAGCGATGGCAAGCGATGAGCCCACCGTCCGCATCGGCGACGTGTCGCACAGCACCTTCGCCATCGGCAGCCACGCGCGCGCCGAGAGCCACCACGGCGCCCCGGCCCCGCGCGACGAGGCGGCCGAGGAACTGCTGGGCGCCGTACGCGAACTGCGCGCCGACCTGTCCCGGGTCCGGCAGAGCGACGGGACGGCCCGGCTGGACGAGGCGCTGGCGGAGACCGAGGAGGAGATCACCCGCACCGGGACGGCCGGCGCCGGCCGCCTCCAGCGGCTGCGGGAGGTGCTGACGGACACCGAGACCGTCCTGACGCTGTTCGCCTCGGCGGGCACCGTGGCCGCACTGCTGGGGATGTGAGCCTCCCGGGCGAACCGCCCGGGGGGGCCGTCAGGACGAGCGCCGGGAGCGCGCGCAGCGCAGAGAGGGACGTGATGAGCGGGGGACAGCGGTACTGGAACGAGGAGACCCAGCGCTGGGAGGACGGGGTGGCGGGGGCTCCGCCCGCCACCCCGC
>NZ_WYCT01000124.1 GCF_011008945.1 Streptomyces harenosi
GTATAAGAGACAGGGTGGGGGTGTGGGTGGTGAGGTGGGTGAGTGCTTCGGCCGGTGGCCGACCGGCGGCGAGGGCCCGGGTGGCGGCCAGTTCGCCGGCCAGGCGGGGGTTGGGTATGCCGGTCAGTCGCCACCGTTGGTCGGTCCGCCGGGTCAGGGCGTGTTCGAGCTGGTTCAGGTCGGTGATGTCCTGGCCCCAGCGCAGGTGGGGGGTGTCCTGCCAGGAGACGACCTGGGCTGGTTCCTTGCGCAGGACGACGTCGTAGCGGTGGCGGGTCAGTTCGTTGTGGTGGGTGCCGTCCTTGAGCCGGATGTCCACCGCGACGGTTCCGGGCAGGTCGTCGGCGACCGCCGGGAAGAACCCGGGATCGATCAGGAGCTCCTTCTCCTGCGCGATGCTCTGCTCGACGATCTGCCGCACGGCCGAAGCGTCGGCCAACTCCCCGGCCCGCCCCAGCTCGATCGCGGTGCGGAACAGCTTGAGCAGACGGAGGTTACGGATGTCGCCGACGAACAGGGAGCCGCCGGGGGTCAGGAGTTCCATCGTCTGCCGCAGCACGCGCACCAGATAGGCGGTGCTCGGGAAGTACTGCGTCACCGAATTGATGACGATGGTGTCGAAGTAGCCGGTGGGCAGTCCTTCCACCACGTCCGCGGCCTGACTGCGCAGCTCCACCCGTTCCGGCAGCCCGGGAACCGACGCGATCTGCCCCCGGAGCCTTTCGATGACCGCGGAGGAGAAGTCGGTGCCCCAGTACGCCTCGCATTCCGGGGCGAGTTTCGCCAGCAACAGACCGCTGCCGACACCGAGTTCGAGGACCCGGCGCGGTCGCAGGGAACGGATGCGTTCCACCGTGGCAGCGCGCCAGGCCCGCATTTCCTCCAGCGGAATGGGCGAGCCGTCGTAACTGCTGTTCCAGCCGGAGAAGTCCTCACCGAACGTGGATGCCGCCGCGCTCCCGGTGCCCTCCGAATACACCAGGTCATGCATCTGCTGCCATTCGCGGACCTGGTGGGTGCCGGTGTCCTGGTCGGGTGCGGGCTGGTCGGTGGGGACGATGTAGCCGACCAGCCGGGTGTCTCCGGTGCGGTCCTCGCGGGCGGTGACCACGGCCTGGTCGACGAGGGGGTGGTCGCGCAGGGCCGTTTCGATCTCGCCGGGTTCGATGCGGTATCCGCGTACCTTGACCTGGTCGTCGGCGCGGCCGACGAATTCGAGTTCGCCGTCCGAGCGCCGGCGTACCAGGTCGCCGGAGCGGTACATCCTCGATCCGGCGGGGCCGAAGGGGTCGGCGACGAACCGTTCGGCGGTGGTGGCGGCGCGGCCGGCGTATCCGCGTGCCAGGCCGGTGCCGGCGATGTAGAGCTCGCCCACCGATCCGGCGGGCACCGGCCGGAGGGCGTCGTCGAGCACGTGGACGCGTGCGCCGAGGACGGGGTGTCCCAGCGGTGGTACGCGGCGGCCGGTCAGCGGTTGGCTCATCGTCGCGCAGACGGTGGCCTCGGTGGGGCCGTAGGCGTTGATCAGGCGGTGCGTGGCCGACCAGCGCTCCACCACGTCGGGCGGGCATGCCTCACCGGCGACGGCGACGCATTCGACGCCGGTGAGCAGGTCGGGTGACAGGACGGCGAGGGCCGAGGGGGGCAGCGTGATGTGCGTGATCGCGGATTCGGCGACGAGGTCGCCCAGGGCGGTGCCGGGCAGCAGCCGGGGGGCGGGTGCCGCGACCAGGGCGGCACCGGACAGCCAGGCCATGCACACCTCGGAGATGGAGGCGTCGAAACTCGGTGAGGCGAATTGCAGTACCCGGCTGGATTCGCGGACACCGAAACGCTCGATCTGTGACGCCGCCAGCGCACCGATTCCCGCATGGGACACCACGACACCCTTGGGCAGTCCCGTCGAACCCGACGTGTAGATCACATAGGCCGCATTCGACGGAGACAGGACCCCGCCCCGTTCGGCATCCGTCACCTTCGCGCTCGAAAAACCTTCGCATTCGGTCATCGTCCCGGCGTCGTCCACCGCGACGACGGGCACGGAATCCACGTCGAGGCGGGACGTCATTCCTTTCGCGGTCAATACCAGGACCGGTTCGGCGTCCGTCAGCATGTAGGCGATCCGCTGCGGCGGATAGTCGGGATCCACCGGCAGATAGACTCCGCCCGCCTTCATCACGGCGAGCATGGCCACGTACAGGTCCACCGACCGTCCCAGCGCGCACGCCACCACGCGTTCGGGCCCCACACCGCGCGCCATCAGCAGCCGGGCCAGCCGATTGGCCCGCGCGTCCAACTCCGCGTACGACAGCGTCACATCCCCGTACACCAGGGCGACCGCCCCGGAACAGCGCTCCGCCCGAGCCTCGAACAGGTCCGGCAGAACGGCCTGCGGTGCCGTTCGAGTCATGTCGTTCACGAATTCCTCCGACTCATAGACCGAAGACCGTGAAAGGCCGTCGGGAACAGGTGAAAGGCGAGCTGAAGAGGGGCTGGGCCCAAGTGCCGGGCCCGGGAGGACATAAGCCGGCCGGGCGGCGGGGAACCGGATAATCCCGGCCACCGGCCGGGCCGCGTCAAGTCCCGCCTTGCCCCGGCTCTGTGCCGTCTGAAAAGGTGACTTCCGTGACTACTCGCATCCGTACGCTCATCGTCTGTGCCGCCCTGGTCATTTCTCTGGTCGTCGTCGCTTTGCTGGCTCCACTGCCGTTCGCGGTGCTGGTGCCCGGGCCCACCGCCGACGTCCTCGGCGCCCAGCGCGGCACACCGGTCATCGCCATCGAGGGCGCCCGGACCCGCCGGACGTCGGGTGAACTCCGGCTGGCGACGGTCGTTTCGGTCACCCCGCCGGACGCGTCGGTGAAATCGCGGGAAGTGGTGGGCGCCTGGTTCGACGAACACCGGGCCGTCGTACCGCGCGACGGTGTCTACCCCGCGGGCAAGTCCATCGAGCAGATCGCGCAGCACAACGTGCGGGAGATGAACAACTCGCAGGAGGCCGCCGCGGCAGCGGCGCTCCGGCACCTGGGACTGTCCCCGAAGAAGGTCCGGGTACGGCTGACACTGCCGGACGTGGGCGGACCGAGCGCCGGGCTGATGTTCGCCCTCGGCATCATCGACAAGATCGAGGGCGACGGACGGGGCGGCGACCTCACCGGCGGGCAGACCATCGGCGGCACCGGCACCATCGCCGCGGACGGCACGGTCGGCGCGGTGGGGGGCATCGAGCTCAAGGGGCAGGCCGTCCGGCGGGACGGGGTACGCAACTTCCTGATCCCGCGCAGCCAGTGCGCGAAGGCCCAGGCCGCCCGCCCCGAGGGCCTGCGGCTGATCCCGGTCCGCACCCTCGGTGACGCCCTCGACGCGCTGAAGGCGCTGCGCGGCGCCGGCGGCACCGTCCCCGGCTGCTGACCCGCTGAACCTCACCGGTGACAGCGGCGCCCGCCGGCGCCCCGGCAGCGCCGCGTCCCGGCCGCTCCCCAGGGAAAGGACCACGCCGATGCGGCAGGCCGCCGCCCGTGACGACCGGACACTGGCCGTGGTGGCGAGCACCGCCGACGTGCTCGGCCACCCCGCCGCACGGCGCGAGACGCTCACCGCGGCCGAACACCGCAGAGCGGCGGCCTTCCGGTTCGACCGGGACCGCGACGACTTCGTCGCCGCCCACCTGCTGGTGCGGCTGTGCGCCGGCCGCCTGCTGGGGGTGCCCGCCGGCGCGCTGACGCTGGAGCAGCACTGCGCCGACTGCGGTTCGCGGGAGCACGGCAAGCCGTCGCTGGCCGGTGTGCCCGGCGTCCACGTCAGCCTCTCCCACACCCGCCGCGTGGTGGCCGCGGCCGCCGGCCGGCGGCCGGTGGGCGTCGACGTGGAACGGGCGCAGGCGTCCGGCACGGCGCTCGGCATGGCCGGACGGGTACTGAGCCAACGGGAACTGCGGACGATGCGCGCGGCCGCCCGGCCCGACCGGTACTTCCTGCGGCAGTGGGTGCGCAAGGAAGCACTGGTCAAGATCGGCGGCACCACGCTGCGCGACATGGCGAAGGCCGATCTGTCCGCCCTGCCGGCGGAGGTCCCCGACGGCTCACCGCGCCTGTCCCGCCACGGCGAGCTGCACGTCCTGGACTGGAGCGACGCACGCAGGGACGCCGTGGCCGCCGTGGTGGGCGCCGGACGGCCCAGGCTGGGGGTCGCGGCCGTACCGCTGTCGGACATCACTGACTGAGATCAGGCGAGCAGTTCGGCGAGCCGTTTGCGGTCCAGCTTGCCGTTGCCGTTGTAGGGGAACTCCTCCAGGCGCTGTATCCGGCGGGGCACCATCGGCAACGGGATCCGCTCCCGCAGCCACCGGGTGAACTCCCGTGCCGGCACGTCCTTGCCCAGATAGGCCGCCACCAGCCGGTCCTCGTCCCGCACCCGCACCACGACGACGGCCGCGTCGGCGACCTCGGGGTGACGGCGCATCGCCGCCTCGACCTCACCGGGTTCCACCCGGTGCCCGAGGATCTTCACCTGGCTGTCGAGCCGGCCGCGGTGCACCAGCAGGCCGTTCTCGCGCCGCACCCGGTCCCCGGTGCGGTACCAGTGATGTGCGGTGAGCCCTCCCGTGCCGTCGTAGGGCACGGCGGGCGCGCCCTCCTCGTACACCAGGAACCGCCCGGCGTCGTCGGCCGGGTCCAGATAGCCGTCGAACCGCTGGGGCCCCCGGACGCACAGCTCGCCGTCGTCGCAGGGCAGGCCCCGCTCGTCCAGGACGACCGCCTCCATGTGCGGGTAGGGCCGGCCGATCGGCACCGTCCCGTTGGACCCGGCCGACCATCGCGCGCGGTCGGCGGGAAGCTCGTGATCGGTGCAGGTGATGGTCAGCTCGGTCGGCCCGTAGAGGTTGTGCAGGCGGCTGCCCGGCGCCACCTGCCGCCACAGATCGACCAGTTGCTCGGTGACCGGCTCCGCGCTGAAGGAGCTGTGCCGCAGCGTCGTCACCCGGCCCAGCGGCAGATTGCCCATCCGCTGCGCGGTGGTGACCAGCGAGGGCACGCTGAACCAGTGGGTGATGCGGCGGTTCACCACGAAGTCCACCGGCCGGTAGAGGTCGTCGCGTTCGGGGACGACGAGGACCGCCCCGGACCCCCAGGCGACGAACATGTCGAAGACCGAGGGGTCGAAGGTCAGCCCGAACGCCTGGGACATCCTGCTGCCCGGCCCCGCCTCGTAGCGGGCGATGTTGTACGCCACGTACGGGGAGACGTTGCGGTGCCGGATCGGCACCCCTTTCGGGCGGCCGGTCGATCCCGACGTGAACAGCAGGTACGCCTCCCGCTCCGGGTCGGTGGGGCACTCGGGCAGCGGGACGTCGGGCGGCGGTGCGGACGGGGCGCCGTCCGGGGGGACGACGACCACCGTGGGCCGGAAGTCCTCCGGCAGGCCGGCGAAGACCACGCGGTGGGCTTCGTGCGCCACGACCGCGCCGACCCCGGCCCTGCGCGCGATGTCCACATTGCGCTGGTGCGGGTACTCGTCGTTGAGCGGCACCACCGACGCCCCGAGCCGCTGGACGGCCAGATAGCCGATGTAGGCGCCCGCCGTGCGCGAGGCCACCAGCGCGATCCGGTCCGGTACCCGCCCGTGCTCGGCGACGATGCGGGCGGCCAGGGCCAGCACGCGCCGGTGCACCTCCCGATAGGTGAGGACCTCGTCGCGTACCTCCAGCGCGGGCTCGTCCGGCCGGTGGCGGACGGACCGGTCGAACCACTCGTACAGGGTGTGATCTGCCAAGGGAAGCTCCACACGGAACGGCGTCGGGGCCGCGGGCGCGGCCGGGTCCTCGGGGTATCGGCTCACGGCGCGGCGTCCGGATGCCGCGCCGCCATGCGCAGCACCGGGCGCGTGGTCACCGCCGCCAGCAGGAGAATGCCGGCACCGGCCACCACGAAGGGGACGTTGACCTGCATCGGCTTGGCCAGCGCACCGCCGGCCAGCGCGCCCAGGGGGATGGTGCCGGTCCCCACCAGGCGGTAGAAGCCGTTGACCCGGCCGAGCTTCTCCGGCGCGGTGGCGGCCTGGCGGAACGACACGGTCAGGGACTGGTAGACCGCCGCGCCCAAGGAGAGCGCGGCGAAGGACGCGGCGGCGACGAGCGGCTGCCTGACCACGCCGGTCAGCAGCGTGGCCGCGCCCACCAGGGCCATCGAGGCGAGGGCGGTGGGGAAGAGGCCGAAGGCGCGCGACAGACGCGCGTTGAGCAGTCCGCCGGCGACGCCGCCCAGCGCGCCCACGGCCAGGAACACGCCGAAGGCGCCCTTCGGCAGGCCGAGCCACTGCACGACGTACAGCACCTCCAGCGCCCCGATGGCGCCCATGAAGAAATTCAGCGCGCCGAGCATGCCCGCAAGCGACATCAGCAGGCGGTCGGAGCGCACCAGGCGGGCACCGTCGGCGACCAGGGTGCGCCAGCGCGGGGCGGCGGGGCGCGCGTCGGCCCGGCCGGCCGCCGGGGAGCCCGCCCGCGGCGCGATGGCGGCGAGCAGCGCGGCGCCCAGCAGGAACGACACCCCGTCGATCAGGAAGGGCAGCGAGGCCGCGGCGACGTAGACCAGGCTGCCGAGCGGCTGCCCGGCCGAGTCGCGGAAGACGAGCTGGGCGATGTGCAGCCTGCCGTTGGCCGCGGCCAGCCTGGAGGTGTCGACGACGGCGGGCAGGAACGACTGGGCGGCCACCACGTACACGGTCTCGCCCAGTCCCAGCGCCGCCGCCGCGACGCAGACGATCACCAGGTCGGCGGTGCCGGTGGCCACGCTCAGCGCGAGCAGCAGGACGACCACGGCGCGCGCGACGTCGATCCCGACGAGCAGCGTCCGCCGGTCGGCCACGTCGGCCAAGGCCCCGGCCAGCGGCGACAGCAGCAGCGGCAGCCAGTTCGCCACCGTCACCAGGGAGATCAGCAGCGGGTCGTCCGTCAGCGAGACGGCGACCAGCGGGAGCGCCGTCAGCCGGACCCCGTCGCCCAGGGAGGACACGGCACTGGCCGTCCACAGCCGGCCGAAGGCACTCCACCGCCTCCCACCGCGCTCCGGCCCGTCCGGGGCGCCTCGGGCCAGGTCCGGTCCGCCCGGCGCGGCGCCGCCGGTGTCCCCGGTCACGACCACCGGCCCGGGGTGCCGTCCGCGGACCACAGGGCCGGCCCGAAGACCGACAGCGTCGTGGGGGCGGACTGCCGGCGCGGCACCAGATGCAGCCGCTGCACACCCTCCTCGGTCCCGGACGGCCCGGCCGCGGCGCGGCACTCGCAGGACTCGCCGCCGAATCCGGCGAGCCGGTAGGCGACCTCCATGATCCGGTTGCGGGAGGTGCGCCGGAAGTCGGCCTCCAGATGGACACCGGCCCGCGCGGCCTGGTCCGCCAGCCAGCGCAGAAGCTGCGTGCCGATACCGAAGTTGACCACCCGGCAGGAGGTCGCCAGCAGTTTCAGGCGCCAGCTTCGCGGATGCCGCTGGAGGAGGACGACCCCCACGGCGCCGTGCGAACCGAAGCGGTCCTCGACCGTGGTCACCAGCACCTCGTGGCCGGGGTCGTCGACCAGGGCGCGCAGGGACGCGCTCGAGTAGTGCACGCCCGTCGCGTTCATCTGGCTGGTGCGCAGGGTGAGTTCCTCGACCCGGGCCAGATCCTCCGCCCGCGCCCGGGCGATGTGCATGCGCATCCCCAGGGAGCGCAGGAAGTCCTCGTCGGGGCCGTCGAACTCGACGCGGGCCGCCTCCCGGCGGAACTTCTGCTGGTACAGGGCGCGCCGCTGACGGGCGTCGGCGGTCACCACCGGGCTGAACTCCGCCAGCCCCGCCAGCTCCGCCGCCTGCGCGGCGTCGTAGCAGCGCACCTCGGGCAGGTGGTGGGCCACCTCGGCGCGCTCGGTGGGCTGGTCGTCGACGAAGGCGATGGTGTCCAGCGCGAAGCCGAGCTGCTCGGCGATGGACCGCACCGAGTCGGACTTGCGGCCCCAGCCGATCCGGGGCAGCACGAAGTACTCGGCGACCCCGAGCACCTCCAGACGCTTCCAGGCGTCGTCGTGGTCGTTCCGGCTGGCCACCGAGTGCAGGATGCCGCGCTCGTCCAGCCGGCGGAGCACCTCCAGGACCCCGGGGCGCAGGGTGAGCGTGTCGTTCTCCAGCAGCACCCCCTGCCACAGGGTGTTGTCCAGGTCCCACACCAGGCACTTGACCGTGCTCATCAGACCTCCCAGAGCGTCACGGCCCAGGCCGCCACGGGGCTGTTGTTGAGAACCAGGACCAGGTCGCCGGGCGCCAGCTCGCCCTCGGCCAGCAGCCGGTCCAGGTTGAGCACCACGTCCATGGCGCCCAGGTGCCCGTACTGCCCCAGGTGCCGGTTGCAGACCGGGTGGACGGGCAGGCCGAGGAAGGACTCGTAGAACCGGAAGGCGGGCGCGGTCACGTTCTGCATCAGCGTGGCGGCGATCCCCGAGCGCTCGGCCCCGGCGTCGGCCAGCACCTCGTCGACCATGCGGGCCAGCCGCTGCTGGCTGTGCAGGGCGAGCTCGAACCGGTAGCGGTCGGCGGACTGGCACTCCTCGCGCCACTCGTACCAGGGCGCGTTCTTGTAGTCGACGCGGAACAGGTCGTGGAACCGCCCGTCGGTCTCCTGACGGTGGGCGCGCAGCACCGGCCTGCCGCCGCGGACCATGGTCATCGCGAAGGCGCCGTCACCGATGACGGTCACCGGGTAGCGCACCCGGTCCAGCGACACCGGGCGGCTGGCATGGGTGATCAGGACGCTCTGCCGGGACGGGTCGGCCAGCAGCAGGTCCCTGGCCAGCGACCAGGCGGCGCTGGAGCCGGTGCATCCGAGCCCGTCGAGCACGAAGGAGAAGGCCGAGGTCAGCCCGGCCGCCGCCGCGATGTGGCCGGAGTCCGAGCCGAGCAGGACCTCGGGAGCGCGGGCCCCCACGGTCAGCAGCACATCGGGTTCCCGTCCGGCACCGTCCAGCAGCTCCCGGGTGGCCTGGGCGGCAAGACCGGCCGGTGTGGCCTCGTCGGCGAAGCGGCCGACCGTGTGGATGCCGCAGCCGCGGGCGAAGTCGGCCTCCTCGCGGGGCAGGCCGTCCAGCTCCGGCAGCTTGTCCACGGGGAAGCGCTCGTCGGGCAGGAGGCAGTGGATGGCACCGATGCCCACCGCCGCCGCGTTGCCGCCGTTCACAGTCCGGCTCCCATCGATTCCGAGAGTGCGTGTTCCGCGAGCAGCAACTGGCTGATCTCCGTGCTGCCCTCGATGATCTCCATCAGCTTCGCGTCGCGGTAGGCCCTGGCGACCGGGTGGCCGTCCCGCGCTCCGCGGGATGCCAGCACCTGCACGGCGGCGGCCGCGCCCTTGACGGCCTCCCTGGACGCCACGTACTTGGCGAGCACGGTCTGCGTCCCGGTCTGCGGACTGCCCTCGTCCCAGCACGCGCTGGCGAACTCGCAGCAGCGGCGGGCGACTTGCTCGCCCACGGTCAGCTCGGCCAGGTGGCGGGCGATGAGCTGGTGCTCGGCGAGGGGCTTGCCGAACTGCACGCGCTGCCTGGCGTGCCGGGTCGTGGCGTCCAGGCAGGCGCGCAGGATGCCCGCGCAGCCCCAGGCCACCGAGAGCCTGCCGTAGGTCAGCGCGGAGGTGGCCAGCATGGCCAGCGGCATGCCCGCCCCGCCCAGCAGCCGGCCGGCGGGCAGCCTCACGTCGTCCAGGTGTACGTCGGCATGGCCGGCCGCCCGGCAGCCCATCGGGTCGGCGAGCCGCTCCACCCGGACGCCGGGCGCGTCGGTGGGGACCAGCACCACGGCCGCCCCGCCGCCGTAGGTGCCGAAGACGGCGAGCAGATCGGCGTAGGCGGCGCCGGTCGTCCAGATCTTGGCGCCGCGGACGCGCACCTCGTCCCCGTCGCGGCGGATCTCGGTGCCCATGCGGGACAGGTCGCTGCCGGCTTCCGGCTCGCTGAACGCCACGCCGACGACCTCGCCCCCGGTGAGCCGGGGCAGGACGGCGCGGCGCTGCTCGGCGCTGCCGAAGCGCTGCACGGTCCAGGCGGCCATGCCCTGCGAGGTCATCAGCGACCGCAGCGAACTGCACAGGCTGCCGGCGTGCGCGGTCAGCTCGCCGTTGTCCCCGCTGTCCAGGCCCAGACCGCCGTACTCCGGGCCGACCTGGGCGCACAGCAGTCCGCGCCGGGACGCCTCGCGGACCACCGGCCCGGGGATCCGCCCGAGCCGGTCCCACTCGTCGGCCCGGTCGCCGACGAGCTCGGTCAGCGCGGCACGGGCGGCGGCGACCGGACCGGCCGTCACGGGCGCGGGCCGGGCTCGCCGGACGCCCCCGCGCGCAGCCGCCGGACCAGCGCGGCCATGGCGTGCACGGTGCGGAAGTTGTCCAGGGTGATGTCGTCGCCCTCGACGGTGACCTGGAACTCCTGCTCCACGAACTGCAGCAGCTCCAGGTAGAACAGCGAGGAGACCGCTCCGGAGGCGAACAGGTCCTGGTCGGCGGTCCACTCGCTCTTGGTGCGGGTGCGCAGGAACCCCAGCAGGCTCCTCTCCACCGGGTCGGCGGCCGGTTCGGCGCCCTGCGGCCGGGCCAGGTCGTTGTCGAGGGTGCTCATGCGCTGGTTCCTCCGTAGATGTGAAAGCCCTTGCCGGTCTTGCGGCCGTGGTCGCCGGACCGCACCTTCTCCAGCAGCAGGTCGCAGACGAGGTATCCGTCGTCCTTGGTGCGGTCGTGCAGGACCCGCAGGGTGTCGACGACGTTGTCGAGGCCGATGAGGTCGGCGGTGGCCAGGGGTCCGGTGGGATGCCCGAAGCAGCCGGTGAACACCTGGTCGACGGCTTTGGCCGACGCGCGCCCCTCCTCGACGAGCCGGGCCGCGTCGTTGATGACGCGCATCAGGATCCGGTTGGAGACGAACCCGGGGCCGTCCCCGACCAGCACCTCCTGTCGGTCCAGCGCGGCCAGCAGCGAGCGCAGCGCGGCCATCGCGGCGTCGCCGGTGCGCGGGCCGCGCACCACCTCCACGGCCCGGATCAGATAGGGCGGGTTCATGAAGTGGGTGCCGACGACGTCCTGCGGCCGGGTGGTGCGGCCGGCCAGCTCGTCGACCGGGATGGCCGAGGTGTTCGAGGTGATGAGGGTCCCGGGGGCCACCGCGGCGCAGATCCCGGCCAGTGCCTCCGTCTTGGCCTCGGTGGTCTCGGTCACCGCCTCGATGACGGCGTCGGCGTCCCGCAGGTCGTCGTAGGAGGTACTGAGGGTCAGTTGCCCGGTGGCGCCCTTGGGGAGCTTGCCCATCAGGCGGGCGAAGCCCAGCTCCCTGCGCACCGCGTCCCGCGCCTGGCGCAGCCGCTCCTCGCGGAGGTCGAGGAGCACCACCGGAACACCGTGGCCGACGGCGAGCGTGGCGATCCCCGCGCCCATCAGACCCGCGCCCACGATCGCCAGCTTGCGGCTGGTCCAATCCCCGTTCATCGTCGTCCCGTCTGTCGTCGCCGTCACTGGGTCGTCCCGTCTTCCGCCCGCGCCGCGTCCCCCGCCTCCTGCGGCAGGCCGGTCAGCAGGCCGGTGAACTCCGGGCGTCCGGCCAGGTAGCGCAGGGTGTGCAGGGCCCGGGCCCCGTCCAGCCGCGGGTCGAGGCCGGACGCGCGCAGCCAGTCCTGCCACTGGCCGCTCTCCACCGACCAGCGGGGCGCGTCGACGCCGTTGTCCTCGTACAGCGCCATGCTGGACAGCACCGGGTCGCCGGTGGCGAGCGCCCGTTCGGACACCAGTCGTACCCACTCCTCGCCGGACACGCCGCGGGTCGGCATGCCGATGGCGGCCAGCTCCGCGAAGAGCTCCGGGAGCGTGCCGCCGGACTCGCCCACCAGGTGGTAGGCCCGGCCCACCGATCCCGGGTGGGCGCCGAGCTCGACGACGGCCCGGGCGACCAGGTCGACCGGGGCGATCGCGAGCCGGTTGTCGTCCACCGGGTGGGCGCCCACGGCCAGGCAGGCGGCGACCAGACGCCACAGCATGTCCAGGTCGTTGCAGGCGCCGGTGGTGGTGGCGCCGGCGATGAGCCCGGGGCGGAACACCCGCACCCGCATGCCGTCGCGCTCGGCCTTCTCCAGGATCCGCTCGCTGACCCACTTGGATATCCCGTAGCCGCCGGCCGCCGGGTCCAGGGGCTGTTCCCGGCGCTCCAGGAGCCGGTCTCCCGTGCCCAGGGCCCGGCCGCACGCGGCCAGGGTGGAGACGTAGCTGATGTCCAGGATCCCGTGGGACCGCATCCAGCCGAGCAGGGCGTGCGTGGCCAGGGTGTTGGCCGCCCGCAGCACGGGGTACGGCTCGGTGAACACCACGTGTGCCGCACAGTGCAGCACCTGGCCGATCCGGCGGCCCAGCTCGCCGTCCCGGTAGGTCTCGCAGACCTCGGCGATCTCGTTCAGATCGCCCGGCACGACATGGACCCGCCGCGGGTCGGGCTCGGGCAGCCGGAAGCGCCGCGCCGCCTCCCGCAGCCGTTCGCGGCCGTGTGCCTCGTCCCGAGCCCGCACCAGGCAGTAGACCCGGCCCTCGGTCCGCCGGACCAACTCGTCCAGCAGGAAGGCGCCGACGAATCCGGTCGCTCCGGTGAGCAGTACGTCCGGGCCGGGCTCTGCCGCGCGGGGCCGCAGCGGGGGCAGCTCCCGGGCGAGGTCGGCGTCGATCAGACCGCTGTCGGACACCTCGCCCGCCCTGCCGCCGCCCTTCGCGGACCAGCCCCGGATGGCGTCGGCCACCCGGACGACGGTGGCCTGGCTGCCGCCGAGCCGGTGCAGGTTCAGCAGCATGCCGTACCGGCTCTGCACCTCCAGCACCATGCGCAGCCCGAGCAGCGAGTTGCCGCCGAGCGAGCCGAACTCGTCGTGCGGGCCGATGCCGCTCACGCCGAACAGCTCTTCCCACAGGGCCAGCAGCTCGCCCTCCAGGCCGCCCGGCCCGTGGTCCGTGGCCGCCTCCCGGGGCGGCGCGGCGGTGGCGGCCGCAGACGCGTCCGGGGAGATGCCGTCCAGTGCCGAGTAGCGGCGGCGGGTGAACGGATAGGTGGGCAGCGCGACCCGGTGGCCGGTGCCGTCGTCGTACGTCCTGTCCACGGGGACGCCGTGCAGCCAGGCGTCGGCGAGGGCGGCCGCCACCAGGTCGGCGGGCTCCTGCGCGCTGTCCGGGCCGATGCGCAGGACGTGCCGGCCCGGGCCCGGCTCGGCGTCACCGACCACCAGCAGGTAGGCGTCGGAAGGCAGCGACGCGGGGACCGTGTCGTAGCGCTCCACCCGGCCGCCCAGCCCCGCGAGCAGGGCCGGGAGCACCCGGCGGGCCGTCTCCGGCGGGGCCGTGACCGCCACCACGGCCCTGCGCGGCTGGGCGCGCACGGTGCGGGCCGCGGGCGGCCGGGGCAGCCTCAGGGCACCGGCCAGCCGGTCGGGGGCGGCGGCCACCACCCGCCGTTCGGCGAAGTCGTGCCGGCCGGTGCGCAGGGTGTGGGCGATGTCGGCGGGCGCGTGGCGGCCCTGGTCGATCTCGTCGGCCAGCAGGCGCGAGAGCCGGTCCAGCTCGGTACGGGTCCGGGCCGAGAGCTGGAGCCGGACCACCGGCCGTGCCCCGGCGCGGGGCCGGGTCGGCGCCGGCGGCGGGGCCAGCACGACGGCCGCGTTGGTGCCGCCCAGGCCCATCGAGTTCACCAGCACCTGCCGGTCCGCCTCGGCGCAGTGGTGCAACTCGGTGGGGATGTGGAACGGGCTGACGGCGAGCACGCCCGGATCGCGGGGCCGTTCGAACATCGGATGGGGAACCAGATGGCCGGTGCGCACCACGTGGACGGCCTTGATCAGCCCGGCGATCCCGGCCGCGGAGCCGGCGTGCCCGATGTTCGCCTTGACCGTGCCGAGCGCGCAGTACCGGCTGTCCGAGGACGTGGCCCGCAGCCCGTCGATCAGACCGCGCAGCTCCACCCGGTCGCCGAGCGGGGTGCCCGAGCCGTGCGCCTCGACATAGCGGAGCTGGTCCGCGGTCACCTCGGCCACGCCGAGGGCGCCGGCCACCACGTCGGCCACGCCGGCGGGGCTCGGCGCGGTGAATCCGGGCCGGGCGCCCCCGTCGTTGCCGACCGCGCTGCCGCGGATCACCGCGAGGACGGGGTCGCCGTCGGCGAGCGCGTCGGCCAGCCGGCGCAGGACGACGACGCCGACGCCGGAGCCGGCCCCGGTGCCGGAGGAGCGGATGTCGAAGGCCCGGCAGTAGCCGTCCTCGGAGAGCACGCCGCCCGGCTGGTAGCGGTATCCGGCGGGCGGGTGAGCCAGTCCGGTGCCGCCGGCCATCGCGATGTCGCACTCCTCGGCCAGCAGGCTGATCACCGCGTAGTGGACGGCCGTCAGCGACGAGGAGCAGGCGGTCTGCACGGCCACCGAGGGGCCGCGCAGCCCGAGTTTGTAGGCGACGCGCGCGGCCATGAAGTCCGCGGACCCGCCGAGCTGCAAGGTCAGGTCGCCCAGCGCGGCGGTGCCTTCGGCGCGGGCCCGGGCGTACTGGAGCATGGCGGCGTAGGAGCTGTGGCTGGTCCCGGCGAACACGCCGATGCGCGGGCCGGTCTCGTCGTGGGGCGGATGGCCGGACCGCTCCAGGGCCTCCCAGCACACCTCCAGGAACAACCGCTGCTGGGGATCGATGAGTTCGGCTTCCACGGGGGGATAGCCGAAGAACTCGGCGGCGAACTGCTCGGCGTCGGGCAGCGTCCCGGCGCGCGCGACGAAGTCGGCGGCGGCCGACGTCGCGGGGTCCACCCCGGCGCGGCGCAGCTCCTCCTCCGGGATGTCCCGGATCGAGATGCGGCCCTTGTCCAGGTTGTCCCAGAACTCCTGCGGGGTCACGGCGTCCGGGAAGCGGCAGCCGACGCCCACCACCGCGACGGCGGTCTCGGTGTTCATCGGGCGGCGGATCCTTCCGGCTGCGCCTCGGGGCGGGCCTGCGCGCCGTCGCCGCGGCCCCGGCGGCCCGCGCCGAGCAGCCGCCCGCGGCCGGGGGCGGCGGGCGGGGCCGGGCGGCTGTCGGTCTCGTAGCCGGGGTCGAGCAGTTTGGCCTGCATCAGGACGGTGTCATGGCGGAAGAGCTCGGCGACGTCCAGTTCCCGGCCGGTGAGGTCGGCGAGTTCGTCGGCGAGCATCACCAGCAGCATCGAGGTGCCGCCCGCGTCGAAGAAGCCGGTGTCCAGCGGGGCCGTGTCGATGCAGAGCACGTTCTCCCACGCCTGCCGCACCAGACGGACGGGGTCGGGACCGGGACCGGGGGAGGCCCCCGGTGCGGTGGCGGGCTGCCGGTCGGGTGTGGCTGCGCCGTCGGAGTCGGCTGCGTTGTTCGGCATCAGGGCCTCCGGGAAGGGAACGGGGTCGACGTGCGGGGCCGCTCAGCCACGGCCGGCGCCGCGCGCCTGCCGCGCGGTGTCGAAGAGCCGCTTGGTCTCCGCGAGGGACCTGGCGACCTTGTCGTAGGCGTTCTCCGGGTCGGTGAAGGGGCCCACCTCCACGCCGATCCATTCGGCTTCCACGGCGAGGAGCTGCTCGGTGAAGGCCGGCAGGTCGGCCACGCCGTCGCCGGGCGGGAGGTGCTCGTGGTACTTGCCGTTGGAGTCGGAGAAGTCGACGCTGTTCACCCGCTGGGGCAGCCGGCCGACCTCGGCGGCGGGCACGCCCTGCACCACCAGGTGCGAGACGTCGATGTTGGCCTTGAGGTCCGGTGAGGCCACGTCGTCCAGCAGCCGCTCCAGCGCGTCCACGTCGGGGACGAAGGCGCTGTCCAGCGGCTCGGGCTTGACACTGAGCTGGATGCCGCGGGACCGGGCGTGGCCGGCCAGGCGGCGCAGCGAGTCCACCAGGATCTGCCACTGCGCCTCTTCCGGCCACATGCTGCGCCAGATCCATTCACCGAGCAGCATCTTCATCACATGGCCGCCCAGTTCCCGGGTGAGGTCGATGTGGGCCTCGGTCCGGGAGAGGTTGAATTCCCGGACGACGTCGCGGTGGTCGCTGAGACCGAAGGCGTGGCAGGCCGTCAGGGAGATCGGCAGGCCCACCGCGTCGGCGTCGTCGCGCAGTTGGAGCAGCCGCTCGGGTTTGAGGTCCATCGCCTCTTCGACGATGCACAGCCATTCGGCTCCGGATGACGCGGCGGCGCGCCAGGCGTCGCGACCCTGGTACGTGGAGCCGTAGAAGGCCTGATCCACCAGGAGGCCAAGTCGGTGTTGCTCGGTCATGCCTTCACTCCGCTCGTTGCTCGATGCAGTCCTGGCGTCCGCCGAACTCCCGCCCGTGGGTTTTCCGCCGGACTTCCGTCCGTGGATTTACCGTCCACGGATTTCCGGGCCCGGCCCGGCGAATTCGAGCGTGCGAAGGCCGCGCCGGAGTGGCGGACAATGTCCACTCCGCGCCCACGCAATGAGGAAGTGCGTCGCTCGACGCCTCACCGGCCGTGCGTCATCCAGGCCCGTTCGTCATGTGTGGTTTTCAGTGACTGGCAGCGCTGAGAGTCAGGTGCAGCAGATAGGGGCGCGTGACCCTGGATGGACGGCTTCGTGGAATCGGCAGGGCAGGCCGCGACGGCCGGCTCCGGCCCGTCGAGCGGGGGCGGCCGACGCCACTCCCGCCTCTTCGTCACTTGCGAACACGCTCAGTTCCCCCGCAGAACGTCGATTTGACGCATCGCCATGTCGTGATCGAACACTTGGATGCTAGCACGAGGCCCCGTTCGGGGGCCGCTGGTCAGCGATCTTCGGATGGGGATCGAAAGCCCCGCCCGCCACGCGGATCGCTCCGCCGGGTGGGCGGCGCGCCACGGCGAACGGCCTTACGAGCGCCCGTTCCGCGCCTGTTCCGCGCCCTGTTCCGCGTCTGTTCCACGGGTGGTTCGAGCGCCGGTGAACAGGGCCGCCGCAGGTGCGGGAACGCCGTCGCCGTGCCCGGCCCTGGGCCGGGGAAGGAGCGGGCCCCGGCGGCTTTCGCGGTGGCCCGGGAACAGGTCCCCGGCCGCCGCCCGGCGGGGAGGCGGAGTGCGAAAGATTGAACGTGAAATCATCGTCTCGCGCCCCCTTCCGTTGCTTTGTCACGGTGAACGCAACGCCGGATTCAGTGATAGCGGATGAATACACGAGCGATCGGTCGATCCGCTCCATTGGCGGCCTGTCGGATTTCATATGAACTCTGCGCGCTTCAGGGGGAACAAGCGGATTGCCGACCGTGCCGGACCGACCGCGCCTCCGGCACGCCGGGACCCGACCGCGCCGAAGGCTCCACGGCACCTCCGGCGGACCGCGAGCGCGCCTCCTGGCCGGGCCCCCGATGCCTGTTGCACCGGGGAGGCCGGGAGCGGAAGACCGCCGGGGACGGAGTTCTTCCGCCACCACCGCGATCCCCTCCCGGGCTCGGTGGCGCTGCGTGGGGAGCGTCACCACCGGCGGGTCCGCTCACGATGCCCCCGTTGTCAGCCGATGAGGGCGTGGGCGATCTGCCGCGTGGTCTGCGCGGCGACCCGGGAGTCGGCGGCGGCGTAGGCGGTGTAGGCGTTCAGGCCGGTGGCCAGGGCCCAGCCACGCCCGCGCAGCCAGGTGGCGTCGTCCACGTCGAGGGCGTCACGGAGCCATCACAGTGGTGCGCGGCGTCGGCCGTCGACCCGATTTCTCCCGCACGCCCCTCGCCCGCGCAGGGCCGCCCCGCCGTCACGGCCGCCGGGGAGCGGTCCGGCGACCCGGCGCGGGCCGCGTCGCCCGGGACGGCGGGGCGGAGCCGGGCGATCGCCGACGCGGCGCACCCGCCGCAGGGTGCCACGAGCAGCGCGCCGCGTCGCGTCAACAGCCGTACCGCGGGTACTCGCGCCACAGCGGAACCGTATCCGTGCAGGGAGGGAACACAGTGGACGAATCGTCGGTGCGAGCGGTGGGCTGGGCCCGCTCGCTGCCCATGAACACCGGGCCCAAGGCGGCGCGCGACTGGGCGCGCGAGCACCTGGAGACGCTGGAGTGGACCCGGGACACCCCGCAGACCGTGAACGATGTGCTGCTGACCGTGTCCGAGCTGGTCACCAACGCCCATGTGCACGCCCACTCCACCGCCCGGCTCGTGCTGACCTGGGACGGACAGTGCCTGCACGTCGCCGTGCACGACGACGACGCCACACTGCCCACTCCGCGCGAACCGAGCCACGACCGCCCCGGCGGGCGGGGCATGTTCCTGGTCGACGCCCTGGCCGACGACTGGGAGGCCCGTCCCTGCCCCACCGGCAAGTCGGTCACCGCCTGCTTCCGCCCACCGAAGACGGCCGCGGGTGCCAGCTGACCCGTTCTCGCGACACGAGCGGGGCGGGAGGCACGCCGGGTGAGCGGGCCGCCGGCCGACCTGGCACGGCAGCCGACGGCAGAACGGAAGACGCACGTCTCACCTGCGAAAAGCGGGGTATGCGCGGGAGCGGACCACCGTAGCCCAGAGTGAGGAGAGCCGCTGTGCCGTCCACCGACGTCGTCGAACTCATCCTGCAGGACCACCGCCGCATGGAAGACCTCTTCCGCACCATGCGCAACATCGAAGCCGACCGTGCCGCCGCTCTGGAAGAGTTCGCGGACCTTCTCATCGCGCACGCCTCGGCGGAGGAGGACAAGGTCTACCCCGCTCTGCGGCGCTACAAGAACGTGGACGGCGAGGACGTGGACCACAGCGTCCACGAGCACCACGAGGCCAACGCGGCGCTGCTCGCCCTGCTGGAAGTGGAGGACACCGCGTCCGAGGAGTGGGAGGAGAAGCTGGAGGAGCTCGTCACCGCGGTCAATCACCACGCCGACGAGGAGGAGCGGACCCTTCTCAACGACGCCCGCGAGAACGTCGGCGACGACCGCCGTGCCGAGCTGGGCCGGGCCTTCCGCGAAGCACGCGCCCAGTACCTGGACGCGAAGTGCGGCAGCATCGAGAACGTGCGCAAGCTGGTGGCCGCCGCCGACGACTGATCGTCTCCGGCGTCGGCGGCGGCCGTACGGCACCGCCCGGCTCAGCGGTCCTTGGCGAGAGCCACGAGTTCGGCGAAGAGACCGCCCGCGTTCACGAGGTCGTCGTACCGGCCCTGTTCGACGATCCGGCCGTGCCGCATCACCACGATCCGGTCCGCCAGACGGGTGTTCTCCAGTTGATGGGTGACCACGATGGTCATCCGGGCGGCCGCGATCCGCTTGATCTCCAGGAAGATCTGGTGCTCGCCGCGGGGTCCATCTGGGTCGTCGGCGCCGTGCCTGGACGGTCCGGCGGTGCCCGGCTCAACGAGGTGGGGAGCGCATCGAACACGCTCGATTCCGGTCGTCGCCGGGGCCCGGAATCCCGGGGCGCCGCGTGTACGGCGGCGGTGCTGCCCGGCTTCCGGCGCGGCCGCGACTGGCCGAAACGCCGACGCTGTTGCAGGTGTGACGGAGGGGTTCGGCAGGCCGGGACCGGGACCGGGACCGAGGACGGAGGTCCGGTCCGTGGTTCCGGTCCCGGCGTCGGTCCCCCGCGGTGGACGCGCCGGACGGCTCCGGCGCACCCACCGCGCGTGTCGCGCACGCGAGCCGGAGAGGACGGGGAGGGGGGCAGATCGTGGGGG
>NZ_WYCT01000125.1 GCF_011008945.1 Streptomyces harenosi
CCCCCGGTCGCCCCGGGCCTCGCTCTCCGCCGGGCGGCGTGCGCGGGACCTGACCGCCGCCGTCGGCGGCCCGGTCGTCGACGTCCTGGTCGTCGGCCTCGGCGCGACGGGGGCCGGGGCCGCCCTGGACGCCGCGGCCCGGGGCCTGGACGTCGTCGCCGTCGACGCGCACGACCTGGCCTTCGGCACCTCCCGCTGGAGTTCCAAACTGGTCCACGGCGGACTGCGCTACCTGGCCTCCGCACAGCTCGGCGTCGCCCACGAGAGCGCGGTGGAGCGGGGCGTGCTGATGGAGCGCACCGCTCCGCACCTGGTACGCGCCCAGCCCTTCGTCCTGCCCCTCACCCCCTTGGTCTCCCGTGGCCAGGCGGCGCTGGCCTGGGCCGGGCTGCGGGCCGGTGACGCCCTGCGCCTGGCCGCCCGCACCGCCCGCGCCACCCTGCCCGCGCCCCGCAGGCTGTCCGCCGCGCAGACCCGCCGTCTGGCCCCGGCGCTGCGGCCCGCCGGGATGCGCGGCGGCCTGCTGTCCTGGGACGGCCGGCTCACCGACGACGCCCGTCTGGTGACCGCGCTCGCCCGCACCGCCGCCGCGCACGGCGCCCGGATCCTGACCCGGGTACGGGCCCTGGAGCTGACCGGGTCCGGCGCCCGGGTCCGCGACGAACTCACCGGGCAGGAGGGCGAGATCCGCGCCCGCGCGGTGATCAACGCCTCCGGGGTGTGGGCCGGCGGCCTCGTGGACGGCATCCGCATCCGCCCCTCCCGCGGCACCCACCTGGTGCTCCGCTCGGACCGCCTGGGCCCCCTCCCTGCGGGCCTGCACATCCCGGTCCCCGGGGAGGCAAACCGCTTCGTCCTCGTCCTGCCCCAGGGCGACGGACGGGTCTACGTCGGGCTCACCGACGAGCCCGTGGAAGGACGGGTCCCGGACGTCCCGCAGGCGCCCGAGACGGACATCGGCTTCCTGCTGGACGTCCTGGACTCGGTCCTGGACGTCCCCGTCCGCCGCGACGACGTCGTGGGCGCGTTCGCGGGGCTGCGGCCCCTGCTGGACACCTCGTCCGCGCCACGGGCCGGCGGCGGCCCCCGCACCGCGGACATCTCCCGCCGGCACGCCGTCCTCACCTCGCCGGACGGTGTGATCACCGTGGTCGGCGGCAAGCTCACCACCTACCGCCGCATGGCCGAGGACGCCGTGGACGCCGCCGTCACGGCCCGCCGTCTCGGTGCGGGCCCCTCCCCCACCGCGCGGCTCCCGCTCGTCGGGGCGGCGCCGCCCCGCGTCCTCGGCGCGCTGCGGGCGCCGCGCCGCCTGATCCGGCGGTACGGCACGGAGGCACCGTACGTCCACGCGCTGGCCGTGCGGGACCCACGGCTCGGCGAGCCGCTGCTGCCCGGCCATCCCGTCACCGGGGCCGAGCTGCTGTGGGCGGTCCGCCACGAAGGGGCCCTGGACGAGTCCGACCTGCTGGACCGGCGCACCCGGGTGGGGCTGGTCCCCGGCGACCGGGACGCCGCCCTGGCGGCCGTCCGCACGCTGCTGGGCGAGCCTGCGGACTGGCGGCAGGACTGACTCGCGGCACCGGGACCGGCGGCCGGCCGCCGGACTGGGAGCGCCGGCCGGCGCCCCGGAGGCGCCGGCGCGCGGGGCCCGGCGTGGGCCGTGGGCCGATGGCGAGGGGGGCCGTGTCCCGGCTATTGGCCCGGCTCGGCGCCCTGGGCGGCCTCCCGGACCTGTCCTTCCACCGTCTCCCGCGCCTGGCCGCTCTCCTTGGCGTAGCCGGTCACCGCGGCCTGCGCGTCGCGGTCCAGGTCGCGCCAGGCCCGCACGGCGGTCTCATAGGTGTGGGACTGCCGCTGGGTCCACAGATTCTGCGTGGGCGGCCCGTAGGAGCGGCGCAGTTCCTCGACCCGGTGGTGTGCCTGGTCGGCCGCGCGCCTCTTCGCCACGAGCTCCTCGAAAGTGCTAGCCACACGAGAAGACCCTAGTCAGCGGAGCCTGATTCCGCGCGCCGAGCATCTCCCCGCCCGCCCGGCGCTCAGCAGGCCCCGGCGCCGGCTCCGGGGATCTCCCACGGCCGCGGCCCGGTGCCCTCGCGCCAGGCCCGCAGGGCCTCCCCGTCCACGCACACGATGCCGCACCGGCGCGCGTAGTCGAGCGCGGGCGCGGTGAAGACACTGGTGGTGACGACGACCGCGATATCGGCCCCGTGCACGGCGAAACAGGTGCCGCCGAAGCGCTGGAGGTCCTGGGAACCGACGGTGGTGCCGTCGCCGTAGCGCTTGCACTGGATCACGACGCGCCGTCCGTCCGGGGCCACGGCCAGAACGTCGGCGCCGAGGTCGCCGGCCCCGCCGACCACCTCGGCCTCGCGGCACCCGTCGCGCACGCAGAGCGCGGCCACCGCGTGCTCGAACTCGTCCGGATCGAGGGCCTCGTAGCCGGTGTCCGGTGCCGGTCCGGCCACGGCGGCGTCGGCGGCGGCCGGCTCGACCGCCGCCGGGTACACGACGGTGTGCTCCGCGGCAGCGGTGTGCTCGGGGGCAGCGGCCAGGCCGCTGGGCGCCGCGGTCACGAACCGCGCGTCCGCGCCCTCCCCCGCTCCCGGCTCCCCGGGACGGGAGGGCTCCTCCCAGACGTCGACGGCCGTACGGGCGGCCTCGTCCAGCGCGGCACCGGCCCGGCGGGCGGCGCGGGAGACGGAGAGGCGGTGGCGGCGGTGCCACAGGGACAGGGCGCCGGCGCTGCCGGCCAGGGCCAGGACCAGCGCCCAGACGGGCCGCCGGTCGACGAGGTCGGCCGCCATGCGGACGGTGAACCCCAGGATGATCAGGAGGATGGCGAGGAGGCCGAAGAACACGGCCGTCCTGCGCAGGTCGAACGGCTGCCGGCGTCGGCCGGATCGTATGCGGCGGGCAGGGACGGCCACGGTGACGGTGCCTCCTCGGGTCGGTGGAAGATCACTCCCGCCGTCTGCCCCGAGACCGAAGTCTTGATCGCCCCTCCGCACCTCCGCGGCACCCTGCCATCATGGTCACCGACCACGGTCAAGACGGACTCGGAAGTGAGGAAGTGTGGCGGACACCGAGGGAACGGCCATGCCCGAGCGGCTGCTGATCACCCGTACCACCACGGACGACGGCGTCTGTCTCGTGACCGTCGCGGGAGAGGCCGATCTCGACGGCAGCGTCCGGTTCCGCGAGGTGCTGCTGTCGTGTCTGCGGACGGGGCAGGGCGCCGTCGTCGACCTGTCAGGGGTCACCTTCATGGACTCCAGCGGCATCAACGCGCTGATCACCGCGCACCAGGCCGCCGAGGCAAGCGGGGTCTGGCTCCGGCTGGCCGCGCCGCAGCAGGCCGTGCGGCGCGTCCTGGAGCTGGTCGGGGTGGACACCCTCATCCCCAGCTACCCGTCGGTGGCGGCGGCGCTGGCCGGCTGACGCTCCGTCAGCCGCCGCCCTTGATCCGCTCGGGGCGGCGGCCTCAGGCCAGGGGCACGCGCGCGTACACGGTCTTGCCCGTGGCGTCGGGCTTGGTGATCACCTGGTCGCACAGCCGTGTCACGATCTCCAGGCCGTGCCGGCCGATCCGCTGGGGGTCGCGCGGCAGGAACGTCGGGAACCCGTCGCCGGTGTCCGACACCGCGATCTCCACGGTGCCGTCGACCACGGTCAGCCGCAGCCGGCACGGGCCCGGCGCGTGCCGCAGGGCGTTCGTCACCAGTTCGCTGGTCACCAGCCGTGCCGAGTCCAGGAAGGTGTCGCCGGTCCGCACCCCCGCCTCGCCGAGCCGGGCGGCGAAGTCCTCGACCACGTCCCGGGCGGCGGGGATCACCTCCGTACCGCCGTCGAAGTCCACGACCGTGGACACCGCGGAGCGATCAACGGCATCAGACCTGTGCGCCGGAGTCATGTGGAGCCTCACCGTCCGGTCCTGGGCCCCTTCTTGGAAGCAAGGGCCCTGGTCCCTCACGATACGCATCGAACCCGTACCCCCCATTGTTTTGCGTGAAGTTCCGCTGGTCCCGCAGCGTTTTGGACATGATGCACCGGGCCGTGCCGCCGGTCCCGCACACGGGTGTCCGGATCACGCCGCCCGATGCCTGAACATCGTTTCGACGGGTAAGCGGACCTGACACGACTTCACTCACCGAGGTGTGCCGCCCGGTTCGGCGGCCGGAGACAAGGGGGGCAGTGATGAAACGTCTGGTGCGCCGCAGGGGCGGTGCCGCACATGAGTCCGCCGCGCACCGCGCCCGTCATGTCCGGGCGCAGCTGGGAGTGGCGGCCGACATCGCGATCCAGGCCCGGCGCCGTGCGCTCGCGCGCCGGGGGGCTCGCGCGGAGGGCGCGGACCAGCGGCCGCCGCGCGGCCGGGTCACCGTCGACGACGTACTGGCCTGCGCCCACCAGCACTTCGGCCTGACCTCGATCCCCCGCGAGGAGGCGGCCGCCGTGCTCCGCGCCCGCTACGAGCTGCGCGGCTGTCACCGTGATCTCGACACCGACGCGCCCGCCCTCGCGCCCGGGGAGCCTCGGACGCCGGTGTCCGGCATCTGATCCCCTGCGCACCCGCGGTGGCTGCGGAGCGACCGCGCCGGAGCCCGGTGCCGCCGCCCGGGAGCCCCCGTCCTCGGCCGCCCGGCCCGGGGGCCCCGGCAGAGTACGGATGAGACCCGGCGCCGGGCTGCGGGCCCAGGGCCCCCGGCGGGCAACGGCGCGGTGCCGCCGGGGGCGCCGCGCCGTCGGTGTGAGGGGTGCGGGGAGGGACGCCGGGGTCAGCCGACGCTGCAGCTACCGACCGAGGGCGGCGTGGTGCTGGAACCGTTGACGGTGAAGCCGAAGGAGGCCGACTGTCCCGGGCCCAGGCTGGCGTTCCAGCCGACCGGGGTCACGGTCATCACGTTCCCGCTCCAGCTCGCCGTCCCGTTCCAGATCGCGGTGACGGTCTGTCCGCCGGCGAACGTCACCGGCACCCTCCAGTCCCTGACGCCGCCGCTTCCCGCGGTGATGGTCACCTCCCCGTTGAAGCCGTTGCTCCACGAGTTGGTGGTGCGGTACGCGGCGCTGCAGGCGCCCGTCCCGGGAGTGCCGCCGCCGGGAGGCGGAGTGGTGCTCCCGCCGTCGCCCAGGGTGACGTGGGAGCTGCCGCTGCTCTGGTAGCCCTCCGTGGCCATGATCATGTAATAGTCGAACGACCCCAGCGGCATCCCGGCCGCCTGCCAGGCGTCGAAGTGGACGCCGGTGTCGATGGTCCCGCTGGACCGCTTGCTGTTCCGGACGCTCCAGTACTGCTGGAAGGTCTTGGTGCCCTCCACCGACGGCGCGTTGACCCGCGTGGACTCGTAGATGGTGTACGTACCGCCGTCGGCGTTGACCGTGCCCCGCCGCGTGCCGGCGGACCCCGGGTTGTACGGGCCGAAGTTCTCCACGATGTAGTACTCGACCAGCGGGTTGGAGGTCCATCCGTAGAGCGCGAGGTAACCGTTGCTGCCGGGGTCGAAGGTGCCGGAGTAGGTCACGGTCCTGCGGCTGCCGGTACTCCAGCCGAGCCCGCCGACCCAGTTGTTGGTGTTGTTCCACCGGCTGCTGTACTGCCCGGGGGCCCCGAGAGTCATCGAGACGGAGCCCGGGTCGTCGGTCCAGAAGGAGTAGTAGTACCCGTTGTACGTGCCGGTCGAGTTGCTGGTGATGACCTGGTCGGCACGGGCCGTGCCGGGTAACAGCAGGGCCGACCCGGCCGCCGCCGCCAACGCCCCGGCGCCACCGAGCACAAGCGTCCTGCGACTGATCTGCGGAGGGCTCGGATTCTCGGGTGATTTGCTCATGCGTACGTTTCCTCCTCGCGAACGGTGGACCGTTGGTGACCGGGAGGCATGCCGAGCGCATCTCAGCGTTCATCGACGAGGTGACCCTGAGGGCCGTACGCATGCCATGCACGCCGGAAGCGTCACCACAGTCGGGCTCGCCACGAGGGTTGTCAATGGTTTCGGCAGCGTTTACGAAACAAGGTCGCCCTCTTGGATCGAGTCATCCCAGGTCGGAAGGGACAGGGATAGGCAGGGGCGTGGGACTGCCATGATGGCGCCGGTCCTGCGCGTCGAAAGCTTTCGGTGCCGCAAGCGACGGGGAACGGGACGCGGACCAGGTCCGGGCAGGGCAGCCGCGGTGAAGGACTCAAGGGTGTTCCAGGGCCGGTGCGACCGTGGCCGTAGGGCTGCCCATGCGGGAGCCGCGGGTTCATATCCCTCTCCGGGTGATCGCCGGTGTTAACGCGGTTCGGGCCGACGGTGCGGCCCGCTCGGGGTGCGGCCCTCTTCCCGGCCGCCCGTGCGGGCCGGGGCCGCTTCGCTCCGGCAGCTCCCGTCCCCCGTCCGGGTGCGCGCCCGGATGCCGTGACGCATCCTTGCTGTGTCGCCGCGTGGCGGGGCACGGACGAGGTGGGCCGATGACGTCAGGCACCGAGGACGCACACCGGGAGACCGGGCGGCCGGTGACGCCGCTGATCGACACCTCCACGGAGGCGATCAGCGCGGCCGGCGGCCTCGCGGGCGGCGTCTACCTGCGGTCCCGCACCCCCGGGATGCTGCGCCTGTCCGTGCTGGCCGGGCTGCCCGGGCCGTTGTTCCGGCCCTGGTGGCGGATGCACGTCGACCGCCCGTTCCCCGTCGCCGACGCCTACCGGCTCGGCGTTCCGGTCGTGCTGCCCAACCCGGCCGAGACGATGCGGCGCTATCCCCAGTTCGCGGCCGGACTGCCGTTCCGGTTCGGGTCGCTGCACGTGCCCGTGACCGGGGCCGGACGGAGCTTCGGGGTGCTGACCGTGCTGCGCCCGGCCGTGGCGGACGCCGCCGAGGTCCTGGAGGGCGTCGACCGCATGACGGTACTGGCCCGGGAGCTGGGCGCGGCCCTGGCACGGACGGAGGAGGCGGACGGCTCGCCGGTCGCCTGGGAGGGCGAGCCGCTGTGCGTCCGGCCGCCCGCCGCCCGGCGGCCCGGGCAGCGCGCCGGGAGCTTCTCCTGGGACCCCGGCACCGGCGAGGTGGCCGTGGACGAGCCGCTGCGTGAGCTGATCGGCGTACCGGCGGACCGGGCGGTCCTCACCCTGGGCGCGCTGGCGGACGCCATGGCCCCGGGCGACGACCACCGGCTCGCGGCGGCGCTGCGGCAGACGGCGGCCGGCCGGCCGCCACCGCTGCCCCTGCACCTGCGGTCGGCGGACGGTTCGCTGCGCGTGGTGGAGGTGTGGCGGCCGACGGCCGCGCCGCCCGGCGCCGGACCGGTGCGCGGCTCCGTGCGCGATCCCGGGCCGGGCCCGGTGGCCGACGCCGTGGCCGATCTGCTGCCGGACGGCGTCTTCGGCCTGGACCGGCTGGGCACGTTCGTGTACGTCAACGCGCGCGCCGCCCGGTTGCTGGGGCGGTCGCGGGCGGCGCTGCTCGGCCACTCGCTGTGGGAGGCCGTGCCGTGGTCCGACCAGGCCGCGTTCGAGGACCATCTGCGGGCCGCCCTGCTGGCCCCGGACCCGGTCGGCTTCCATGTCCGCCGCCCCTCCGGCCCGGGCCGCACGACGGAGCCGCAGCCCTTCGAGGGCGACTGGCTGGCCCTGTCCGTCCATCCCGGACCGGACCTGCTGGCGTGCACGGTCCGCCCCGCCAACCGGGTGGCGGACGCCTCCGCGGGATCCGCCGACGCCCCGGACGGCGCGGACACCGCGGCCGCCCCGGGGGCGGCGGCCGAACCGGCGGGCGCACCGGTGCCCGGGCTCCCTCCGGACCCCGCCGCGGCCGGGCCGCCGGTGCCCGTCGCCGCGTCGACGGCGCCGCTGTACCGCCCCATCGTCCTCGCCGTGGCCTTGTCGGAGGCGGTCACCGCCCGCCAGGTGTCCGCCGTGGTGGTCAGGGAGCTGCTCCCGGCGTTCGGCGGCCGGCGGCTCGCCATCTACCTGCTCCAGGAACGGCACCTGTACCTGGCCTGGGAGACCGGCTTCCCGCCGGGCTTCCTCGCCCGGTTCGAGGGCGTCGGGCTGGACGCCCGCCTGCCGGGCGTCGAGACGCTCACCAGCGGGCGCCCGCTCTTCTTCGACTCGATGCGGGCACTGGCCGCCGCCTACCCGGGCATCGCGCTGGACGCGGAAGAGGGCGCCCGGGCCTTCCTGCCGCTGATCGCCTCGGGGCGCCCGGTGGGCTCCTGCATCCTGGGCTTCGACCGCTCCCGCACCTTCAGCCCCGAGGAGCGCACGGTGCTCACCGCGCTCGCCGGGCTCATCGCGCACGCCATGGAGAAGGCGCAGCGTTACGAGACGGAGGCCGCGGTCGCCCGCGGGCTGCAGCACGCGCTGCTGCCCCGGCGGCTGCCCGCCCACCCGGTGCTGGAGACCGCGGGACGCTATCTGCCGGGCACGCAGGGCATGGACGTGGGAGGGGACTGGTACGACGTCGTGGCGTCGGGGGACGGCCTGGCCCTGGTGATCGGCGATGTGCAGGGGCACGGCGCCCAGGCGGCGGCCACGATGGGGCAGCTGCGCAGCGCGGTACGGGCCTTCGCGCTCGGCGGCCATCCGCCGGACGAGGTGATGAGCGGCACCAACCGTCTGCTGATCGGCCTGGATTCCGGCCTGTTCGCGAGCTGCTGCTACATCCGCTTCGATCCGTCCACCGGTCTGGCGTGCGCCGCGAGGGCGGGGCATCCGCCGCCGCTGCTGCGTCACCCGGACGGCCGTACCCGGGTGCTGGACGTTCCGGGCGGGATCGTCCTCGGGGTCGATCCGCAGGCCGACTATCCGGTGACCGATCTGGAGATGGAGCCCGGCGCCCTCCTGGCCCTCTACACCGACGGGCTGGTGGAGCGGCCGGGCACCGACATCGACGACGGCATCGGCGCCCTGCGGGTCGCCCTGGCGCGGCACGGCGACCCCGCCTCGACCGGGCCGGACCACACCCTGGCGGCCGTGGCCGACCGGCTCACCGCGCGGGCCCGGCACGCCGTGGACCGTCCCGACGACATCGCCCTGCTGCTCGCGGTCCGCCGCCCCGGCCCGGGGGGCCCGGCGTGAGGCCCCCGTCCGTCGTGACCGGCCCGGCGCGGGGCCGCCGGGCCGGCGCCGGGGCGTCCGGACGGCGCCCCCGCCTCCCGGCCCGCGGCATCGTCCGGCCCGGGGCCCGTCCCGGCGGGCGCGGCGCCCCGGCCGCGCCCGTGCCGTACCGCGCGGTGCGAGGGAAGCCCGGCACCCGGGCGGGCGCGTCTCGCCTCCCGGGGCCCGGCAGTGTAGACATGGGCTCATGGTCCGGCTGATGGGTCGATCGGGAGACCGGACCCGCCGTCCCGGCGGTCCGCTCGCCCGGCGGCAGGCGGACGCCGAGCGGTCGCGGCGGGGACGGGGCGCGGCGGTGCGCGCGGCACTGGCCGGACGCACCGTCGCCGGACAGGTGTTCGTCCTGCACATCGTCATCGTGCTGCTGCTGGTGGTGGCCGCCGTGGTCGCGCTGGTGCTCCAGGTCCGCCACGACAGCTCGGTGGAGGCCCGCAACCGGTCGGTCGCGGTGGCCGCGGCCTTCGCCGACGGGCCGGGCCTGCGCGAGGCGCTGCGCGGCCCCGACCCGACGGCGGTGCTGCAGCCCCGCGCGGAGGCGGCCCGCAGGGCGACGGGGGTCGACTTCATCACCGTCATGAACACCGACGGCGTGCGCTACACCCACCCCGAGCCGGACCGCATCGGCAGGCGCTTCGTCGGGACGATCGACCCCGCGCTGGCCGGGCGGACCGTGACGGAGGAGATCGAGGGGACCATCGGGCCGCTGGTGCAGGCCGTGGTGCCCGTCAAGGCGCCGGACGGCTCGGTCGAGGGTCTGGTGGCGGCCGGCATCACCACGGACCACGTGGGCGGCACCGCCGACCGGCAGCTGCCGCTGGTGCTGACCGCCGCGGCCGTGGCGCTGGTCCTGGCGACGGCGGGCACGGCGCTGGTCAGCCGGCGGCTGCTGCGCCAGACGCACGGCCTCGGCCCGCACGAGATGACCCGGATGTACGAGCACCACGACGCCGTCCTGCACGCCGTCCGCGAGGGCGTGCTGATCGTCGGCGGCGGGGGCACCCTGCTGCTCGCCAACGACGAGGCGCACCGTCTGCTCGCGCTGCCCGCCGGCGCGGAGGGGCGGCATGTGCGCGACCTGGGGCTGCCGTCCGACACGGCGGACCTGCTGGCCTCCGGGCGGGTCGCCACGGACGAGGTGCACCTGGTCGGGGACCGGCTGCTGGCGGTCAGCCAGCGGTCCACGGACCGCGAGGGCGGGCCGCCCGGCACCGTCGCCACCCTGCGCGACACCACGGAGCTGCGCGCCCTGTCCGGCCGGGCCGAGACCGCCCGCGAACGCCTGGATCTGCTGTACGACGCCAGTGTGGGCGTCGGCACCAGCCTGGACGTCACCCGGACTGCCGAGGAACTGGCGGAACTGGCGGTCCCCCGGTTCGCGGACTTCGCCACCGTGGACCTGTTCGACGCCGTCCTCGCCGGGGGCCGCCCGGAAGAGATCACCCCGCTGCGCCGCACCGCCCTCAGCGGCGTGCGCGACGACGCCCCGCTCTATCCGGTGGGGCGGCAGATCCGCTTCGTGGCGTCCTCCCCGCAGGGTCACAGCCTGCGCACGGGCCGGCCGGTGCTGGAACCGGACCTGGTCCGGGCCTCCGGCTGGCACGCCCAGGACCTCGAACGCGCCGCGCAGGTGGTGCGGTACGGCGTCCACTCGCTGATCACCGTGCCCCTGCGGGCGGGCACCCTGGTCCTCGGCGTGGTCAGCTTCTGGCGCACCGAGCGGCACGAGCCGTTCGACGCGGACGAGCTCGCCCTCGCCGAGGAACTGGTCGCCCGGGCCGCCGTCTCGATCGACAACGCGCGCCGCTACACCCGGGAGCACAGCATGGCGGTGACCCTCCAGCGCAGTCTGCTGCCGCGCAGCCTGCCCGACCAGGACGCGCTGGACATCGCCTACCGGTACCTGCCGGCGCAGGCGGGCGTGGGCGGCGACTGGTTCGACGTCCTGCCGCTGTCGGGGGCCCGGGTGGCGCTGGTGGTCGGCGATGTCGTCGGCCACGGGCTGCACGCCGCGGCCACCATGGGGCGCCTGCGGACGGCGGTGCACAACTTCTCCGCGCTGGACCTGCCGCCGGACGAACTGCTCACCCTGCTGGACGAACTGGTCGGCCGTATCGACCAGGACGAGGCGGCGGACGACACCAGCGCCCCGGTCACCGGCGCGACCTGCCTGTACGCCGTCTACGACCCGGTCTCCCGTACCTGTGTGACCGCCCGGGCCGGTCATCCGCCGCCGGTGCTGGTCCGGCCCGACGGCACGGTCGCCTTCCCCGACGTGCCGGCCGGTCCGCCGCTGGGGCTGGGCGGTCTCCCCTTCGAGACCGCGGAACTGGAGCTGGAGGAGGGCAGCCGGCTGGTCCTGTACACCGACGGGCTCGTGGAGGACCGGGAGCACGACATCGACGAGGGGCTGGAGCGGCTGCGCGGCGCGCTGGCGGGTTCCGGCCCGGCGCCGGAGGAGACCTGCCGGGCCGTCCTGGACGCCCGGCTCCCGGCCCGGGCCGGCGACGACATCGTGCTGCTCGTGGCCCGCACCCGGGCCCTGGGTCCGGACCGGGTCGCCGAGTGGGACGTGCCGGCGGACCCGGCGGCGGTGGGCGAGGTGCGGGCCCGGGTCACCCGGCGGCTGGCGCAGTGGGGCCTGGACGAACTGTCGTTCACCACGGAACTGCTGCTGAGCGAGCTGGTCACCAACGCGATCCGGTACGGCGGGGAGCCCATCCGCGTCCGTGTGCTGCGCGACCGCACGCTCATCTGCGAGGTGGCCGACAGCAGCAACACCTCGCCCCACCTGCGCTACGCGGCCATGACGGACGAGGGCGGACGGGGGCTGTTCCTGGTCGCCCAGCTGGCCGAGCGCTGGGGCACCCGGTACACACCGGGGGGCAAGGTCATCTGGGCGGAGCAGCCCCTGCCGTGACGGGCGGGGGCCCGTGGGAGCTCCGTGATCCGGACGGCCGGAGCCCGCCCGCCACGGCCGAAGGCCGCCACGGCGCCGGGGGGATCGGGTGCGTCCCGCTCGCCGCCGGCCGGGGCCGGCGTCGGGGGCGAGCGGACCGCCGCGTCGCGGGAGCCGCTCCGGCCCGGCCGCCGCTGCGCGGGTACCGCCCGGTCCGTCCCCCGCTGCGGCGCGCGGAGCCACCCGGTCCGTCCGGCGCGCGGGGCCTGGCACGGCGAGGGCCGCGGAACCGGGCGGGTGCCGGGTCCGCGGCCCTGCGGTGCCGGTGTGGTCAGCCGTCACCGCGCATCATGACCATCAGTGCCGGAACGTGTCCTTCGCCTTCTCCTTCGCCTGTCGTGCGTCGCCCTTCGCCTGCTCGGCGCGGCCCTTGGCCGTGAGCCGTTCGTCGCCCACCGCGCGGCCGGCCGCTTCCTTGGCCTTCCCCCGGGCCTGCTCCATCTTCGCCTTGGCCTTCTGGTTGCCGCTCACCGTTTCACCTCAGCGGTCGTCTCGGTGCCAGGGACGGCCGGGTTGCCCGTCGCCCCGCGCGCAAACGTCCCGTGGGCGAGGCTGGAAACCCGGATGCCGGGTACGAGACGTGCAGGAAAGGACCGTCGTCGATCCGGAGGAATGTCATGGCCGGAATGCTGGAGCGGATCAAGCAGTTCGCGCGCAGCCCGCAGGGGCGCCGGACGACCGAGCAGGTGCGTCGTGCCGCCGCCGATCCCCGTCGCCGCGCCCAGGCGCAGCAGATGCTGAGGAAGTTCGGCAAGCGCCACTGAGGCATGCGCGAGCGGCACCGGGCGCCGGCGAGCGGGACGCCGGCGCCCGGTCGCGTGTCCGGCCGGCGCCCGGTGGCCCGCCCGGGACGCACCCGGCCGGTGCGTCGCCTTGGTGCGCCCGGTTCTCCGGTCCACCCGGGAGGTGGCCGACCGCTTCACCGTGCGCGGTCCGCGTGGTCCGCGCGGCAGTGACCGCGGGACGGCCGCGGCAGGGGGTCCGGGCGCTCGCCGGTACGGTCCCGCCGCCGGTCGGCGACGGCGACGGCCAGGGCGCACAGCATGGCGGCGGCGCCCGAGCCGACGGCGATGGCCACGGCACGGTGGTAGTCGTCGCCGGTGGCGTGCAGGGCGAGATGGAACAGGCCGGGCAGCGCCGCGGTCCCGACGGCGGCGCCGAGCCGCTGGCCGGTCTGCAGGGCGCCTCCGGCGGCACCCGCCATGCGCACCGGCACGTTGCGCAGCGTCATGGTGATGTTCGGGGAGATGACGCAGCCACTGCCCAGGCCCCCGGCGAACAGCAGCGGCGCCGCGATCCACACGGCCCGGTCCGCGGGCGCGAGCCACAGTGTCAGGGCGGTACCGCCCAGCCCCGCCATGACGGCGACGAGCCCCCAGACGGTCAGCAGCCGGCCCAGCCGCCCCACCAGCCGGCCCGCCGCGGCCGCCGCGATGGCGGAGCCGACGGCGAAGGGCGTCACCGCCAGTCCGGACGCCAGGGGCGAGTAGCCGAGCCCGTTCTGGAAGAACAGGGCGAACACCAGCCACACGCCGCTGAAGCCCACGAAGTACAGGGCGGCGAGGCCGGCTCCGGCGCCGTAGCCACGCGTGGCGGTGAGCAGCCGCGGCTCCAGCAGCGGGGCCCCGCCCCGTGCGGCGAGCCGCCGCTCCCAGGCCACGAACGCCGCCAGGACCAGGGCACCGGCCGGGAACAGCCACCACAGGCGGCCGAGCCCGCCGGCCTCGGCCAGCACCAGCGGCAGCATCAGGGCGAGGATCCCGGCGCCCAGCAGAACCACTCCCCCGGGGTCCAGGCGCCCCCGGTGGCGGGGGCCGGTGCGGGGCAGCAGGCGGCTGCCGAGCAGCAGCGCGAGCACCCCGACGGGCACGTTGACGTAGAAGATCCACCGCCAGCCCTGGGGGCCGTCGGCGAGCGCCAGGATCAGGCCCCCGACGACCGGGCCCACGGCGCTGGAGACGCCTACGGTGGCGCCGAACAGCCCGAAGGCGCGTGCGCGTTCCGCGCCGTGGAACATCTGCTGGATCAGGGCCGAGTTCTGCGGCGCGAGGCTCCCGGCGGCGACGCCCTGGGCCAGCCGGGCCACGACCAGCAGGGTGACGGTGGGCGCGGCTCCCGCCGCGGCGCTGCACAGCACGAAGGCCGCGAGCGCGGCGAGGAAGAGGCGCCGCCGGCCGAACGCGTCGCCGAGGCGCCCGGCCGTCACCAGCGTGAGGGCGAAGGCCAGCGTGTAGCCCGAGACCACCCACTGCACGGACGCCGCCGAGGCGTGCAGGTCCCGTTGCAGGGACGGCAGGGCGACCGCGACGATGGTGACGTCCAGCAGGGTCATGAATCCGGCGACCAGCGTGACCCACAGAGCCCGCCACCGGTTCGGGTCCGGCCGCTCCCCGCCGCCGGCCCGCTCGGCGCCGTCGCCGCGGCCCTGCGGTCCGCCGGTTGTCGTCTCCCCGTCCATCGGGCTCCTCCGCACTGTCGGACCGTCCTCACGCCTGCGTCTCCCTGCACAGGCACCTCAAACCCTCCCTGAGACATCCCATAAGCGGGACTTATGAGCTCATAGACGGAACCCGCGTACCGACTTAGGGTTGCCTTAACTTAGGCTTCCCGACGAGACGCCTGTCATCGCTCGAAGGGAACCTGATCATGCCCCGCCCTCTGCGGGTAGCCATCGTCGGATCCGGCCCGGCCGGGATCTACGCCGCCGACGCACTGCTCAAGTCCGAGGTGGCCGCCGAGCCCGGCGTGTCCATCGACATCTTCGAGCGGATGCCGGCCCCGTTCGGTCTGATCCGTTACGGGGTCGCCCCCGACCACCCCCGCATCAAGGGCATCATCACCGCCCTCCACCAGGTCCTCGACAAGCCGCAGATCCGCCTGTTCGGCAACGTGGACTACCCCGGTGACATCAGCCTGGACGACCTGCGCGCGTTCTACGACGCGGTGATCTTCGCCACCGGCGCGATGGCCGACCGCGCCCTGCCGATCCCCGGCATCGACCTCGACGGCTCCTACGGCGCCGCCGACTTCGTCTCCTGGTACGACGGCCACCCCGACGTCCCGCGCACCTGGCCCCTGGAGGCCGAGAAGGTGGCCGTGCTCGGCGTCGGCAACGTCGCGCTCGACGTGGCCCGCATCCTGGCCAAGACGGCGGACGAGCTGCTGCCCACGGAGATCCCGCCGAACGTCTACGACGGGCTGAAGGCCAACCGGGCCAAGGAGATCCACGTCTTCGGCCGCCGGGGCCCGGCGCAGGCGAAGTTCAGCCCCATGGAGCTCCGGGAGCTGGACCACTCCCCGAACATCGAGGTCATCGTCGACCCCGAGGACATCGACTACGACGACGGCTCGATCGCGACCCGGCGGGGCAACAAGCAGGCCGACATGGTCGCCAAGACACTGGAGAACTGGGCGATCCGCGACGTCGGCGACCGTCCGCACAAGCTGTTCCTGCACTTCTTCGAGTCGCCCACCGAGATCCTCGGCGCGGACGGCAGGGTCGTCGGCCTGCGCACCGAGCGCACCGCACTGGACGGCACCGGCAACGTCAAGGGCACGGGCAGGTTCACGGACTGGGACGTCACCGCGGTGTACCGCGCAGTGGGCTACCTGTCGGACAAGCTGCCCAAACTGCCGTGGGACCTGGACTCCGGCACGGTTCCGGACGAGGGCGGGCGCGTCATCCAGGAGTCGGGCGAGCACCTGCAGTCCACGTACGTCACCGGCTGGATCCGGCGCGGCCCGGTCGGTCTGATCGGCCACACCAAGGGCGACGCCAACGAGACGGTGGCCAACCTGCTGGCCGACTTCGCGGACGGGCGCCTCCACACGCCCGCCTCCCCCGGCCCCGAGGCCGTGGACGCCTTCCTCGCCGAGCGGAACATCCGCTTCACCACCTGGGAGGGCTGGTACCGCCTCGACGCGGCGGAGAAGGCGCTGGGCGAGCCGCAGGGCCGCGAGCGTGTGAAGATCGTCGAGCGGGAGGACATGCTCAGGGAGAGCGGCGCCTGAGCCCCTGACCGCCCGGTCACTTCCCGGGGCGCCCGGTCTCCGTGCTGACCGCACGGAGGCCTGGCGCCCCGGCGTGTACCCGGACACTGGAGGGAGCACCGCCCTGTCCCGCGGGGGCGGGCGCGGCGCGTCCGGCACGTCCCGCCGGGGCGGGAGGCGGGCCGTCCGGTCCCGTCGTCGTTCCTCTCGGCGCAGGCCGCGGTTCACGGGATCAGCGCCTGCTGGTCGCCGCCGCGCCACTCGGTGAGCAGGACGGTGGCGTCGTCGTCGAGTCTGCCGTCGTGGTGGTCCATCACGGCGGCCATCAGCCGGCGCAGGGCCTCGTGCAGGGTGTGCCGTCCGGAGTGGTGACGCAGAATGAAGTCGACGAATCTCTCCCGGCCGAACTCCTCCCCGCGCTTGTCGCGGGCCTCGACGATGCCGTCGGTGTAGAGCAGCAGGCGGTCCCCCGGTTCGAGCTGCTCGGTGGCCATGATGACCGGCAGGCCGAGGCCGGCGCCCATGGGGCCGGCCGGCGGGCAGGCCAGTTCGGTGATCCAGCGGTTGCCGCGGATCAGGATCGGCAGATGGTGGCCGCGGTTGATCCACGTCAGCCGGCCGGTCCCCATGTCCAGGTCGGCCAGGATCCCGGTGACGTAGCGGCTGGTGCTGAACTGCTCGATCAGGGTCTGCTCCACCTGCTCGCTGGTCTCGGTCAGCGAGGCGCCCTGGCGGCGGGCGTTGCGGCAGGCGGCCACGGCGACGTTCGCGGTGATGCCGGCGGTGGTGTCGTGGCCCATGGCGTCGAAGACGCCCAGGTGGAGGGTGGTTCCGGCCACCGCGTAGTCGAAGGCGTCACCGCCGACCTGGTAGGCGGGCTCCATCGCGGCGCCGACGGTGGCGTCGTTCCCGGCGTACGCGGGCGGCGGGGTGAGGTTCCACTGCAGCTCCGCGGCCACGTTCATCGGCTCGGTGCGCACCAGACGCGCGTAGGAGTCGCTGAAGGACCGTTTGCTGAGCAGCAGCAGGGCTGTCATGGACGCCAGATCGCGCAGGGCCTGCTGGACCGAGGCGTCATCGGTGTCGGTGTCGGCGCGCAGCACACCCAGACGCTCCACGCCATCGGTGATGGCCACCCACCACCGCCGCCCGTCCGTCCCGGGCCGTTCGGGAATCAGTTCCACGCGTTGGTACGCCTGTCCGGGCAGGCTGCCCGACACGGTGAACTCCTCTCCGCCGTCCCCGGCGGTGGGCCCGTGCCCGGTGAGCCGGCGCAGCACCGTCTCCCGGATGTCCACCACGAAGACCGCCACGTCGCGCATGCCCGCCGCGGCGGCGTGCTCGGCGATCATCTCGGGGAGCTGCTCGAGCGTGGCCGTGTGGCTGTCCTGCATCAGCCGCATCAGCGACTCCGCGCTGCTCCTGGTCACATCCCGCTCCCCCGCGCCGTGCACCCGCACGGCGCACCACCGGTCTTCGGCACGGCCGCGCGCGCCGTGGGAGGGATTCGTCACTTGGAGAACTCCCTCGAGCCGCTCAGGTGGACACCGGTCAGGTCAGACATCACATGAGTACCCGCTTCGCGGCAGCACAGACGCTCCGGTGGCCGCGGGCAACCGCTCTCCTTCCCCTCGCTTTCCTCTCGCTTTCCTATCGTTTTCCTCTCCCTTTCCTCCCGGTCCGCTGCCGGGGCGGCGCACCCCTCCGGTCCGGACCGGGCCCACCGGATGGCGGCCTGCCCCCCGGGCCCCTGGGACGCCGGGTCGCACCTCACGTCGGGACGGGAACGCGCAGGGCGAGGAGGGCCACGTCGTCGTCGTTGCCGGCGGGCCGGACCCGGCTCAGCAGCCGGTCGGTGAAGGACGGCAGCGGCCGGTGGGCGAGTGCGGCGGCGTGCTGGCGCAGCCGCTGCAGACCGGTGTCCAGGGTGTGGCCGGGGGCTTCGATCAGGCCGTCCGTGTACAGCACCAGGGTGGAGCCGGCCGGAATCAGGACGGTGGCGTCGGGGCGGGAGGCGCCGACACCGGTGCCGAGAAGGATGCCGTGGCCGCCGGTGAGGTAGTCGGCGAGGCCGTCGCGGCTGACGAGCAGGGGCGGCGGGTGCCCCGCGTTGGTCCAGGACAGTCGCCAGTGACCGTCGCCCGCCTCCTCGATCCGGGCGAGGACCATGGTGACCATGGGCACATCGGTGATGTGCTGGACCGCCTCGTCGAGCCGTTCGACGATCCGGCCGGGCCCTTCCCGGTGGGTCCAGGCGTAGGCACGGAGCATGTTGCGCACCTGTGCCATGCCGGCCGCGGCCTCCAGGTCGTGGCCGACGACATCGCCGACGGCCAGGGCGGTGGCGCCGTCGGGCAGGGGGAAGGCGTCGTACCAGTCGCCGCCGGCGTGCGAAGCGTCGGGCGCGGGCAGGTAGCGGACGGTCATCTGGAGCCCGGGCACGCTCGGCATCTGGGGCAGCAGATGGTTCTGCATGGTCTCGGCGACCTTGCGCTGACGCTGGTAGAGGCGGGCGTTGTCCAGGGCGAGACCCGCCCGGCGGGCGATGTCCTCGACCAGGGGCAGGTCGTCGCCGGTGAAGTTCCCCGGGTGTTCGGCCCGGCCCAGGGTGAGGGCCCCCAGGACTTCGCGGGTGCTGCGGATGGGGGCGATGGCCGCGGAGCGGATGCCGGTGGCGCCGAACAGGCGGCGCTGTTCCACCGCGATGCCGGAATCCGGCTCTCCCTCGTAGTTCTCGGGACCGGCGACGGTGGAGGCGACCCCGCGCAGCGCCCTGGACAGCGGCCTGGGGGACCGCTCCGGGATGGGCGGCATCGGGCCCTGCAGATCCTCGTGGTGCACGAGGGTGTCACCCTCCGCGTGGACGACGACCGTGCGCCAGACCTCGTCCCGCTCGGTGATCAGGTCGACGATCGCCCAGTCCGCCAGCCGGGGCACCACCAGCGCCACCAGCCGGCGCAGCGCCTCGTCGACATCGAGGGTCGAGGTCAACTGCGTGGTGGTCTCGGCGAGCAGCGCGAGCCGCTCCAGCTCCGTCAGCGGCTCGGCCGCCGGCGCCCCTCGCGCGCCGGATTCCCGCGCGTGGTCGGTGGTGTGGAAGACGACGAGCGTGCCGCGCTGCCGCCCACCGAGGCGATACGGCGTGATCAGCCAGGAGACCGGCAGGACGGAGCCGTCCCCGCGCGCGAAGTGGTCTTCCTCGCCCTGCGCGGTGCGCCCGGCGTGGAACGCCTGCCGCATGACGCACCGTGTCGTCGGCAGTGGCTGACCGTGGGCGTCCCGGTGCAGCAGGTCGTGGGCGTCACGGCGGAGAAGATCCTCGGCGGGCAGGGCCAGCATCCGCTCACCGTGGGAGTTCACGGCGATGATGCGGCCCTGCTCGTCCACGACATAGGCACCGGTCCCGATGGCTTCCAGCGCTTCGGTGAGCACACCGGCGGACACGCCTTCGCGCTGCTGGCCACCGCCTCGGTCCGTGTCCGTGCGTTCAGCCCCTGCCATACCCGTCTCCTCGCTGATCGGCCGTCCCCTTCCGACGGGCCGCCGGTGAGCGCCGCACCCGGCCGACCCGCCCCCGGCCCGGCCC
>NZ_WYCT01000126.1 GCF_011008945.1 Streptomyces harenosi
GGCGGAGTGGACGGGGGGCCGGGAGGCCGGGGCGCCGGGCCCGCGGGCCCGGCCTGGTCCCGAACGAGAGGAGCTAGCTGAGCCGCTCGATGACCATGGCCATGCCCTGGCCGCCGCCGACGCACATCGTCTCCAGGCCGAACTGCTTGTCGTGCCACTGGAGGGAGTTGATGAGCGTGGCGGTGATGCGGGCGCCGGTCATGCCGAACGGGTGGCCGACGGCGATGGCGCCGCCGTTGACGTTCAGCTTCTCCAGCGGGACGCCGAGCTCCCGGTAGGAGGGGATCACCTGGGCGGCGAACGCCTCGTTGATCTCCACCAGGTCGATGTCGTCGATGGTCAGCCCCGCCCGCTTGAGCGCCTGCCGGGAGGCTTCGACCGGACCGAGGCCCATGATCTCGGGGGAGAGGCCGGAGACGCCGGTGGAGACGATCCGGGCCAGCGGGGTCAGGCCCAGCTCGCGGGCCTTGGTGTCGCTCATGATGACCAGCGCCGCGGCACCGTCGTTCAGCGGGCAGCAGTTGCCGGCGGTGACCAGGCCGTCGGGGCGGAAGGCCGGCTTCAGGCCCGCCACGCCCTCCATCGTCACGCCGGGGCGCGGCCCGTCGTCCTTGGAGACCACCGTGCCGTCGGGCAGCGTGACCGGGGTGATCTCGCGCTCCCAGAAGCCGTTCTTGATGGCCTCCTCGGCGAGGTTCTGCGAGCGGACGCCGAACTCGTCCATCTCCTGGCGGGTCACGCCCTTGAGCCGGGCGAGGTTCTCGGCGGTCTGCCCCATCGCGATGTAGGGGTCGGGCAGCAGTCCGTCCTCGCGCGGGTCGTGCCAGGTGGTGCCCTCCTGCTCGGCGACGGCGGCGGTGCGCGCCTCCGCCTCGGCGAAGAGCGGGTTGTGCGTGTCCGGGAGGTTGTCGGAGTTGCCCTTGGTGTAGCGGGACACCGTCTCGACACCGGCCGAGATGAAGACGTCGCCCTCGCCGGCCTTGATGGCGTGCAGGGCCATCCGGGAGGTCTGCAGCGACGAGGAGCAGTACCGGGTCACCGTGCAGCCGGGCAGGTGGTCCATGCCCATCTGCACGGCGACGATCCGGCCGAGGTTGCTGCCCTGCTCGCCGCCGGGCAGGCCGCAGCCGAGCATCAGGTCGTCGATGTCCTTCGGGTCCAGCTCGGGCACCTTGGCGAGGGCCGCCTGGACGATCGTGGCGGTCAGGTCGTCGGGACGCAGGTCCTTCAGGGAGCCCTTGAAAGCGCGCCCGATGGGGGAGCGGGCGGCAGAGACGATCACGGCTTCGGGCATCACGGCTCCAGAGGCGATACGGATACGGTCCGGCAGGGCTGGTTGGGAAGTTACCCGGCCGTATGGCCAGGGTCACGGGTCGCGCGGTGTGACCCTGGCCGCAATTTACTAAGCGCTTGCTTTCTCGCCCGTTCGCTCGCTCGCTTCCTCACCTGCCTCCTCGCCCGCTTCCTCCGACGCCTCCTCGCTCGCCGTCTCCCCGGCCCCGGCCCCGGCCGTGTCCGCGGGGCCGGGCGTGTCCGCGGGGCCGGGCGTGTCCGCGGGGCCGGGCGTGTCCGCGGGGCCGGGCGTGTCCGCGGGGCCGGGCCGCGTCACGACGGCTGAGCCGCGTCACGACGGCTGGGCCGTGGGCTGCGGCTCCGTCTCGGCCACCCGGCGCCGCCTGCGCCGCTTGAGCAGCGCCCAGGGGCCGCGCGGCCCGGCCGGCATCGCGGCCGCGACCTCGGTGCCCGCCTCGGACGCGGCCTCCGCCGCCGCCCGCGCCACCGGCAGGAAGCCCTCGCGGCGGGAGACGTCGGGCCGCTCCTCCTCCGCCGGCCACAGCCCGAGCGCCGCGCAGACGGTCGGCAGCACCGCCATCGCCGCCGTGGCGTACCCCTCCGCCGAGGGGTGGTAGTTGTCCGGGCCGAACAGCTCGCGCGGATTGGCCGCGAACTCCGGGCCGAGCAGGTCGCCCAGCGACACCGTGCGCCCGCCCTGCTCGACGACCCCGATCGTCTGGGCCGCCGCGAGCTGCCGCGACACCCGCCGGGCCAGCCAGCGCAGCGGCTGCCGCACCGGCTCGATCGTGCCCAGGTCGGGGCAGGTGCCGACCACCACCTCCGCGCCGGCCGTGCGCAGCCGCCGTACCGCCGTGGCCAGGCAGCGGACCGAACGGGTCGCGGGCATGCGGTGGGTGACGTCGTTGGCGCCGACCATGATCACGCAGATGTCGGGGGGCCGGGCGGCGTCGGCCAGCACCAGCGAGACCTGCCGGTCCAGGTCGTCGGACCGGGCCCCGGGCACCGCCACCGACCGCAGCGCCACCGGACGCTCGGCCACCGCGGCCAGCCCCGAGGCCAGCAGCGCCCCCGGCGTCTGCCCGGCCCGGTGCACCCCCTGCCCGGCGGCGGTGGAGTCGCCCAGCATCACCAGGCGCAGCGGCGGCTCGCCGGCCGGGGGCTCGGTGCCGCCGTACAGTCCCTCCGCGTTCGGCACCCGCGGGGGCGTGCCGTTGCCCACCCGCCGCCTGGCCAGGTGCATCTCCGCCAGCAGCAGGCCCACCGTGGCCGCCCCGGCCAGCCCGAGCCCGCCACCGCCGTACGCCGCCCCGGCCGCGATCCGCCGGGCCACCCGCGCCCTCGCCATGCTCGTCATGCGTCCCCGCCACCTCCTTCGAGCCGTACCCACTGCTTGCCCCGTACGGGCCGTCGCCCAATCTCGACGGGGAGTGAACGGCTCTCGCGCGCTGACGCCAGGGCCTAGGCTGGGGGAACCATCACGACCACACCTTTTGCAGCATCCGGAGACAACGGTGCAATTCCACGACTCGATGATCAGCCTCGTCGGCAACACCCCGCTGGTGCGGCTCAACAGCGTGACCAAGGGCATCAGGGCGACCGTCCTGGCCAAGGTGGAGTACTTCAATCCGGGCGGCTCAGTGAAGGACCGCATCGCCCTGCGCATGATCGAGGCGGCCGAGCAGAGCGGCGAGCTCCGGCCCGGCGGCACGATCGTCGAGCCCACCAGCGGCAACACGGGCGTCGGCCTGGCCATCGTGGCCCAGCAGAAGGGCTACAGGTGCATCTTCGTCTGCCCGGACAAGGTGTCGACCGACAAGATCAACGTGCTGCGCGCCTACGGCGCCGAGGTGGTCGTGTGCCCGACGGCGGTCGCCCCGGAGCACCCGGACTCCTACTACAACGTCTCCGACCGCCTGGTCCGCGAGACCCCCGGGGCCTGGAAGCCCGACCAGTACTCCAACCCCCACAACCCCCTCTCCCACTATCACTCGACCGGCCCCGAGCTGTGGAAGCAGACGGAGGGCAGGATCACCCACTTCGTGGCGGGCGTGGGCACCGGCGGCACCATCTCCGGCACCGGCCGCTACCTGAAGGAGGCCAGTGACGGCCGGGTGAAGGTCATCGGCGCCGACCCGGAGGGCTCGGTCTACTCGGGCGGCTCCGGACGGCCGTACCTCGTCGAGGGCGTCGGCGAGGACTTCTGGCCGACCGCCTACGACCGGACGGTCGCCGACGAGATCGTGGCCGTCTCCGACAAGGACTCCTTCCAGATGACCCGGCGTCTGGCCAAGGAGGAGGGCCTGCTGGTGGGCGGTTCCTGCGGCATGGCGGTCGTCGCCGCGCTGCGGGTGGCCGAGCGGCTGACCGAGGACGACGTGGTGGTCGTGCTGCTGCCGGACAGCGGGCGCGGCTACCTCAGCAAGATCTTCAACGACGAGTGGATGGCCGACTACGGCTTCCTGGACGACGCCGGGCCCAGCGCGCGCGTCGGCGACGTCCTGGAGCACAAGGAGGGCGGCTCCATGCCGTCCCTGGTCCACATGCACCCCGACGAGACGGTCGGCCAGGCCATCGACGTGCTGCGCGAGTACGGCGTCTCCCAGATGCCGATCGTCAAGCCCGGCGCCGGCCACCCGGACGTGATGGCCGCCGAGGTCGTCGGCTCGGTCGTCGAGCGGGAGCTGCTGGACGCGCTGTTCACCCAGCGGGCCGCGCTGGACGACCCGCTGGAGCGGCACATGTCCGCCCCGTTGCCGCAGGTCGGCTCCGGGGAGCCGGTCGAGGACCTGATGACCGTGCTCGGCACGGCGGACGCGGCGATCGTCCTCGTCGAGGGCAAGCCGACCGGGGTGGTCAGCCGGCAGGACCTGCTGGCCTTCCTCGCCGAGGGCGGGAAGTGACCGGCCGGCCGGCGGTGCACGCGCGGTGAACTCCCGGCGCCGGCGGCCGGACCGCCCCGGACGGCCGCCCGCGCGGACTTCGCGCAAGTGGTACGCGCGTGTCACGTCCGCGCAGCACACGCTTAACACGGCACCGGCACAGTAGGGGGTGTCGGCGGGCGAGGGAACGCCTCCCGGGTCCAGCCCGGGGAAGGCCCCCCGCCCGGTCCGGCACCGTACGGCGCCAGGGACTTTCCGGAGCGGCTCCCGGACCTCCATGGACGCCACGGACGCGGCGGCCGGTCTCCGGCCGCCCCGCGTCCCTCGCGGGGACCGCCGTCGTCCCGCCCCCCGGCAACCGGGGGTGCGGCGGTCCCCGCGTAAGTCTTCCCCCGCGCGCCCGGCGCGGTCCGAACGAGCGGCCCTAGTCCTCCCGGACGTCCTCCGGGGAGGGCTTGCGGCGGCGGAAGAGGCCCGGGTCGGTGCGGGCCGCCTGGACGACGTTGACCCCGACGATGCCGGCCCAGGCGACGAGCAGCCCGGGCAGATTGCCGATGCCGCCGCCGATCGCGGAGAGCGGGACGGCCAGGACCAGCGAGACGATCCCGAAGCCGAAGCGCTCGCCCCAGGAGTCCGTGGGCGCCGCCGACCGGTCCCCGCGCGCCGCCGTCATCTGCTGCTCGGCCAGCTGCCGCCGCACCCGGCGCTCGACGGCGTCGTCGATGCGCTGGTCGACCTTCTCCAGGAAGGATTCGACCAGCGCGGACTCGTACTCCTCGCCCAGCTCCCCGCGGGCCCGCAAGGTGGCGTCGAGGTCCTTCTTCAGATCGGATTCCCGCGCGTCCATCGCCGTCATGGCCCCCACGCTAGGCAGCGGCGCCGCCGCCCGCACTGGGGGTAACCCCCGTATCCGGGCGGGGGCCACCGGGCCGGGGCGCGCGCCGGGCGAGCAGCCGGTACAGCAGCGCCGGTACGGCCAGCCCCACGATCCACGAGACGTCCGCCCCGCCGGGCAAGGTACCGGTCCCTGATGAACCCGAGCCGCGCTCGAGCGACGCGGCGGGCAGCCCCTGTTCGACTCCGGCAGTCACCCCCTGCACGTCTGCACCGTCGTGCGCCCACGGTGAGAACCGTAGTGAGGGCTGACCCGCTGTAGGGCCGGGAGCCCGATTGTGGAAGCCGAACACCTGGGAACGCATGTACGAAAAGGTCTCGCCGTCCGTGACTGGAGATGACAGGATCACCTCAACCGGCCTGTTTCGGGCCGTAGTTGGGGGAGTTGTATGAGAAACGGGACTTACAGACGTGTCACGGCGCTGACCCTGGGGGCGACGCTGCTGGCCGCACTGCCGCCCGCCGCGAGCGCGCAGGCCGCAGACAGCACAGCCATCCAGGTCACGGCCGAGGCAGCCCGTACCGTGGACGCGGAGACCACCGATGACTTCGCCGTCCTCGCGGATGCCGTACTGACCAGACGGACCTCCGCACTCCTGGACGGCTCCCAGGCAACCCTCCGCGCAGGCGCGGCGCTGCCGCTGAAGGGTGATGTGCACGTCACCAGCGAACTGGCCCACGCGGAGGACGCCGCGACACATGTCCTGCATGACCGCAGGGCGCGGCTCGCCGCGCTGGACGAGGCGTACACGGCGGCCGAGACCGAGGTGGACGTGGACGAGGTGCGGGTGACCGGCGACCGGGCCACTGTCCAGGTCACCGAGACGACCATGCTCACCTACAAGGAGATCGAGGGCGGCGAGCCGCCGACCACCGGCTTCCAGGCGAGGCACGAGCTGACCTTCGTAGCAGCGCCGGACGGTACCTGGGAGCTGACCGGATTCACGCCTCTCGACGGGGACGGTCCGGCCGCGGTCAACGCGGTGGCGGACACCGTCGGGGACAGTGGCTCCACGTCCACCGGCGTGGCCGACGAGCCGATCGACGAGGGCGGAGAGCCCGAAACCGACGGCCCCGCGCCCCAGGAGAACCAGGCGAGCATCATCCAGCCAACAGTCCAGGTCCAGGCCAAGGTCAGCGCCACCGCCAGCTACGACTACACCGCCATGGCGAAGTACGCGGAGAAGTACTGGAAGAACTACAACTCCAACTACCGCAAGTTCAGCGACGTCGGGGGCGACTGCACCAACTTCATCAGCCAGGCGCTGCGGGCGGGTGGATGGAAGAACGACACCGGCTGGTACAAGAGCTACAAGAACTGGTGGTACAACTCCTCGAACCAGACGACGTCTTGGGTCAACGTCAACTACTGGGCGTCCTTTGCTCTGCACAGCGACCGGGCCTACAACCTGGACAACGTGTACAAGCTGGGGATCGGGGACATCCTCCAGATGGACTTCAACGGCAACCGGTCCAAGGACCATTCCATGATCACCACGTACAAGAGTGGTGGAGTGCCCTACCTCACCTACCATTCGACCAACACCTACCGGAAGTCGGTGAAAAGCCTTGTGGCGCAGTACCCGCGCGCGACGTATTACGCCTTCCGCACCTGACGGGAGCGGGTGCCGCTCATGGCGGCGGCGCGTCGGGCTGCTCATGGCGGTGTTCTGCGCGGTACTGCTCACCGCGTGCGGCGGCGGGGATGGCTCCGCGCCCGCGAAACCCGACCTGGCGGACCAGGACCGTTTCCTGCACGACTACGTGCGGTTCCTCAACGCCTCGGACGAGGACGGGCTGGCGGGGCTGCTCGACGCCCATCCTCAGGGCTTCGAGGACGCCCGCGCCCGGATCAAGGCGTACGGCGGTCAGGACTGGGACGTCCGGTGGACGCGCGCCTCCGACTTCGAAGGCGTGTGGAAAGTGGGTATAACCGGCACCGCACGCGCCAAGCAACGACCCGTCCGCGTCACCGAGACCGTCACCTGGGAGAAAGCTCAGTGGGTGATGACGCCACTTCCCGGCGTCGTACCGACCCCACCCGGAGCGGCGGGGACCGAACCGCCTGAGTGAACGCGCCCGAGCCCGGCCGTCTCGGGCCGAGAGGCGTCCGGATCTTGAGCGTGACAGCGAAAGTGCCTTCTGGACCGGGGCGACAGGGCTTGTCCAAGGCTCCTGTCGTTCCGCAGGAAGGCACTTCCTGCATCGGCAAGTACGTGATGCCACGAGCCTGCCGGGCCGGCAAGAGGGGTTCACCGGCGCGGTGGAAACGATCGCCCTGGGGCTCGCGAACGATCTTCATGATGGTCACATGGCCGCTGACCAGCGCCTCTGTCGGGTGCTCCTGGCACGGTCTGGCCGTCCTGGTGCTGGTGATCGTGGTTGCGGACATGGGCGCCGCGGGCGACGGCCGCCAGCGTGAAGGCGACCGCCGCCGCGGCGAGGCTGTTGATCCACGTTCACGGAACTGCCCTCACCGACGAACTGGGCCATGCGAGGCCCCTCGGCCGACTGTATAACTTTATGCAGAATTCTTGTTCCCTGAATGGGTGCGAATAGGTCGTCGACGTCCGTGCGTCGGTCCACGGTGGCGGCCGATCGAAGGGCGAGACCGGATGTCCGGGTTCGAGGAGGGTGTGCGTGAGATGTCGTCCCGGAGCGTGGACACGGGGCCGCGCGTGGACGCTGTACCCTCCCCGGACGTGACGGCGGCGGGCCGGCCGGGCGGGCGGCGTACGGACATCTGGAGGGGGAGCACGTCATGAGCGGGACCGACAGCCCAGCCGCGCGGCTGCAGGCGCTCTTCGAGGGGCACCGGCTGACGCCGACCCAGCGGCGGATCGCGCACAGCATGGTGCGGCGCGCCGCCGACGTGCCGTTCCTGTCCAGCGTGGAGCTGGCCGAACTGGCCGGGGTCAGCCAGCCGTCCGTGACCCGCTTCGCCGTCGCCCTCGGCTTCGACGGCTACCCGGCGCTCCGCCGCCACCTGCGCGAGGTCGCGCCCGCCGAACCGGCGGCGGAGGCCGGTTCGCCCAACGAGTACCAGCAGGCCGTCGAGGCCGAGATCGAGAACCTGCGCCATCTGGCGGAGGCGCTGGCCGACCCCCGGCCGGTGCGGGAGGCGGGCCGGGTGCTCGCCGCCTCCCGGCCCCTGCCGGTCCTCGGGCTGCGGGCGGCGGCCTCCCAGGCGTACGGCTTCGCGTACTTCGCCGCCAAGGTCCACCCCGACGTCCGCCCCCTGCACGAGGGCGGCACCATGCTCCAGGACCGCATCGACGGCGCCGTGCGCGCCGGGGCCACCGCCCTGCTGTGCTTCGCGCTGCCCCGGCATCCCCGCGAGGTCGTCGACACCCTCGCCTACGCCAGGGAGGCGGGACTGACCGTCGTCACCGTCGCGGACTCGGCCTTCGCGCCCGTCGCCAAGGTGTCCGACCTGCTGCTGCCCGCCGCCGTCGGCACCGGCCTCGCCTTCGACACCGCCTGCGCGCCGATGCTGCTCGGCCGGGTCCTGCTGGAGGCGATGTGCGACGACCTGCCGGACGCCCAGGCGCGGCTGGAGGAGTTCGACGCCAAGGCGGCGGCGCGCGGGCTGTTCGTGGAGTGAGGGCGCGGGCCCGGACGCGTGCCGCTTCTCAGATTCGTCTCACGTTGCCTCGCTAACCTGCCTGCCGGCAAGACCCTCAGACGTTTCACAGACGGGACGGGAGGCTGGACGTGGCACGCGGTGGACATGGGCTGGCTCGGGTGGCCGTCGTCGTGCGGGCGGGCGCGGCGCCGCTGTGGTGGCTGGGCGTGCTCGCGGCGGGGGCCGGCGTGTGGGCGCCGGGACTGACCGGACGCCGGATCGGTGTGACGGCCGGGGCGGCGCTGTTCGTCGTCGCGGTGGCCGTGGTGGTGTACGCGCGGCGCGGGCGGTACGCCGCCCTGGCCCGCTCGGCGGCCCGCGCGGGCAAGCACGACGTGCTCCAGGACCGGGCGGTGACCGCCCGCAACTGGCGCCGCGGCCACCGCTGGTGGCTGCTGCTCGCCTTCCTCGCCGCCGTGGGCAGCTCGTTCGCCGCGCCGGCCGCGGGCGGCATGCTGCTGGCCGGCTGCGGGGCGGGTCTGTGGCTGAAGGCCGCCTGGGTCGGGCGCCTCGAACGCGACCAGGACGTCCTGCTGTGGGTGCGCGTCGACTGGCTCGGCCGGAACGCCGGCGGTGCCGTGGGCAAGGCGGTCAAGGCGTTCCGCAGCACGGGCATCGCGGCGGGCGACGCGGCCCCCGGAGGCAAGCCCCGCAAGACGGCGGCGCTGGTCTGACCACGGCCGGACGGCACCCCAGGTCACCGAGCCCCCGGTCCGTCGGCTCCCGGTCCGTCGGCCCTCGGCCCGTCGGCCCCCGGTCCGGGCCTCCCGTGCGCGGCCGCCGTCCGGCAGGGGTGGTCCGGCGGCTCTCCGGCTCGGCGCGGGGGAGGCGGGCACCTGCCCGCGTCCTCCACGGCACCCGTACCGGCCGCCGTACCCTGCCCCACTCACGGGCCGCCCGTACCGGCCGCCGTACCCGCCCTCAGGGGCCGCCCGTACCGGGGGCTCGTACCGTCCCCGCACGGGCCGTCCCCGCACGGGCCGTCCCCGCACGGGCCGTCCCCGCGCGGGCCGTCCCCGCGCGGGCCGTCCCGGTACCGGCGCCCCGGCGGTCTTTGGCGGAGCTCCCGGTACCGGCGGTCCGGGAGGCCCTCGGGTGGTCCGCACGCCGGCCCGCCGCCCCGGTGGCGGTCCGGGAGGCGGGGTCGGGCCCGGCGGTCCCCGTGGTCCCGGGCGCCGCGGGCCGCGGGACCGTCAGCCCGGTGCGTCAGCCCCGCGCGGGCCCGGGCCCGGGCGGGGTGAGGCCGGTGGTGAGGGCGTCGGCGTGTGCTCCTCCGGCCTCGGCCACGATCGCCTCCACCGGCTGCGGCTCCCGCACGACCGCGAAGGCGACGCCCCCCTCGCCGTCCGGGGCGAACCCGTACACCCCGGGACGGGCCAGCGAGTTGTACGCGTAGTGGTGCGCGAAGTAGTACGCACCCGTGTCCAGCGCCGCCGCGTAGTCGCCCTGGCGCAGCAGCGGCAGCGCCCGTCCCGTGGCGAGCAGGTCCCCCGCGAAGCAGGCGGGACCGGCCACGTCCTGCACGACGTCCGGCCCGTCCTTGGGCCGTCCCTCGGCGTCGTACGCGGCGATCCGCAGCGGCCACGCCCCCGGCGCGTACACCGTCCGCGTCGCCACCTGCACCCCCGCGTGCGTGACCGCGACCGGCCGCCCGCCGGCGCTCTTGGCGTACTCGACCCGGGCCACCAGCGTCCCGTGCTTGGCCAGCAGCGACCGCCCGAACTCGGTGACCAGCCCGTACCGCCCGTCGAACAGACCCGGCACCGCCGCCCGCAGCTCCCGCGCGTACGCGGCGTACGTCGGTGACGTCTCGTCCGAGGCGAAGTTCACCGGCAGCCCGCCGCCGATGTCGACGGTGTCCACCTGCCGCCGCCCCGCCCGCTCGTTGATCTCCTCGGCGAGCGCGTACGCCGCCGCCACGCCCTCGGCCATCAGCTGCGGCGGAATGCCCTGGGAACCGGTGTGCGTGTGCAGCCGGGTCAGCCACGGCCGGTCCAGGAAGGCCCGCACCACCCACTCCCGGGCCCCCTCGTCCCGCAGCGCCACGCCGAACTTGGAGGTCGCCGTCGCCGTCGACAGCGCCTCGATGGAGCCGCCGCCGACCTGGGGGTTCACCCGGATGCCCAGCGGGGACCGGCTGCCGGTGGTCCGCATCAGGGTGTCGATCCGGTCCAGCTCCTGCGGGTTGTCGGCGTTCACCGCGATGCCCAGCGCCAGCGCCTCGCGCAGCTCCTGCGGCGTCTTGGCGGGCGAGTCCAGGACCGTGCGCTCCGGCGGCACCCCCGCCGCCCGCGCCAGCGCCAGCTCGCCCGGGCTCGCCACCTCCGCGCCCAGTCCCAGCGCGTGCAGCAGCCGCAGCACCGGCACCAGCGGGGCCGCCTTCACCGCGAAGGCGTGCAGTACCGGCGTGCCCGGCGCCACCACCGCGTCGAACGCCGCCCGCAGCGCCGCCGCCGACCGGCGGATGCCGACGACGTCGAGCAGCCCGGCCAGGGGCGCCCCGGGCCCCAGCAGCCCCTGCTCCACCGCCGCGCGCACCGCCGCGTCCCGCCGGGCCGCCCGCTCGGCGCCCGTGCCGTCCGTGCCGTCCGTGCCCTGCGTGCCGTCCATGTCGATGAGGTGTCCGGTCTCCGTGTCCACGCCCTCACCCTGCCCCGTTCCGCCGGTGCCCGCGCCCCTGTGTCCGGCCAGACATCCGCGACGCGTCCGCGGCGGCGCACCGTTGTATTGACTAGCCCTATTCACAAGTCCAGGATGTGAATAGTCGCGGCAACAGCGCGCGGCCCGCGATCCGGGAGCAGGCCACCAGGAGGCAGAGCATGTCAGGAACCCGCCCGCCCGTCTCGCACCACCGCCCCGGCCCGGGCTCCTACGGGCCGCCCCCCGGCGGCGTCCGGGCGCCGCGCGGCACGGAGCGCAGCGCCCTGGGCTGGCAGCAGGAGGCCGCCCTGCGCATGCTGCACAACAACCTCGACCCGGAGGTCGCCGAACACCCCGACAAGCTCGTCGTCTACGGCGGCACGGGGAAGGCGGCCCGCGACTGGCGCTCCTTCGACGCCATGGTCCGCACGCTCAGGACCCTCAAGCAGGACGAGACGATGCTCGTCCAGTCGGGCCGCCCGGTCGGTGTCATGCAGACCCACGAATGGGCCCCGCGGGTCCTCATCGCCAACTCCAACCTGGTGGGCGACTGGGCCACCTGGGAGGAGTTCCGCCGCCTGGAGGCCCTCGGCCTGACCATGTACGGCCAGATGACGGCCGGCTCGTGGATCTACATCGGCACCCAGGGCATCCTCCAGGGCACCTACGAGACCTTCGCCGCCGTCGCCGCCAAGAGGTTCGGCGGCACGCTCGCCGGGACCATCACCCTCACCGCCGGCCTCGGCGGCATGGGCGGCGCCCAGCCCCTGGCCGTGACGATGAACGACGGCGTCGCGATCTGCGTCGACTGCGACCCCCGCGCCATCGACCGCCGCATCGAGCACCGCTACCTCGATGTGCGCGCCGACTCCCTCGACCACGCCCTCCAGCTCGCCACCGAGGCCCGCGACCGGCGCCGGCCCCTGTCCGTCGGCGTCCTCGGCAACGCCGCCGAACTGGTCCCGCAGCTCCTGGCCATGGGCGCCCCGATCGACATCGTCACCGACCAGACCTCGGCCCACGACCCCCTGTCCTACCTGCCGCTCGGTGTCGCCTTCGAGGACATGGCCGAGGCCGCCGCCAAGGACCCGGCCGGCTTCACCACCCGCGCCCGCGAGTCCATGGCCCGGCACGTCGAGGCCATGGTCGGCTTCCAGGACGCCGGCGCCGAGGTCTTCGACTACGGCAACTCCCTGCGCGGCGAGGCCCGGCTCGCCGGTTACGACCGGGCCTTCGCCTTCCCCGGCTTCGTCCCCGCCTACATCCGCCCCCTGTTCTGCGAGGGCAAGGGCCCCTTCCGCTGGGCCGCCCTGTCCGGCGACCCCGCCGACATCGCCAGGACCGACAAGGCCATCCTGGACCTGTTCCCCGAGAACGAGTCCCTGGCCCGCTGGATCAGGATGGCGGGGGAGCGGGTCCACTTCCAGGGCCTGCCCGCCCGCATCTGCTGGCTCGGCTACGGCGAGCGCGACAAGGCCGGCGAGCGCTTCAACGACATGGTCGCGAGCGGTGAACTGGCCGCGCCCGTCGTCATCGGCCGCGACCACCTCGACTGCGGCTCCGTCGCCTCCCCGTACCGCGAGACCGAGGCCATGCTCGACGGCTCCGACGCCATCGCCGACTGGCCGCTGCTCAACGCCATGGTCAACGTGGCCTCCGGCGCCTCCTGGGTCTCCATCCACCACGGCGGCGGCGTCGGCATGGGCCGCTCGATCCACGCCGGACAGGTGACGGTGGCCGACGGCACCGCCCTGGCCGGGGAGAAGATCCGCCGCGTGCTCACCAACGACCCCGGCATGGGCGTCGTCCGGCACGTCGACGCGGGGTACGACATCGCGGACTCCGTCGCCCGGGAGCGGGGCGTCCGCGTCCCCATGCGCGAGGGTGACGGCGCGTGACCTTCCACAGCATGTGGGCGGAGCTGCTGCCGGTCGGCCGCAGCCCCGCCTCCGGCGGCTACCGCCGCTTCGCCTGGACGCCCGCCGACACCGAGTGCCGGGCCTGGTTCGAGCAGCAGGCCCGCGACCGCGGCCTCGCCTACGAGCTGGACCGCAACGGCAACCAGTGGGCCTGGCTCGGCGACCCGGCCGCCGGGAACGCCGTCGTCACCGGGTCCCACCTGGACTCCGTACCCGACGGCGGCGCCTTCGACGGACCCCTCGGCGTGGTGTCCGCCTTCGCGGCCCTGGACGAACTGCGCGACCGGGGAGCGCGGTTCGCCCGGCCGGTCGGCATCGTCAACTTCGGCGACGAGGAAGGCGCCCGGTTCGGCCTCGCCTGCGTCGGCTCCCGGCTCACCGCCGGGCAGCTCACCACCGAACAGGCGCACCGGCTGACCGACGGCGACGGTGTCACGCTCCCGCGCGCGATGGAGGCCGCCGGACACGACCCGGACGCCATCGGGGCCGACCCCGAACGCCTCGCCCGCATCGGCGCCTTCGTCGAACTCCACGTCGAGCAGGGCCGCGCCCTGGACCTGTCCGGCGACCGGATCGGCATCGCCAGCGCCATCTGGCCGCACGGACGGTGGCGGTTCGACTTCCGCGGCGAGGCCAACCACGCCGGGACCACCCGCCTGGACGACCGGCGCGACCCCATGCTCGGTTACGCCGAGACCGTCCTCGCCGCCCGCCGCGAGGCACGCCGGGCCGGGGCCGTCGCCACCTTCGGGAAGATCGCCGTCGAGCCCAACGGCGTCAACGCCATCCCCTCCCTGGTGCGCGGCTGGCTCGACTCCCGCGCCGCCGACCAGGACACCCTGGACACGGTCGTCACCGGGATCGAGCGGGCCGCCCGCGAGCACGCCGCCGCCCACGGTGTCGGCCTGGACGTGGTGCGCGAGTCGTTCACCCCCGTCGTCGAGTTCGACCACGCCCTGCGCGACGAACTCGCCCGCATCCTGGGCGAGCGGGCCGACCTCAGGGTGCCCGTCCTCGGCACCGGCGCCGGACACGACGCCGGAATCCTCTCCGCACGCGTCCCGACCGCCATGCTGTTCGTGCGCAACCCCACCGGCGTCTCGCACTCCCCGGCCGAGTTCGCCGCCGAGGACGACTGCGTGGCCGGGGTCATCGCCCTCGCCGACGTACTGGAAGGACTGGCCTGCACGTGACGCGGACGCCCACGCCCACGCAGACGTACTGGCTGGAGCACGCCTGGCTCGGCACCCTCCCCCCGGCGCCCGGCTCCGCCCGCGCGGCGGGGCCCGCCGTCGAGCCCGGTGTGCTCCTCGACATCGCGGACGGCCGGATCACCGCCGTGCGCACCGGCGTCACCGCGCCGCCGCCTGGCGCCGAGGTCCTGCGCGGACTGACCCTGCCGGGGCTGGCCAACGCCCACTCGCACGCCTTCCACCGCGCCCTGCGGTCCACCGTCCAGGCGGGCTCCGGCGCCGGTTCGCCCCCGCGGCGGGGGCCGGACGGCGGAGACGGCGAGCGAGCGCCGGACTCGTTCTGGGCGTGGCGCGAGGTCATGTACGCGGTCGCCGACAAGCTCACCCCGGAGAGCTACTTCTCGCTGGCCCGCGCGACCTACGCCGAGATGGCCCTCGCCGGCATCACCGCGGTCGGCGAGTTCCACTACCTCCATCACGCCCCCGGCGGCACCCGCTACGCCGACCCCAACGCGATGGGCGAGGCGCTCGTCGCGGCCGCCGCCGAAGCCGGCATCCGGATCACCCTCCTCGACACCTGCTACCTCTCCGCCGGCTTCGGGCAGCCGCCCGACGCCCACCAGCTCCGCTTCTCCGACGGGACCGCGGAGTCCTGGGCGGAACGCTGTTCACTTCTCGAGGAACGGGATCACGCACGGATCGGCGCGGCGGTGCACTCCGTACGGGCCGTGCCCGCGGACCAGCTGGCGACCGTGGCGCGGTGGGCCGAGGAGCGGCGGGCCCCGCTCCATGTGCACCTGTCCGAGCAGACCGCCGAGAACGACGCCTGCCGCCGGGCCCACGGCCGCACCCCGGCCCGGCTCCTCGCCGACCACGGCGTGCTCGGCCCGCGCACCACCGGCGTCCACAACACCCACCTCACCGACGAGGACATCGCCCTGATCGGCTCCACCGGCACCGGTACCTGCATGTGCCCCACCACCGAGCGGGACCTCGCCGACGGCATCGGCCCCGCCGTCGCCCTCCAGCGGGCCGGGTCGCCGCTCTCCCTGGGCAGCGACAGCCACGCCGTGATCGACCTGCTGGAGGAGGCGCGCGCCCTGGAGCTGAACGAGCGCCTGCGCAGCCGCACCCGCGGTCACTGGACGGCCGGCGCGCTGCTGCGCGCCGCCACCGCCGGCGGCCACGCCGCCCTCGGCTGGGACGGCACGGGCACCCTCGAACCGGGCGCCCGCGCCGACCTGACCACCATCGCGCTGGACTCGGTCAGAACAGCGGGACCGCCCCCGCGGCTCGGCGCCGAGACGGCCGTATTCGCGGCGACGGCAGCGGACGTGCGGCACACCGTCGTCGCGGGCCGGCACGTCGTACGCGACGGGGCGCACACCCTCGTCCCCGACGTGCCCCGTGCCCTCGCGCGGGCCGTCGAGGCCCTGCGCCCCTGACCGCCCCACCCGGACCGGGAACCCCCAAGGACGCCATGAGCACCAGCACCGTCATCACCAACATCGCCACACTGGTCACCAACGACCCCTCCCTCGGCGACGGGTCCCCCCTCGGCCTGGTCCGGGACGCGGCCGTCGTCATCGACGGCGACCGCGTCGCGTGGACCGGTGAGTCGAGCAAAGCACCCGCCACCGACCATCACGTCGACGCCGGCGGCCGGGCGGTCCTGCCCGGCTTCGTCGACTCCCACTCCCACCTGGTCTTCGCGGGCGACCGCACCGAGGAGTTCAACGCGCGGATGTCCGGCCGCCCCTACAGCGCGGGCGGCATCCGCACCACCGTCGCCGCCACCCGCGCCGCGTCCGACGCGGAACTGGAGGCCAACCTCACCCGGTACCTCGCCGAGGCCCTGCGCCAGGGCACGACCACCTTCGAGACCAAGTCCGGCTACGGCCTGACGGTCGCCGACGAGTCCCGCGCCCTGCGCATCGCCGCCCGGCACACCGACGAGGTCACCTACCTCGGCGCGCACATCGTCTCCCCGGACTTCGCCGGTGACCCGGCCGCCTACGTCGCCCTGGTCACCGGCGAGATGCTCGACGCCTGCGCCCCGCACGCCCGCTGGATCGACGTCTTCTGCGAGAAGGGCGCCTTCGACGGCGACCAGGCGCGCGCCATCCTCACCGCGGGCAGGGCCAGGGGCCTGCACCCGCGCGTCCACGCCAACCAGCTCACCCACGGCCCCGGCGTGCAGCTCGCCGTGGAGCTCGACGCGGCCAGCGCCGACCACTGCACCCATCTCACCGACGCCGACGTCGACGCCCTGGCGAACAGCCGTACCGTCGCCACCCTGCTGCCCGGCGCCGAGTTCTCCACCCGCGCCGAGTGGCCCGACGCCCGCCGCCTGCTCGACGCCGGCGTCACGGTCGCCCTGTCCACCGACTGCAACCCCGGCTCGTCCTTCACCTCGTCCCTGCCCTTCTGCATCGCGCTGGCGGTACGGGACATGGGGATGACCCCGGACGAGGCGGTGTGGTCGGCCACGGCGGGCGGCGCGGCGGCCCTGCGCCGCACCGACATCGGCCGCCTGGTCCCGGGCGCGTACGCCGATCTGACGCTCCTCGACGCCCCGAGCCACGTCCACCTGGCGTACCGGCCCGGGGTGCCGCTGGTGGCGGGCGTGTGGCGGCGCGGCGCACGCGTGGCCTGACGCCCGCAGCCCCCAGGGGGGCGGCCCGCCGCCGGGCCGCCCCCCTGGGGGCGCGAAGGACATGCACACGCCACACCCGTGGCGCCGGGGTCACTCCTCGACCGTGAGCCCCTTGCGCAGCCGCACCAGCGTGCGCGACAGCAGCCGGGAGACGTGCATCTGGGAGATGCCGAGCTCGTCGCCGATCTCCGACTGGGTCATGCCGGCGACGAAACGCAGGGAGAGGATCTTCCGGTCCCGGGAGGGGAGCTCGGCGATCAGCGGCTTGAGCGACTCGACGTACTCGATGCCCTCCAGCCCGTGGTCCTCGTAGCCGATCCGGTCCGCGAGCGTGCCCTCGCTGTCGTCCTCCTCCGGCTGGGCGTCCAGCGAGGAGGCGGTGTACGCGTTCGAGGCCGCCATGCCCTCGACGACCTCCTCGTTGGAGATGCCGAGGCGCTCGGCCAGTTCGGCCACGGTCGGGGAGCGGTCGAGCTGCTGGGCCAGCTCGTCGCCGGCCTTGGCCAGGTCGAGCCGGAGTTCCTGGAGCCGGCGCGGAACCCGCACGGACCACGAGGTGTCGCGGAAGAACCGCTTGATCTCGCCGATGATGGTCGGCATCGCGAAGGTCGGGAACTCCACGCCGCGGGAGAGCTCGAAACGGTCGATCGCCTTGATCAGGCCGATGGTGCCGACCTGGATGATGTCCTCCATCGGCTCGCTGCGCGAGCGGAAGCGGGAGGCCGCGAACTTCACCAGGGCGAGGTTGAGTTCGACCAGCGTGTTGCGGACGTACGCGTAGTCGTAGGTGCCTTCCTCCAGCGACTCCAGCCGCTCGAAGAGGGTCTTGGACAGGGCCCGGGCGTCCGCCGGAGCCACCTCGTCGTACGCGGGGATGTCCGGAAGCCCGGCGAGTGCGCCGTCGTACGCGGCACCCTCGTCCTGCTGCTCGATGGGATCCAGATGTTCCGGAGGGGGTGTCGACGTCGCTTCGTGGGTACGCGATCCGTCGAGCCGGGGTGACATGATGTCCTCCATCGTTCTCGGCATACGGCTGCCGAAGCCAGTACGTGCACTGCGGTGTGCGGCGCCTCCAAAGCCGGCCGTGTCGGTTACGTGTCCGTACTAGCCCTACCCGCTTTACCGAGCCGACCGCAAGTGTGTTCTGTGGACATATGTCCGTTTGCGTGCGGTTGTTCGGGTGTCGGAGAGCGCGCGGAAGGCGTAGTGTTCAGGGGCGTCAGCAGCAGTCACGACGTCGGGAGAGAGAGACGGCATGGACCGCGGGACGGTCGGCAGTACACAGTCTGGCCGGCTTCTGGTGGAGGTGCGGGAAGAGGGCCCCAGTGCCGTCGTGACTCCGGCGGGTGAGCTGGATCACCACACCGCCGATCTGTTGCGGGAGCCACTGGAGGACTGCCTCACCAAGGGATTCAGCCGGCTGGTCGTCGACTGCTCGCGCCTGGAGTTCTGCGACTCCACGGGGCTCAACGTCCTGCTGGGCGCGCGGTTGAAGGCCGAGGCGGCGGGGGGTGGCGTGCACCTGGTCGGGATGCAGCCGGTAGTGGCACGGGTGTTCGAGATCACGGGGGCGGACGCCGTCTTCACGGTCCACGACACGCTCGAGGCCGCCCTGGCCGACGAGTCCGGCTGAGCCGCCCCGGCGGTGGCCGCGGCATACCGTGAGCGCTCCCGCGACCGGCGATTTCGCCCCGGCCCGGTTTCTTGCCGAAGACAGGGGTGTTCCGCCGGTCCGGTCGGGCAGGAGACAACCTGAGCCTGTCGGCCGCCGAAGCGGGGAACGCCCGGGGCGGAGGCACCGCTGCACTGCGTAACTGACTCTGTACGACGTTGAAACGTGAACTGGTGAATCGGTGAGGTGAAGCGCTGATGAGCACCACCCGGCCCTACTCGCCGGGCGACCGCGGTCCGGAGCCCAGCGGCGCTTCCGAGGCGCCGGAGGGGGACGTGCCCGTGACCGAGGAGCCCGTCGGCCGCGCGGAGGAGACCGTGGTGGCAGGCGTTGACACGGCCGGCCCGTCGGGGCCCGCCGGCCGCCAGGTGCGCCGGCTGAGCTTCGACGGCGAGAGCGGGGTCGTCCCCCTCGCCCGCGACTTCACCCGCCAGGCGCTCTACGCGTGGGGCTGGCTGCCCGCCGCCACCGCCGACCAGCGGGCGGCCGCGGAGGACGTCCTGCTCGTCGTCTCCGAGCTGGTCACCAACGCCTGCCTGCACGCCGAGGGGCCGGACGAACTGCGGATCAGCTGCGACCGCAAGGTGATCCGGCTGGAGGTCTCCGACCGGGGCACGGGCCAGCCCTCCCCCCGCACCCCGCACCGCGCGGGCCGCCCCGGCGGCCACGGCATGTTCATCGTGCAGCGGCTCTGCCTGGACTGGGGCGTCGTCCGGACCCCCGGCGTCGCCGGCAAGAGGGTCTGGGCGGAACTCGGCGCCCCCGCGTAGCCGGCGGCGCCCCCGAGGCGCCGCCACGGCGCCCTGCGGGCGCCTCCCGCACCGCGCGCCCTCCCCTCGCCCTCTCCGCCC
>NZ_WYCT01000127.1 GCF_011008945.1 Streptomyces harenosi
CCCCGCGGCCAGCCATTGCAGGGCCGCCCAGAACGGCAGCACGATCCATGCCGGGAAGCGCAGCGGCAGGAAGAACAGGAACGGCAGCAGACTGGTGACCCGGGCCCGCGGGAAGAGGAACAGGAACGCGCCGAGGACCGCGGAGATCGCCCCGGAGGCGCCGACCAGGGACTGCTGCGAGTGGGCGTTGGCCAGCGCGTAGCCCAGCAGGGCCAGGTAGCCGCAGCCGGTGTAGAAGAGGAGGAACCGGATCCGGCCCATCCGTTCCTCGGTCATCGCCCCGAAGACGTAGAGGAAGAGCATGTTGCCGAGCAGATGGACCCAGCTCCCGTGGACGAACAGGGCCGTGGCGGGGGCGAGCAGCGCCCGCGGGGAGCCCGCGAACAGCTCCGCGGGGATCACGCCCCAGTAGCGGAAGTAGGCGCGCTGCGCGGCGACCAGCTCCGCGCCCGGGCCGTACGCCGGGCTGAGGCCGGAGGCCGGGCCGGCCAGGAAGACGAGACAGCACACCGCCATCAGCCCGTACGTCACCGGTGCCGCCGTGCGCCGGGCGGGCCGGGCCCGTGCGGCGGCCCGGCCCGCCCGCCCCGCTTCGGCCGTCGGTCCTGCCCCGGTCGTCGCCCCGATCGCCCGGCCGGCGGCCGCGCTCCACTTGCGGATCATGAACACAGAGCATGACGTAACCGGACGCAACCACGCAGACCGCCTCGCCGCCGTGGACGGACGGGCGCGGCGCACGCGGCAGGCCGTAGGGTTACGAGCCACACGCACCGGGAAGTCCGGCGCGTCACGGACACTGGAAGAAAGCGAACAGTCACGATGACGGTTCCCCTGCCGACCGCCACGACGCGGTGGCGCTGCGCGCTCTGCGGCAACCTCACCCGCTTCGACGTGACCCGCTCGTCGAAGGTGGTCGAGTACGTCCACCTCGATCTGGCCGGAGAGCCCACGGTGGAGGAGCGCGAGGTGGTCAGTGAGACCATCGAGTCGGTGCGGTGCCGCTGGTGCAACGCCGTGGACCAGGTGGAACTCGTGGACAGGCCGGGCGCCGGCTCCTGAGCGGAGCGGCCCGGGCGAGGCGGCCCCGTACCCAGCAGGGGCCGCGCGGAGGCATTGGGGTGACGGATGGCGGAGACACACGGCGGGGGGCCGGGCGACGGCGCCGCTGAGGTGCTCGACCGTCCGCTGCCCGACGGGGTGCGGCGCAGGGTCGTGCAGATCGTGTCGGACGGCTTCGGCGGGCTGACGCCGGCCGAACTGCCCGCGCAACTGCGGCAGTACGCCCGGTTCGCACCGAACCGGCGCGCCAAGTTCGCGGGCAACGCCATGGCCGCGGCGCTGGAGACCGACCCGCTCTTCCGGCAGCGGATCGGGGAGAAGTTCAAGGAGGCCCAGCCGGAACTGGCCGGCGCCCTGGAATCCGGCTCCCCGCCCCCGGCCGCGGACCCGCTCGACGTGGCGGCCGCGGCCTACGTACTGCGCCCGGCGGGCTGGGTGAAGCTGGTGACCGCCGCCGGCGAGGAGGCCCAGCGCGCCGACGCCGAGCGGGCCGGCGAGGAGAGCCGGGCCGAGCTGGAGCGGCTGCGTGCCGAGCTGGCCCGGGCCCGCGAGCACGCCAAGGCCGAGACCGACCGGCTGCGCGCCGAGCTGGACGCGGTGCGCAAGGAGGCCGAGTCCCTCCACCGCAAGCTGCGTGCCGCCCACAGCGACGTCAAGCGCGGCGAGGCGGCCCTGCGCAAGGCGCGCACGGAGATCGAGGCCGTGCGCGCCGAGAGCCAGGCCCAGGTCTCCGCCGCCGACAGCGAGACCCGGCGGCTCAAGGCGCGCCTGGCGGAGACGGAGGCCGCCCTGGAGGCCGCGCGCCGGGCGGCGCGCGAGGGCCGCAGCGTGGAGGACATGCGGGTACGGCTGTTGCTGGACACCCTGCTGGACGCCACCCAGGGGCTGCGGCGGGAGCTGGCGCTGCCGCCGGTCTCGGTGCGCCCGGCCGAGACGGTCGACGCCGTCGAGCCCGGCCGGATGACGCCGAAGGACATCGCGGCCCGCGCCCTGTCGGAGCACGACCCCGCCATTCTCGACCAGTTGCTGGCGCTGCCCCAGGTGCATCTGGTCGTCGACGGCTACAACGTCACCAAGACCGGCTATCCGCAGATGCCGCTGGAGAAGCAGCGCCTGCGCCTGCTCGGCCAGCTCTCCCAGCTCGCCGCGCAGACCGGCGCCGAGGTGACGTGCGTCTTCGACGGGGCCGAGCTGGCGGCCCCGGTACTGCTGGCACCGCCGCGCGGGGTGCGGGTGCTCTTCTCCAAGCCGGGCGTCACCGCCGACGAGCTGATCCGCCAGCTCGTGCGCGCCGAACCGCCGGGCCGGCCGGTCGTCGTCGTGTCGACCGACCGCGAGGTGGCCGACGGGGTGGCCCGCGCAGGCGCCCGGCCGGTCGCGTCCGCGGTGCTTCTCAAGCGTCTGTCCTGATGGTCAACGTAAGGTCTGCTTGTCGGAATTGACGCGACCGGTGCGGTACACAGCGTCAACTCCGCGTCACCACCTGCGACTTGCGTGCATAAAATGCCGCGTGTGACGAGATTTTTCAGCTGAGGATTTGAACTGATCACAATGAGGTCACTAGGGTCAGGCGACGAACCTCCGAGCGGGTGATCACTCAAAAGAAGGGTTTCACCTCCGTGGCGTCCCACCGTCGACCCAAGCAGCCCAGTCGCGCCCGCGTGACCGTGCTGACCACCGCAGCCGCCGCTGCCGTCGCCCTCAGCTCCCAGGCCGCCAACGCGGCGCCCAGCGAGAAGCCGAGCAAGGACGAGGTCAAGACCAAGGTCGACAAGCTCTACGAAGAGGCGGAGAAGGCCACCGAGAAGTACAACGGGGCCAAGGAGAAGCAGGAGAAGCTCCAGAAGGAGATCTCCACCATCCAGGACAACGTCGCCCGCGGCCAGGAGGAGCTCAACGAGCTGCGCGACGGCCTGGGCCTGGCCGCCGCCTCCCAGTACCGCACCGGCAGCATCGACCCCTCGCTGCAGCTCTTCCTCTCCGCCGACCCGGACGACTACCTCGACAAGGCGTCCACCCTGGACCAGCTGAGCGGTCAGCAGGTCGAGGCGCTGAAGAAGATCCAGGTCAAGCAGCGGGACCTCGCCCAGCAGCGCGCCGAGGCGTCCGAGAAGCTCAAGGACCTCGACGCGACCCGCACCGAGCTGGGCAGGAAGAAGAAGGAGGTGCAGGGCAAGCTCGCCGCCGCGCAGAAGCTGCTCAACAGCCTCACCGCGCAGGAGAAGGCGGCCCTGGCCGCCGAGGAGCAGCGCGCCACCCGCACCAGCGAGCGCCAGGTCCTGACCGGCTCCACGGCCACCGCCTCCGGCCGGGCCGCCGCGGCCTTCGCCGCCGCCCAGAGCAAGATCGGCTCGCCGTACGTCTACGGCGCCACCGGCCCGTCCTCCTACGACTGCTCGGGCCTGACCTCGTGGGCCTACGCCCAGGCCGGCGTCTCCATCCCGCGTACCTCCGAGGCCCAGTCCGGCATCGGCACGCGCATCACCTCGGTCAGCGATCTGAGGGTCGGCGACCTGGTGTTCTTCTTCAACGACCTGCACCACGTGGGCCTGTACGCCGGCAACGGCCAGGTCCTGCACGCCCCCCGCACCGGCACGGTCGTCCGGTACGAGTCGATGAACACCATCGGTGGTCCCTTCATGTGGGGCGTGCGGGTCTGACCCTCCGCGTGCCCTGAAACCCCGCCCGGTATGCCGCCCGAACGGGCGAATCACCGGACCGTCTTGCGAGCCGGCGCCCCGCCCCTGACCTGCGTCAGCGGCGGGGCGCCGCGCTGTGCGCCCCCCCGCGGGGCGTTGGTCGGCGCCCCGGCCGCGGGGCTACTGTCTGCCGCGTTTCCATGTCCGTCAGCGGAAGGAGTGCGGCCGCCCGTGGGGTCCCATCGTCGTCTTGCACCGTCCGGGTTCGACCGGGGCGCCGGGGTCGCGGCCGGTCTGCTGTCCGTCGCCGTCGCCGCGCTGGGCGGCGCACCGGCCGGAGCCGCGCCGCACGACGACACCCGTGCGCGGGTGGACCGCCTCTACCAGGAGGCCGAGCGGGCGACCGAGGCGTACAACGAGGCCGACGAGCGCGCCGACGCCCTGCGCAGGCAGGTCCGGGCCCGGCAGGACCGCATCGCCCGGGAGCAGGACCGCGTCAACACCCTGCGGGAGGCGCTCGGCGCCCTGGCCGGCGCCCAGTACCGCGCCGGCGGCCTCGATCCGGCCCTCGCCCTGCTGCTGTCCGCCGAGCCGGAGGAGTACCTGGAGAAGGCCGCCGTGCTCGACCGGATCAGCATCCGCCGGGCCGGAGAACTCAAGGAACTCCGGGCGGCCCTGCGCCGCCTCACCCAGGAACGGGCGGAGGCCGCCCGGCAGCTCGTCGCGCTGGACCGCGGCCGCAGGGCGGTGGCCGCCCACAAGCGGACCGTCGAACGGAAACTGGCCGAGGCCCGGCGGCTGCTCAACTCCCTCACCGACGGCGAGCGCGCCGCCTACGAGCGCGCCTCCCGGTCCTCCCGCACGGACCCGGCCGGGGCCGTCACGGGCGGCGCCCCCGCCTCGGGGCGGGCCGCGGCCGCCGTCGCCGCGGCCCGCGCGGCGCTGGGCAGGCCGTACGTGTGGGGCGGCAGCGGGCCCGCCGGCTTCGACTGCTCGGGGCTGGTGCAGTGGTCCTACGCGCAGGCCGGAATCGCCCTGCCGCGCACCTCGCAGGCCCAGGCCGGCGCCGGGCGGCAGGTGCCCCTGTCCCAGATGCGGCCCGGCGACCTGGTCACCTACCGGGACGACGCCAGCCACATCGGCATGTACGCCGGCGACGGCCGGGTCATCCACGCGCCCTACCCGGGGGCGCCGGTGCGCTACGACCCGGTGGGCATGATGCCGATCTCCTCGGTCACCAGGGTCTGACCCCCGGCCCGCGCGCCGCCCGGCACCCGTACGATCGGGAAGGTGGCGGGTCGAAGGCGGGTGTCGGGGTCCGGAGCGCTGGCACTGTGCCTGCTGCTCGTCTCTCTGGTCGGGTGCGGCGGCCGGTCCTCCCCGGGCACCGACACCACCGAGGTGCAGCGGCTGCTGGACCGCCGGGCGGCCGCCGTCCTCGCCCGCGACGAGGCCGCCTTCGCGCGCACCGGCACCCGGTCCGGCTTCGCCGGCCTGCGCGAGGTCCCGCTGGCCGCCTGGTCCTACGAGGTGACCGGCCTGGACGGGACCGGCGGCACGGCCACCGCCGACGTCCGGCTCCGCTACCGTCTCGCCGGGTACGACCCGGCCCCCGCCACCGCCGGCCGCACCCTGCGGCTGAGCCGGGAGGGCGACGGGCACTGGCGCGTCGACTCCGACCGGCCCGCCCCCGGGTCCGGCCCGCTGCCGTGGGACCAGGGCCCGGTGCGGGTCGTGCGCGGCGCCCACGGCATCGTGCTCGGCGTCGGGCAGCCGGCCGGGACGCTGCGCGGCTTCGCGGAGCTGGCGGACCGGGCGGTGCCGGCCGTGGACGACGCCTGGGGCGCGTCCTGGCCGCGGCGCGTCGTCGTGCTGGTGCCCCGGTCCCTGGAGGACATGGCGGCGCTGCTGGGCTCGCCCGCCTCCTCCTACCGGGGGATCGCGGCCGTCACCACCGGCCGGTCGGGCGGCGGGACGAGCGCGCCCGCGGACCGGATCGTGGTCAACCCCGACGCCTACGGAGAACTCGGCGGCCTCGGCAAGGAGGTGGTCCTCACCCACGAGACCACCCACGTCGCCACCCGCGCCCACACCGGCCCCGCCACCCCGCTGTGGCTCTCCGAGGGCTACGCCGACTGGGTCGGCTACCGCGGCAGCGGGCGCACCCTCGCCCAGGCCGCCCCGGAGCTGTCCCGTGCGGTGGCGGCCGGACAGGTGCCCGGCGCCCTGCCGCGGGACGGGGAATTCGGCTTCACCGAGGACCCCGAGGGGCTGGCACGCGCCTACGAGGCGGGCTGGACGGCGTGCCGGATGATCGCCGAGCGGTGGGGCGAGGAGGAGCTGGGCGCCTTCTACCGGGCCGTGGGCGGGCACGAGCGGCGCGCGGGCGCGGTCGAGGACGCCATGGCGACGGTGCTGGGGACCACCCCGCAGGCGTTCACCGAGCAGTGGCGGGACTACTTGCGCACGCGGCTCGGCTGACCCGGCCGGCCCGCGCCGCCCGCGCGGGCGGGCCGCTCCCGCACCGGGCGCCGCCGTTCCCGGGGCCTGCCGCTTCCCGCATCCTGCCGTTCTCCGGGGTGGCCGGGATCAGGAGGAGACCGGGGCCCGCCGGCCGCGGGCGGACCGCGGGGGCGCGGGCGCGGCCGCCCGCCGCGGCACCGTCCGGCGCCACAGCGCGCGGGCCGCGGTGAGGGCGGCGGCCACCAGCAGACCGTTGCGGACGCACAGCAGGGCGACGCCGAGCGGGTTCCCGGCGACGACGTGCGCGAACCAGACGGGGAACTCCAGCACCGTCACGGCGCAGGCGGCCAGCACCAGCCCGGACGGCAGCCGCATGCCGCTCGCCGCGAAGGACCGGCACACCGCCGCCAGCCCCACCAGCCACACCAGGTACTGCGGGCTGATGACCCGGCTGGTGACCGTGAACATCAGCACCGCCGTGAACGCCGCGTCGGCGAGCGTGTGCGCCCCGAACCGGCGCGCCCGCAGCCGCCACACCAGCAGCCAGCCGAAGGCCGCCGCGGACAGCGCGAGGGCGGCCCGGCTCACCGCGCCGACGTAGGGGCCGAGGAACTCCACCGAGCCGTAGTTGAGCCGCACCTCACCTTCCCAGCCGAAGTGCCGCGCCACGTGGAAGACCAGCGCGCCCAGCGACTCCACCTCGGTGCCCCGCTCGCGCTGGAAGGCGAGGAACGCGAACGCCCCGGGCAGGGCGAGCGCGGACAGCGCCGCCAGCGCCGCGCCGGTCACCGCGGCGGCGGCCCAGGGGCCGCGCCGGCCCTCGCCGGCCAGCAGCAGCGCCGGCCAGACCTTCAGCAGCGCCCCGAGGGCCGCCAGCGCCCCGGCCGCCCGGGGGTGCCGGGCCGCGGTGAGCAGCGCGGCCACCGCGACGGCGGTGACCATCACGTCGTAGCGCGCGTACACCGTCGGCCCCAGCAGCGGCACGCCCGCCACCCACACCAGGGCCCCGCGCGGCGTCCGGCCGGGGCGCCGGCCCGCGCGGATCAGCAGGACGAGGACGGCCAGGTCGGCCAGGCAGGCCAGGGCGAAGAAGGCGGTCGCGTAGTCCCAGAAGGGCAGCAGGGCGGGGGAGAGGATCGCGAGGGCGGCGCCCGGGGGGTACTGCCAGGTGACGTCGTCCAGCGGGAAGGAGCCGGCGCGCAGGACGCCGTACCAGCCCTGGTAGATCACGGAGACGTCGGTGGTCACGTCCGGGCCGGGGAAGACGTACACCTTGAACACGAACAGCAGCAGGACCAGCCTCGTCGCGGCCCAGGCCGCCAGGAGGCGCACCGGGGGCCGCCTCGCGTCCGTCGTCTCCACCCGCTCCCTGCCCGTCCCTGTGCCGTCGGATGGGCCCATGATGACCCGGGCGCCGGTGAGCGGCCACAGGCCCGGCCGGGGCCCGCCGCCCGCCGGGGGGTTCGGTAGGGTCGGCGGCGATGCACAAGACCCTGATCGTGACCAACGACTTCCCGCCCCGGCCGGGCGGCATCCAGGCGTTCCTGCACAACATCGCGCTGCGCCTGGACCCGCAGCGGCTGGTGGTCTACGCCTCCACCTGGAAGCGCGGCCCGGAGGGCGTCCGGGCGACCGCCGCCTTCGACGCCGAGCAGCCCTTCACCGTCGTACGGGACGCCACGACCATGCTGCTGCCGACGCCCGGGGCGACCCGGCGGGCCGTCGGGCTGCTGCGCGAGCACGGGTGCACCTCCGTGTGGTTCGGGGCGGCGGCGCCGCTCGGGCTGATGGCGCCCGCGCTGCGCGGGGCGGGCGCCGAGCGGATCGTGGCCACCACCCACGGGCACGAGGCGGGCTGGGCCCAGCTGCCCGCCGCCCGGCACCTGCTGCGGCGGATCGGGGAGTCCACGGACACCCTCACCTACCTCGGCGAGTACACGCGCTCGCGGATCGCCGGCGCGCTCACCGCGCAGGCCGCCGCGCGGATGACGCAACTGCCGCCCGGGGTGGACGAGAAGACCTTCCATCCGGCCTCGGGCGGGGACGAGGTGCGGGCACGGCTCGGGCTCACCGACCGGCCCGTGGTGGTGTGCGTCTCGCGGCTCGTGCCGCGCAAGGGGCAGGACACCCTGATCCGGGCCATGCCCCGGATCCTGGCCGCCGAGCCCGACGCCGTGCTGCTGATCGTCGGTGACGGCCCCTACGGCAAGGAGCTGCGCCGGCTCGCGCGGGAGACCGGCGTGGCCGGCTCCGTCCGCTTCACCGGGGCCGTGCCCTGGGCCGAGCTGCCCGCGCACTACGGCGCCGGGGACGTGTTCGCGATGCCGTGCCGCACCCGGCGCGGCGGACTCGACGTCGAAGGGCTCGGGATCGTCTACCTGGAGGCGTCCGCGACCGGGCTGCCCGTGGTCGCCGGCGACTCCGGCGGCGCGCCGGACGCGGTGCTGGACGGCGAGACCGGCTGGGTGGTGCGGGGCGGGGTGCCCGAGGAGGCCGCCGAGAGGATCGTCACCCTGCTCGGCGACGCGGAACTGCGCCGCCGGATGGGGGAGCGGGGCCGGGCCTGGGTCGAGGAGAAGTGGCGCTGGGACCTGCTGGCGGACCGGCTGCGCGCCCTGCTGTGAGCGCGCGGAGGGCGCGGTGCCCCGGCCCGGGCACCGCGCCCTCCGCGCGCTCAACGCCGTCCGCGCGCCTGGCGCCGTCCGTGCGGCGCGCGCCCCGCTGTCCGGCCTACTTCGCGTAGATCGCCTCGATCTCGTGCGCGTAGTCCTTGGCCACCACGTTCCGCTTCAGCTTCAGCGACGGGGTCAGATGCCCCGACTCCTCCGTGAACTGGTGCGGCAGTACGCGGAACTTGCGCACCGACTCCGCCTTGGACACCGCCGCGTTGCCGTCGTCGACCGCCGCCTGGACCGCGGCGAGCAGGTCCGCGTCCTCGCGCAGCGACTGGGCCGTGGAACCGGCGGGCTTGCCGTGCTCGGCGGCCCAGCGGGCGAGGAACTCCTCGTCCAGCGTGATCAGCGCGCCCACGAACGGCCGCCCGTCGCCGACCACCATGCACTCGGCGACCAGGGCGTGGGCGCGGATACGGTCCTCGATCACGGCCGGGGCGACGTTCTTGCCGCCCGCGGTGACGATGATCTCCTTCTTGCGGCCGGTGATGCGCAGATAGCCGTCCTCGTCGAGGGTGCCGAGGTCACCGGTGTGGAACCAGCCGTCGGCGAGGGCCTCCTCGGTGGCGTCCGGGTTGTTCCAGTACTCCTTGAACAGGTGCTCGCCGTGGAGCAGCACCTCCCCGTCGTCGGCGATGCGGACCACCGAGCCCGGCAGCGGCTGCCCGACCGTGCCGATCTTCTGCCGGTCCCAGGGGTTGAAGGCGGTGGCCGCGCAGGACTCGGTCAGGCCGTAGCCCTCCAGGACGGTGAAGCCGATGCCGCGGAAGAAGTGGCCGAGGCGCTCGCCCAGCGGGGCGCCGCCGGAGATGGCGTACTCGCCGCGCCCGCCCAGCACCGCGCGCAGCTTGCCGTAGACGAGCTTGTCGAAGAGCAGGTGCCTGAGCCGCAGGCCGAGCGAGGGCCCCGAGGGGGTGTCCAGCGCCTTGCTGTAGGCGATCGCCGTGTCCGCCGCCTTGTCGAAGATCCTGCCCTTGCCCTCGGCCTGCGCCTTGGCGCGCGCCGAGTTGTAGACCTTCTCGAAGACCCGCGGCACCCCGAGGATCAGGGTCGGCCGGAACGAGGCCAGCTCGTCGGTGAGGTTCCTGATGTCCGGGACGCAGCCCAGCCGGATCGGCGCCATCATCGGCGCGACCTGCACCAGCCGGCCGAAGACGTGCGCCAGCGGAAGGAAGAGCAGGACGGAGCACTCTCCCGTGCGGAAGAGCGGACGCAGGCGCTCCACGACGTTGCCGCACTCGGCGAAGAAGCTGCGGTGGGTGAGCACACAGCCCTTGGGGCGGCCGGTGGTGCCGGAGGTGTAGACGATGGTGGCCGGGTCGTCCGCCTTGGCGGCCGAGCCGCGCTCCTCGACCGTCTCGTCCGTGACGTCCTGGCCGAGCCGCCCGAGCTCCTCCACCGCCCCGGCGTCGATCTGCCACACGTGCTTGAGGGCGGGCAACTGCTCGCGCACCGACTCCACGGCCGCGGCGTGCTCCGCCGTCTCCACCACGCAGGCGGCCGCGCCGGAGTCGCCGAGGATCCACTGCACCTGCTCGGGCGAGCTCGTCTCGTACACCGGCACGGTGACCGCGCCCGCGCTCCAGATCGCGAAGTCCAGCAGCGTCCACTCGTAACGGGTGCGGGACATCAGCCCCACCCGGTCGCCCGGCTGGATCCCGGCGGCGATCAGCCCCTTGGCGGCGGTCTGCACCTCGGCGAGGAAGGCGCGCGCGGTCACGTCCTGCCAGCCGCCGTCGGTCTTGCGGGCGATCACGGCGACGTCGGGGTGCTGCGCGGCGTTTCTGCGGACGATGTCGGTCAGATTCCCGTCCGCGGGGACCTCGTACAAGGCCGGAAGGCTGAACTCGCGCAAGACTGCTGCTCCTCATAGGGCGCCGGCGCCACGACGTTGTGTGATGCGACGGTGCGGTCCATGGCTCGGGCTGGTGCTCGGGGATCCGCCTGCCGGAATTCGCAGGACGAAACACCGAGCACGACTGGACTGCCCGGACGTTACCCGCCGGTATGGCGTCTCCGACAGGGGGTCCCGGGGAGATGTTCGCTGCGTCACACGATGGGGTTTCCTGACGCGCACAGTAGTCCACATATGGACCAACCAGCCAGTAACCGCAGGTGGGACCGGCACTGTTCACGGCTGCCGCACACACTTACGCTTGATCGTCATGGCACCCACACCCCCCGGAAAACCGGCCACCCGCGTCCATGTCGTCAGCGACGTGCACGGCAACGCCCGTGACCTGGCCCGCGCCGGTGAGGGCGCCGACGCCCTGGTCTGCCTCGGGGACCTCGTCCTCTTCCTCGACTACGCCGACCACTCGCGCGGCATCTTCCCCGACCTGTTCGGCGTGGAGAACGCCGACCGCATCGTCGAGCTGCGCACCGCCCGCCGCTTCGCGGAGGCGCGGGAGTTCCAGGCGAAGCTGTGGGCGGGGCTGGACGGCGACCGCCCCGCCGTCATCGAGAAGGCGGTCCGCAAGCAGTACGCCGAGCTGTTCGCCGCGTTCCCCACCCCTACGTACGCCACCTACGGCAATGTCGACATGCCGCCCCTGTGGCGCGAGTACGCCCGCCCCGGCACCACCGTCCTGGACGGGGAGCGGGTGGAGATCGGCGGCCGGGTCTTCGGCTTCGTCGGCGGCGGACTGCGCACCCCGATGCGCACGCCGTACGAGATCTCCGACGAGGAGTACGCGGCCAAGATCGAGGCGGTCGGCGAGGTCGACGTGCTGTGCACGCACATCCCGCCGGAGGTGCCGGAGCTGGTGTACGACACGGTGGCGCGCCGCTTCGAGCGGGGCAGCCGGGCGCTGCTGGAGGCCATCCGCCGCACCCGGCCGAGGTACGCCCTGTTCGGGCACGTGCACCAGCCCCTGGCGCGGCGGATGCGGATCGGGTCGACCGAGTGCGTCAACGTCGGCCACTTCGCCGCCACGGGCAAGCCGTGGGTGCTCCGGTGGTGAACCGGCGCGGCGCCGGGCGCGCGGGCCGCGGTGACCTCGGCGCGGCCCGTGCGCGGTAGCCTTCACGCTGCACACACGTGCGCACGGCACTGCACCACCGGCCCGCATCTGGAGGAGCCACGGCGATGGCGGAACACACCAGCTCGAGCATCACCATCGAGGCGGCACCGTCCGACGTCATGGGAGTGATCGCCGACTTCGCCCGCTACCCCGACTGGACCGGCGAGGTGAAGGAGGCCGAGGTCCTCTCGGCCGACGAGCGGGGCCGCGCCGAGCAGGTCCGGCTCGTCATGGACGCCGGCGCCATCAAGGACGACCAGACGCTCGCCTACACCTGGACCGGCGACCACGAGGTCTCCTGGACGCTGGTGAAGTCCCAGATGCTGCGCAGCCTGGACGGCTCCTACCTGCTGAAGCCGGCCGGCGACGGCGCCACCGAGGTCACCTACCGGCTCACCGTCGACGTCAAGATCCCGATGCTCGGCATGATCAAGCGGAAGGCCGAGAAGGTCATCATCGACCGGGCGCTGGCCGGGCTGAAGAAGCGCGTGGAGTCGGGCGCGCGGTAACCGCCCGGTTCACGGACGGCGCCCGAAGGTACCGTTCACCCCCATGCGCACCCTCCTGATCACGGGCCCGGGCGGCAGCGGCCGTACGACGATCGCGGCCGCCACCGCACTGGCCGCCGCCCGAGCGGGCACCCGCACCCTGCTCCTGGGCGCCGACCGCGACGACACCCTCGGTGCCGCCCTCGGGACGCCGACCGGGCCCGAGCCCGTGGCCGCCGCGCCGCACCTCACCGCCTGGCGGCCCGACGCCGCCCAGGGCTTCCGCCAGGACCTCGCCGCCCTCCAGGACCGCGCCGCCTCCGCCCTCGACCTGCTCGGCGCCGCCCGGCTGGACCCCGAGGAGCTCACCCCGCTGCCCGGCGCCGAGGAACTCGCCCTGCTGCGCGCGGTGCGCGACGGCGCCCTCGCCGGCCGGCACGACCTGCTCGTCGTCGACCTCCCGGCCGCCCCGCGGGCGCTCGCCCTGCTCGCCCTGCCCGGGGAGCTGCGCCGCTACCTGCGCCGGCTGCTGCCCCCGGAGCGGCAGGCGGCCCGCGCCCTGCGCCCGGTCCTCGGCCGGCTCGCCGGGGTCCCCATGCCCGCCGAGTCGCTGTACGAGACCGCCGCCCGCTGGGACGCCGAGCTCGCCGCGACCGAGGCGGTCCTCGCCGACCGCTCCACCGCCGTCCGGCTGGTCGCCGAACCCGGCCCGGCCGGCGCCGACGCCGTCCGCACCACCGCCCTCGGCCTGGCCCTGCGCGCACTGCCCGTCGAGGCCCTCCTCGCCAACCGGGTCCTGCCCGAGGACGCCCCCGCCGACGGCTGGCTCGCCGGCCCCGTCGCCCAGCAGCGCAAGACCCTGGAGGAGTGGCAGGAGGCGTACGACGTGCGCCGCGTCGCCCACCTCGGGCGCGACCCGCGCGGCGCGGACGACCTCGCCGCCCTCGCCGTGCCCGGCGCCGGCCCGCAGCCGGCCCCGGTGGAGTGGCCCGTCACCGACCGCCTCGCCGACGACGGCGTCCTGGTCTGGCACATCCCGCTGCCCGGCGCCCGCCGCGAGGACCTCGACCTCGTCCGGCGCGGCGGCGAACTGGTCGTCACCGCCGGCCCGTTCCGCCGGATCGTTCCGCTGCCCTCCGCGCTGCGCCGCTGCACCGTCGACGGGGCCGCCCTGCGCGACGGCGAGCTCAGGGTGCGCTTCGCGCCCGACCCCGCGCTGTGGCCGCGGACCCGGTGAGCCCCCGGACCCGCTTCGGGTAACGTCGTAGGGGCGAACCGCAGTCGGGCCGCGGCCGGACCGCGGTCCGGCGCAGCCAGCCGCAGTCAGGAGTGTCGTCATGAGCGAAGAGCTCCCCCCGCCCGGCGCCGCCCGGGACGAGACGGCCGGAGAGGTGCCGGCGGCCGACGCCGACGCCGACGCGTGGGCGGACGCGTGCGCCGAGGACCTCCGCGCGGAGCAGGCCCGCCGCCGCGCCCGCTACGGCCCGCCGCCCGGATCGGCGGCGGAGGAACTGCGCAAGCTCGTCGACACCGTCGCCGACAAGCTCTCCGGGCTCCAGTCGCCGCTGCTCGGCGCGGTCGCCGGGCCCGCCGCCCAGCAGGTGGTGCGGCAGGTCGTCCAGCAGGCCAAGGCCGCCGTCGAGCCGGTCATCGAGCGCAACCCGGACGTCTTCGACCACCTGGCGGCGGCCGGCGGCGAGCTGCTCGCCGCCTACCGCTCGGCCGTCCAGGCCCAGGAGCGGCGCTGGACGGGCCGCGACGACGACGCCCGCGGCCGGGACGAGCACCGCGACGGCGGCGAGGGCACCGGCCCCGGGGAACGCATCGACCTGGACTGACGCCCTCCGGGAGCGGTCGGTGAAGGGGTCCCGGCGGGCCGCCGGGCCCGCGCCCGGGCGGGCGACCGACCGGCAACGCACGGCGGTGCCTCGGGTACGGTTGGCCGTAGCGGGGCTCGACCGAAACTGAGGGATTCATGGGACTCACCATCGGCGTCGACATCGGCGGCACGAAGATCGCGGCCGGCGTGGTCGACGAGGAAGGCAACATCCTCTCGACCTTCAAGGTGCCGACCCCCACCACGCCCGAGGCCATCGTGGACGCCATCGCCTCGGCGGTGGAGGGCGCACGCGCGGGGCACGAGATCGTCGGCGTGGGCATCGGCGCCGCCGGATACGTCAACCGGCAGCGTTCGACGGTGTACTTCGCGCCGAACATCGACTGGCGCAACGAGCCGCTGAAGGAGAAGGTCGAGGCGCGCGTGGGCCTCCCGGTCGTCGTGGAGAACGACGCCAACGCGGCGGCCTGGGGCGAGTACCGGTTCGGGGCCGGCAAGGGCCACCGGAACGTCATCTGCATCACGCTCGGCACCGGCCTCGGCGGCGGCATCATCATCGGCAACAAGCTGCGCCGCGGCCACTTCGGCGTGGCCGCCGAGTTCGGCCACATCCGCATGGTGCCCGACGGCCTGCTGTGCGGCTGCGGCTCGCAGGGCTGCTGGGAGCAGTACGCCTCCGGCCGCGCCCTGGTGCGGTACGCCAAGCAGCGCGCCAACGCCACCCCCGAGCAGGCCGACGTCCTGCTCGGCCTCGGCGACGGCACCCCCGACGGCATCGAGGGCAAGCACATCTCCATGGCGGCCCGGCAGGGCTGCCCGGTCGCCGTCGACTCCTACCGCGAGCTGGCCCGCTGGGTCGGCGCGGGCCTGGCCGACCTGGCCTCCCTGTTCGACCCGTCCGCCTTCATCGTCGGCGGCGGCCTGTCCGACGAGGGCGAGCTGGTCCTCGGCCCGATCCGCAAGTCCTACAAGCGCTGGCTGGTCGGCGGCAACTGGCGTCCGGTGGCCGACGTGCTCGCCGCCCAGCTCGGCAACAAGGCCGGTCTGGTCGGGGCGGCGGACCTGGCCCGGGAGCCCGACCCGATCATGTGACACCGCCGGCCGGAGGCGGGGCGCGCGCCGCGCCCTGCGCACCGGCGGCACGCGTGCGGGTCCGTCCGTGCGCCCGCGCCCGCCGTCCCGCCCGGGACGGCGGGCGCGGGCGTATCTTGATCGTCATGGCGAACGCGACCGAGTTGCTCCCCGGCTCCCGCACGGAAGACGACGGTGGTGCCGTCGTCCGCGTCCTCAGCTACAACATCCGCTCCCTGCGCGACGACACCGCCGCCCTCGCCCGGGTGATCGGCGCCTGCGCCCCGGATCTGGTCCTGGTGCAGGAGGCGCCCCGCTTCTTCCGCTGGCGCAAGAAGCTCGCCCGGCTCGCCGCCGCGTCGGGGCTGGTGGTCCTCACCGGCGGGGCCACGGCGGCCGGCCCGGCGATCCTGTGCTCGCTGCGCGCCACCGTCGAGCGCACCGAGGACGTGCTGCTGCCGCTCACCCCGGGCCTGCACCGGCGGGGCCTGGCCACGGCCGTCGTCCGCTTCGCCGGGGCCCGGCTCGGCGTGGTGAGCTGCCATCTGTCGTTGCAGAGCGACGAGCGGTACGCCCAGGGCGGCCTGCTGCTCGACCGGCTGGCCGCGATGGGCGTCGAGCACGTCGTCGCGGGCGGCGACCTGAACGAGACCCCCGGCGGGCGCACGTTCCGCCGCCTCGCCGGGGAGCTGCAGGACTGCTGGGCGACGGCGCCCTGGGGCGGCGAGCACACCTCCACGCCCGCCGAACCCCGCAAGCGCATCGACGCCCTCTTCGCCTCCCCGGGTATCGAGGTCCTCGGCTGCGGGGTGCCGCGGGGCCTGGCCGGGGTGCGCGAGGAGGACCTGCGGGCGGCCACGGACCACCTGCCGGTGCTGGCCGCCCTCAGGGTCCCCGCGGCCTAGGGTCATGCGCGAAGATCCGGGGCGGCCGGCCGGGCTCAGACCACCGCTCCCCGTCCCGGGTCGTCGCCGTCCTCGTCGTCGGTGCGCATCCGGGCCACCAGGGTGGCGAAGCCGCCGAGGAAGCCGCCGATGCCGAGCGTCGCCAGCCACCAGGTCATGTCCCAGCGCAGCAGCACGGCCAGCAGGAGCAGCACCGGCCCGCCGATCACGGCCAGCCAGGCGAACCGGGCGGTCGCGTCGGCCTGCGGCAGCGGCGGCGGCTCCGGCGGCACGAAGTGGCCCTCGTCGCCCGGGCCGAAGTCGGCGTCGGACGGCTCGGACACCGAGTAGTCGCGCGGGCCGACGCCGGGCGCGAAGGAGACCGAGCTGCCGAGCGGCGCGGCCGGCGGCGCGGCCGTGTCCCCGGCCGGCCGCGCCGGCTCGTCGTCGTTGGTGACGGGCTCCAGCAGCGCCAGGTCCTCCACCGACTTGAACGGCTTGGCACCCGGCGGGTCCGGCGGCTCGTCGCCGTACCCGGCGACGATGGCCGCCCAGGCCGCGTCCTCGTCGAGGGGCGCCCCGCGCTCCTTCGGCCCGGGCTTCTCGCCGTCGTTCCCGCGGTTTACGCGGTCTTCTCGGTCCTCGTGGTCCTCGCGGTCTTCGCGTTCCTCGCGGTCCGCATCGTGCTCAGCCACCGGTGGCCGCCCCTTCCTTGCCGAGACCGGGCTCCGGCTCCCTGACGGCACCGGGCGCGAGCCGGGCGATGAACGAGGCGCTCTCCTCGAAGATCCGCTCGGCATCATGGTCCAACGTCGCGACGTGGTAGCTCTGTTCCAGCAGGATCTCCGTCACGTCCGTCGAGGAGACGCGGCCGAGGATACGGGCCGAGTCGGCCGGCGGCACCACATGGTCCCGCGGGCTGCGCAGGAGCAGCAGCGGCTGGGTGACCCGCGGCAGCTCGCCGTCGACGAGGCGGAAGAAGCGGCGCAGCGAGTGGGCCGCGTGCAGCGGCACCCGGTCGTAACCGAGCTCGGCACCGCCCGGCTTGGCGATGTCGCTGGCGATCCCCCGGCTGGTGCGGACGAGATGGCGGGCGACCGGCAGGGCGTAGGCGGACAGGCCGTGCACCTTGTTCGCCGGGTTGACGACGATCACGCCGTCGACCGCCGCCCCGTGCCGCGCGGCCAGCCGCAGCGCCAGGGCGCCGCCCATGGACAGGCCGGCCACGAAGACGCGCGAGCAGCGCTCGCGCAGGGCGCGCAGCTCACGGTCCACCTCCGCGTACCAGTCCTGCCAGCCGGTCGGCTGCATGTCCTCCCAGCGCGTGCCGTGCCCGGGCAGCAGCGGCAGGGCGACGGTCAGGTCCCGCGCGGCGAGGTACCGCGCCCAGGGGCGCAGCGACTGCGGGGAACCGGTGAAGCCGTGGCAGAGCAGGACGCCGGCGTCGCCGCCCTGGTGGCGGTACGGCTCGGCTCCGGGGAGGACCGGCACCTTTCGGTCTCCTTCGTGTGGGCGTGCGGGGGCGGGCACGTCGTCCGTGGGGACAAGGCGGGCGGGCCGCCGGTTGCGGTACTTCACGGTACGCGACCGCACTGACACCGACCAGGGTCGTCGGCCCCATCGACGGCGGACCGGGTTAAGGTCTGTTCGACACACACAGGAGGCACTCGGTTGTTGTACGGCGCGATGAAGGTCACCATCGGGGGTCCGCTGAAGCTTGCCTTCCGGCCCTGGGTGGAGGGCCTCGAGAACGTCCCGGCCGAGGGTCCGGCGATCCTGGCGAGCAATCATCTGTCGTTCTCCGACTCGTTCTTCCTGCCCGCCGTCCTCGACCGCAAGGTCACCTTCATCGCGAAGGCCGAGTACTTCACCACGCCCGGCATCAAGGGGCGGCTGACCGCGGCGTTCTTCAAGGGCGTCGGCCAGCTCCCGGTGGACCGCTCCGGCGCGCGCGGTGCCGGCGAGGCCGCGATCAAGAGCGGCATCGAGGTCCTGGAGCGCGGCGAGCTGTTCGGCATCTACCCGGAGGGCACCCGCTCGCCCGACGGGCGCCTGTACCGCGGCAAGCCGGGCGGCCTCGCGCGCGTGGCGCTCGCCACGGGCGCCCCCGTCCTCCCGGTCGCCATGATCGACACCGAGAAGATCCAGCCGCCCGGCAAGGTCGTCCCGAAGCTGATGCGGCCGGGCATCCGCATCGGCAAGCCCCTGGACTTCAGCCGCTACCAGGGCATGGAGCACGACCGCTTCGTGCTCCGCGCGGTGACCGACGAGGTCATGTACGAGATCATGAAGCTGTCCGGCCAGGAGTACGTCGACATGTACGCCACGGCCATGAAGCGGCAGCTCGCTGAGGCGGCCAAGGCCGAGAAGGAGGCGGGCAAGGCGGCGAAGGCCGCGTTCGCCCGGGCCGAGAAGGACCAGGCGGCGAAGGAACGCGCGGAGAACGAGCAGCCCTAGTCCCGTACGGGAACAGGGCCGGGGTGGGGGACATGGCCAGGCGCGAGTCGGTCAGGAGGATGTCGGTCGAGCAGCCGCTGTGGCAGGCGCTCACCGCTTTCCGGGTGCTCACGATGGTGTACGCCATCGGCCTGTTCGCCACCGCGTACCAGGAGTTCACCCGCCCCTGGCTGGCCGTCGCCTACTACGCCGTGCTGGCCGTGTGGACGCTGGCCACCCTCCGCAAGGTCGCGGGCGCGGCCGGCTGCACCAAACGCTTCCTCGCCGCCGACTTGGCCGTCGCCCTCACCGGCATCCTGCTCACCCCCCTCGCCGACACCCACGAGCGGATCACGGCGGGCGGCCCGACCCTGCCCTCGATATGGACCGCCGGGTCCGTGCTGGCCTTCGCCATCAAGGGCGGCTGGCGCTGGGCCGCCCTCGCCTCCACCCTCGTCGCCGCCGCCAACCTGATCGAGCGCGGCGCCCCGGCCCGCGACACCGTGCACAACGTCATCCTCGTCTGGGTGGCCTCCATCGCCATCGGGTACGTCGTCGAGGTCGCCCGCGCCTCCGAGCGCACCCTCGCCCGCGCCCTGGAGATCGAGGCCGCCACCCGGGAGCGGGAGCGGCTCGCCCGCGACATCCACGACAGCGTGCTCCAGGTGCTGGCCATGGTGCAGCGGCGCGGGGCCGTCATCGGCGGCGAGGCGGCCGAGCTGGGAAGGCTGGCCGGGGAGCAGGAGGTGGCGCTGCGCACGCTGGTCTCCAAGGGCGTGGCGCCCGCCCCCCGGGTGCCC
>NZ_WYCT01000128.1 GCF_011008945.1 Streptomyces harenosi
CGTTGAGGCCGTTCTGCCGGGGCGTTCCCTCGTTCTGGGTGGGGAGGCTGCGTCGCCGGTGTGGCTGCGGGAGCTGCTCGCGGCGGCGGGTGAGCGGGAGGTGTACAACCATTACGGGCCGACCGAGACCACGATCGGCGTGGCGACGACCCGGCTCACCGCCGAGCGGATCGCCGGCGCTGTGGTGCCGATCGGCTCTCCGGTGGCGAACACCCGCTTCTACGTGCTGGACGAGTGGCTGCGGCCCGTGGCGCCGGGTGTGGCCGGTGAGCTGTATGTCGCCGGTGCTCAGCTGGCGCGTGGCTATGTACGCCGCGCGGGGTTGACGGCGGAGCGGTTCGTGGCGCACCCGTTCGAGGCGGGTAAGCGGATGTACCGCACCGGTGACCGGGCGAAGTGGACGGCGGACGGCGAGGTGGTGTTCCTGGGCCGGGCCGATGACCAGGTCAAGATCCGGGGCTTCCGGATCGAGCCGGGCGAGGTTCAGGGCGTGCTGACCGGCCACCCGCTGGTGGACCAGGCGGCGGTGGTCGCCCGTGAGGACGTCCCGGGTGACCGGAGGCTGGTTGCCTATGTGGTGCCGTCGGACGTCGAGGGCGCGCATGAGGCACTGCCGGGGGTGTTGCGGGAGTTCGCGGGGCAGCGGCTGCCGGAGCATATGGTTCCGTCGGCGGTCGTGGTCCTGGGCGCGTTGCCGCTTTCCGGGAACGGCAAGCTGGATCGCAAGGCGCTGCCGGCGCCGGACTATTCCTCGTCGCTGGGGTCGGGTGGGCGTCGGGCGGGCACGGTGCAGGAGGAGATCCTGTGCTTGGCCTTCGCCGAGGTCCTGGGTCTGCCCGAGGTCGGTGTGGACGACGACTTCTTCGAGCTGGGTGGTCACTCGTTGCTGGCGGTGCGGCTGGTCAGCCGGATCCGTTCGGTTCTCGGTGTCGAGGTCGAGATCCGGGCGCTGTTCGAAGCGCCGACGGTGGCGGGTCTGGCGGACCGGCTGGCGGGTGCCCGTACCGCACGGGCCGCGCTGACGGCCAGGGAACGCCCGGAGCGGATCCCGCTGTCGTACGGACAGCGACGGCTGTGGTTCATCAACCAGATGGACGGGCCGAGCTCCACCTACAACATCCCGGTGGTCGCCTGGCTGGCCGGAGCGGTGGACGCCGGCGCGATGGGCGCGGCCTTCCGCGACCTGCTCGCGCGCCACGAGGTCCTGCGGACCGTCTTCGGAGTCGCGGACGGTGAGCCGTACCAGCGGATCGTCGCCACCAGCGACCTGGACTGGGAGCTGACCGTCGCCGACGTCGAGCCGGACGGGCTGGCCGCCGCGGTGGCCGCCGCGAAGGCGTACACCTTCGACCTCTCTGCCGAAGCCCCGGTCCGCGCCTGGTTGTTCAGGTCCGGACCCGAGGAGCACGTCCTCGTGGTCGTGGTCCACCACATCGCCGGCGACGGCTGGTCGTGGGCGCCGCTGGCCCGAGACGTGTCCGTGGCCTACGAGGCCCGCGGCGCGGGCCGCGCCCCGGCGTGGCAGCCGCTGCCGGTCCAGTACGCGGACTACGCCCTGTGGCAGCGCGAGGTGCTCGGCGACATCCAGGACCCGCAGAGCCTGATCTCCTGGCAGGCCACCTACTGGCGCGAGACGCTGGCGGGGCTGCCGGAAGAGCTGGAGCTGCCGTTCGACCGGACGCGTCCGGCGGTCGCCTCCCACCGGGGCCACCGGGTGCCGCTGGACATCCCGGCGGACGTCCACGCCAGGCTGGCGGAGCTGGCGCGCGCCGAGGGCGTGACGATGTTCATGGTGCTGCACGGCGCCCTCGCCGTGCTGCTCTCGCGGATCGGCGCGGGCACCGACATCCCGATCGGCTCGGCCATCGCGGGCCGTACCGACGAGGCCCTCGACGACCTGGTCGGCTATTTCGTCAACACCTTCGTCCTGCGCACCGACCTGTCGGAGGACCCGACCTTCCGCGAGGTCCTGGAACGGGTACGGGAAGCTGGGCTCGGCGCGTTCGCCCACCCGGACGTGCCCTTCGAGCGGCTGGTCGAGGAGCTGGCCCCGGCCCGCTCGATGGCCCGCCACCCGCTGTTCCAGGTCATGCTGCTCCTGCAGAACAACGAGCAGGCGGTGCTGGACCTGGAGGGCGTCGACGCGCGGCGCGGGGCTCCGGCGGCCCGGCCGGCGTCCGGCTCCGCGGTCGCGTCCGAGGCGGTCGTGAAGTTCGACCTGGACGTCAGCGTGGCCGAGCTGCACGACGCCGAGGGAGCGCCGGCGGGGATGCGCGGCTCGGTGGTCGCGGCGGCCGATCTGTTCGATCCGGAGTCGGTCGAGCGGATCGCCGAGCGCCTGACCCGGGTCCTGACGGCGCTCGCCGCCGACCCGGGGATCCGCCTCGGCGAGGTGGACATCCTCGGCGAGGACGAGCGGCTGCGGATGCTCACCGAGTGGAACGCGACCGAGGCCGAGGTCCCGGACGCGACGGTCGTCGAGCTGTTCGAGGCGCAGGTGGCCCGCACACCCGACGCCGTCGCGCTGGCCCACGGTGACGTGGAGCTGACCTACGCCGAGCTGGACGCGCGGGCCAACCGGCTGGCGCGGTACCTGGCCGGCCGGGACATCGGGCCGGAGACGGTCGTCGCGGCCGTCTTCGAGCGCACCGTCGACCTGGTGGTGGCGCTGCTCGGCGTGATCAAGGCGGGTGCGGCGTACCTGCCGATCGACCCGGCCTACCCGGCCGACCGGATTGCGTACGTCATCGGCGACTCCGGAGCGGTGTGCGTGCTCACCAGCGAAGAGCTGGACGCACGTCCGGCGGCGCCCGAGCACCGTCCGAAGGTGCCCGTGCTCCTGCTGGACGGCGCGGCGGTGGCCGAGGGGCTCGCGGGACTCGCGGACGGCCCGCTGGCCGACGGCGAGCGCTCGGCGGCGCTGCGGCCCGAGCACCCGATGTGGGTCATCTACACCTCGGGATCCACCGGGCGGCCCAAGGGGGTCCTCGTGGAGCACCGGGCGATCGTCAACTTCCTGACCGCGATGCAGGACCGGTTCGCGCTCGGCGCGGACGACCGGCTCCTGGCGGTCAGCACACACGGCTGCGACATGGCGGGCTTCGAGTTCTATCTGCCGTTCCTGAACGGCGCGCGGATGGTGCTCGCCTCGCAGGAGCAGGTGCTCGACCCGTGGGCGCTGCGTTCCCTGATCCGTACCACCGGCGCCAACATCGTCCACGCGACGCCGAGTCTGTGGCGCGGCCTGATCGCCGACGCCGACGACCCGGTCGACTGGACGGGGGTGCGGGCCATGATCGGCGCGGAGGCGCTGCCGAGCGACCTGGCTCGTACACTCCTGGCCAGGACACCCACCCTGACCAACCTCTACGGTCCGACCGAGACCACCGTCTGGTCGACCGCGAAGGAGCTGGCGGGGGAGGGTGCCGACGCGGCGTCGATCGGCGGCCCGATCGGCAACACCCAGGTGTATGTGCTCGACAAGGCCCTCGCCCCGGTTCCGCCGGGCGTGGCGGGAGAGCTGTACATCGGCGGCAAGAGCGTGGCACGCGGATATCTGGGCCGCCCGGAGCTGACGGCGGGCCGCTTCGTGGCCAGCCCGTTCGGCGGCGTCGGCGAGCGGATGTACCGCACGGGCGATGTGGTGCGGTGGACCGCCGACGGCGATCTGCTGTACGTCGGGCGCTCCGACGACCAGGTCAAGATCCGGGGCTTCCGGGTCGAGCTGGGGGAGATCGAGGCGGCCCTCGCCGGGCACCCCTCGGTCGGCCAGGCCGTCGCCCTCGTGCGCGAGGACACCCCTGGGGACCAGCGCCTGGTGGCGTACGTGGTGCCGAACCGCACGGCCGCCGAGGCGGCGGAGGAGACGGACACCGCCCGCGACCGGATCGGCCCGGAGGTCCGGGCCATCGCGCAGGACCGGCTGCCCGGCTACATGGTGCCGTCGGCGGTGGTCGTCATCGACCGGCTGCCGCTGATGCCGAACGGGAAGCTGGACCGCAAGGCCCTGCCGGAGCCCGGGGCGACGGGGCAGGACGAGGCCGCGAACTGGGCCGTCACCTCGTTCGAGGACACTATGTGCGAGGCGTTCGCCGAGGTCCTCGGGCTGGCGAGCGTCGGCGTCGAGGACGACTTCTTCGCGCTCGGTGGGCATTCGCTGCTCGTGGTGCGGCTGGTGGAGGCGCTGCGTGAGCGCGGGGTGTCGATCGCGGTGCGCGACCTGTTCGCGGCCTCGAGCGTCTCCGAGCTGTTGAAGCGGATGAGCCTGGCGTCGATCCGCGACGCGCTCGACGTGCTGCTGCCGATCCGGGAGCAGGGCAGCGAGCCGCCGTTCTTCCTCATCCACCCCGCGGGCGGCCTGAGCTGGTGCTACATGCCGATGGCCCGGCACATCCCGGCGGAGATCCCGCTATACGGGCTGCAGTCCCGGGGCCTGGACGGCACGTCCGAACTGGCCTACTCCGTACGGGAGATGGCGGCCGACTACATCGAGCGGATCCGCTCGGTGCAGCACAGCGGCCCCTACCGCTTGCTCGGCTGGTCCTACGGAGGGGCGGTCGCCCACGAGATGGCCGTCCAGCTGCAGGGGGCGGGCGAGGAGGTCTCGGCGCTGGTTATCCTGGACCAGTACCCGTGGCAGCGTAAGGACGGCTCGGACGGCGGGGTCACCGACCACGCCGACGAGGCCGAGGTCGACGTGGACGCCAAGGTCGACCGGCTGATCGAGGTCGTACGCCGGGAGGCGGGCAACGCCCTCGGCGCGGCCACCGAGGAGGAGTACCGGACGTTCGCCCGGATCCTCCAGAACCACCGGACGATCCGGGCCGCTCACGAGCACGGGCGCTTCGACGGAGACGCCCTGCTGATCGTGGCCGAGCAGAGCAAGGCGGAGGGCGCGCCCACCGGCCGGCTCTGGCGGCCCTACATCACGGGTGAGATCTCGGAGACCGGTCTTCCGTGCACCCACTACGACATGGCCAAGCCCGAGACGCTGGCCGACGTGTGGACCGCAGTGGCGGCCTGGCTGGCCCCGCGGGACTGACAGCGCGGCAGGGGCGCCGGCCGGTGGCGACACCGGCCGGCAGCAGCCGTGCCCGGCGGAAACAAGCCGGTCCACATACCTATCGGGCTGAACGGTCTTTTTGCACCCACAGGTTGAGGAGTATTCTTTATGGCCCTGATAGGTGGTCCAAGCATCACCTCCGGAAACAAGTACGCCGAAGGCGGCATAAGCCGGCAGAGAGTCAAGCCGGGAACACTGCGGCGCATTCTTCCGTACGCCGTGCGCTACCGCGGGCCATTGGCGGTGCTCATCCTGGCGAGCCTGTCGTGCGGAGCGATCACCGCGGCGAGTCCGCTGATGCTCAAATTCATGATCGACGACGGCATCGTGCCGAAGAAGCACGACGTCGTCGTGATGCTGGCCCTCGGCATCGTCCTGCTCGCCCTCATGGAGTCGTTCTTCCTCTACATCGAGGCCCGCTGCTCGGGGAGGATCGGCGAGGGACTGGTCTACGACCTGCGGACCGAGGTCTTCGAGAACATACAGCGGCAACCGCTCGCCTTTTTCTCGCGGGTGCAGACGGGAGCGCTGGTCAGTCGCCTGAACACCGACATCGCCGGCACCCGGCAGGCGATCACCTCGCTGCTGACGCAGGCCGTCTCGGCGTTGCTGACCCTGATCATCGTCGTCGGCACGATGATCTACCTGTCGTGGGAGATCACCCTCGTCGCCCTGGCGATGGTGCCACTGTTCCTCTTCCCGGCCCGGATCATCGGGCGCAAGCTTCAGCGGATCACCAGGGAGCGGATGAACCTCGACGGTGAGCTGGGCTCGATGATGAATGAGCGCTTCAATGTCTCGGGGGCGGAGCTGGTCAAGCTGTACGGCCGTCCGGCCGCGGAGTCCGCGCTCTTCGCGCAGAAGGCGGGCCGGGTCCGGGACATCACCGTGCTCAGCGTCGTGCACGGACGGATGTTCTTCATCGTCGTCACGGTGCTCACCTCCATGACGACGGCGGTCGTGTACGGCTTCGGCGGGAGCATGGTGATCGGCGGGGCGCTGCAGATCGGCACGCTCGTCGCCATGGTGACGCTGCTGTTCCGGATGTACGGTCCGATCAACCAGCTCGCCGGGCTGCAGATACAGGTGCTGACGGTACTCGTCAGCTTCGACCGGGTCTTCGAGGTCCTCGACCTCAAGCCGATCGTGGACGAGAAGCCCGATGCGCGTGAGCTGCCCCGCTCGCGTACGGGTTCCGGCGCGGACGTCGAGGCGGGCGCCCTGGACGTCGAGTTCGACCACGTGTCGTTCCGCTACCCGCCCGCCGACGAGGTCTCGCTCGCCTCGCTGGAGCCGATCGCCCTGCGGGAGAAGGACCGCGGGGACGGTTCCTGGGTCCTCAAGGAGCTGAGCTTCGTCGCCCCCGCAGGAAAGCTGACGGCACTCGTCGGCCCGTCCGGCGCCGGCAAGACCACCATCACTCAGTTGGTGCCCCGGCTGTACGACGCGACCTCCGGCTCCGTCCGGGTCGGTGGCCACGATGTACGGGACGTGACGCTGCAGTCCCTGAGCGACACGGTGGGCGTGGTCAGCCAGGAGACGCACATGTTCCACGACACGATCCGCGCCAACCTGCTGTATGCATGCCCCGAAGCCACCGAGGGGGAACTCGTCCAAGCGTGTGAGGCGGCGCTGATCTGGGACTCCATCTCCGCCCTGCCCAATGGTCTGGACACGGTCGTGGGTGACCGCGGCTACCGGCTCTCCGGCGGCGAGAAGCAGCGGATTGCCTTGGTGCGGCTGCTCCTGAAGTCGCCCCCGATCGTGGTCCTGGACGAGGCCACCGCGCATCTGGACTCGCACGCGGAAGCCTCGATCCAGCGGGCCCTCAAGAGCGCGCTGGCGGGCCGTACGTCACTGGTGATCGCGCACCGGCTGTCCACCATCAGGCAGGCCGACCAGATTCTGGTGGTCGAGGCGGGGCGCATCTGCGAACGCGGCACACACGAGGAGCTGCTGGCTCAGGGCGGCACGTACGCGTCGCTCCACCAGACGCAGTTCGCCGAGGAGGCGCCGGAGGCGGACATCCAGCATTTGGCCTGACAAGGAAAGCGCAATTCCTCAAGCCGTCGTTGCGAGTGTTCAACTGACACGCGATGACGGTTGAACACCCTTGAATTGTGGATCGCGTACGTGTGGAATTTCTGCACCCGGCCCATTGGTGTGGTCCCGGCGTGATGAGAGATACTCACCTGAGAAAGGACAATGCGGTGACGAATCCGTTCGACGACCCCGACGCCAACTACCTGGTCCTCGTCAACGACGAGGGACAGCACTCCCTGTGGCCCACCTTCGTCGAGGTGCCCGCGGGCTGGACTTCCGTATACGGCGCGGCGAGCCGCGAGGACTGCCTCGCCTACATCGAGAAGTCCTGGACCGACATGCGCCCCAAGAGCCTCATAGAGGCCATGGCCGGGAAGTAGACCGGCGGTACGGAAGACACACCTCGGCCTGAAGACGGTGCGAACCGTCTTCAGGCCGAGGTGTGTCCGGGGAATCCGTGGGCCGACAGCGTGCCGTCAGCCCGCCAGGGGGCGCGGGGCATGCTCCGACTCGGCCAGCAGTGTGGCCACCAGGCCCGATTCGACGTTGCCGCCGGAGAGCAGGACGCCTATGTCGGTGCCGCGCCCAGGCCCGGCCGCGTACTCCAGCGCCCCCGCCAGCGCGGTCGCGGCCGAAGGTTCGACCAGCAGCCGACTCCGCAGCAGCGCCGCCCGCAGGGCGTCGGCGATGGCCTCCTCCGAGGCGGTCAGCACGCGGGCCGCGTCGCGTGCCGCGATGGAGAAGGGCAGGGCGCCGATCCGGTCGGGGCGCAGCCCGTCGGCGATGGTGCGGCGCGCGCTGACCGTCACCGGCTCACCCGCGCGCAGGGCCGCGGTGAAGGAGGGCACGGCCGCCGGCTCCGCGCCGACCACGGCGGCCCCGTGCCCGGCGGCGGCCAGGCAGGCACCCGCGAGCGCGCTGCCCCCGCCAATGGGGATGACGACGGCGTCGAGGCGGACGCCCTCCACCGCGGCCTGGGCGAGCAGTTCAGCCGTGGCGGTGCCCTGACCCGCGATCACGTGCGGGTTCTCGTAGGGGTCGACGACGTCGTATCCGTGCAGCTCCTGGAGCTCCCCGACGGCGGTCACCCGCTCGGCGAGTGTGGTCCCGGCGAACACGACCTGGGCACGGGCCTCCCGAATCCGGCGGACCTTGGCGGGCGGCGCGTCGGACGGCAGCACGATCAGTGTGGGTAGGTTGCGCGCACGGGCCGCGAGCGCGACGGCGATCGCATGGTTGCCGGTGCTCTGAGCGATCACTCCGAGGCTGCCGGCGGCGGCCAGCTCCTCGACGGCGAGAAGCGCCCCGCGCACCTTGAATGAGCCGCCACGCTGCAGGTTCTCCGCCTTCAGCCACAGACGTGCGCCGCACAGGGCGTCCAGTTGGTCGGACCGTATGACCGGGGTGCGCACGACCTTCTCAGCCAGCCGCGACTCGGCGCGGTCGATATCAGCACGGCCGAGTCCTGACAGGGTGGTGCCGACGGCGAATGCGTTCCTGTGATCGGGCATGGGTATTCCCTTCCGAAGGTCCGTCACCAGCCATTGCGGAAACTACCGCCAGCATTCGGGAACGCGCACGTGTCCATTTTCCAGGGGACTTACGGAGTGTTCAGGGAATCGGGCTGCCGCAGCGGATGCCTGAGAGCGTGCCCGGCCGTGCTCCCCCGAGGCGAGGGGCAGTCGAGCAGGCCCCCGGGTCGGATTTCGGCTAGAATTGGGCCAGGAGCTGGAAGCCGTGGGCGGGAGCGCGCCGCGGGCGTTGTGCCACCAGGCGCCCGCATGGTGGATGATCGCCTGCCCACCGGTCATTCCGCAGTCGCCGGCAGGTAGCCATCCTGTACGGCGTGGACTCCCGCCTGGAAGCGGCTGCGCGCGTTGAGATGGCTGAGTAGCCCGGTCGAGATGCGGCGTGCCGTACGCGGTGAGACCCCGAGCTTTCTGGCGATCGCCTCGTCCGTGGCTCCCTCCGCTAGCAGGTGAAGTGCCGTTACCTGCTGCGGAGTCAGCTCACCGGGCTGCTTCGCACGGGGTTCGCTCAGCGGGCGGGCACTGCGCCACTCGCTCTCGAAAAGGGCGACAAGGGAGGAGATGAGCCCAGGCGAGGTTACGACGATGGCGCCCGCTTCGGTGTGGTTGCTGTCGACGGCGATGATGGCCGTCTGCCGGTCGCAAATGATCATTCGGTTCGGCAGCGAAGGCGCCGTCCTGACAAGCGCACCGTGGGATATGAGCCACTCCGCGTGCGCGGCGGTGGCCTGGTCGGCGAGAATGCTGTCGAGATATATAGTACGCATATGGACACCGCGCTCCAGCAGCCGCTTGTTGAGTGGTTGCGAAGCCCGCATGTTGTCCGATGTCTGAGCGCCTCCGGGAGCGAAAGTCAGGAATTCTTCCTCGACCTGGTTATTCAGGTAGGCGAGGTAGTCGCGTATGGAGTCCAGACCCTCGAGGTAATGGACTGAAATGTCGGAATGAGAGGGTTGTCCGTGCGCGAACTCCGAGATGAGCCGCGCGGCCGCCGCGCGGCTCCCCTCGACGCGCTGCTGCTGTGCCGCCAGCTCGGCCTGCTGGCGGGCGAGCAGGATCTCAATGCCGAGGTGCGGGCTGACCGCGTGCACGTGGCTGGGGTCTTCCGGAGACGCGCGGATCAGGGTAAGCTCGCTGAGTCTGTCCAACGCGCCCCGCAGCTCCTCCTCCGACATTCCCAGTCGGCTGACCAGATCGGCGAAGGAGTCGCCGGGACGGGCCAGCATCTCCCGGTAGACCATTTCCGCAACCGCGTCGAGCCCGAGATCGATCAGCATTAAAACCCCGTTGATTCCAAGGCGGGCGCAACCGGGAGTTTCCCGGCGCGTATGCGAGTTCGAATCAGTTGTTCACAAGCCTAACCGAGGGCTCGAGGTCCATCATCAACTTTGTGCCACTGAGCCGTTGATAGCAGCAGGCCGTGACGCTGCGTGAAGGGATTTTGCCGTTGTGGGCGGGAGCTTGCCGCCGAACAGGCGTAAAGCTCGTGGCAGGAAGCGGTCTGACCAGTGAGCGCCGCCGCGGCCGCACACGCAGAAGACCCGCCTGCTCACTCCCCTTCCGCCAGGTGGTGCCGGTCCTGCGGTGGTTCATTGACGAACCCGTCTCGAGGTCGCCGCCGACCTCAAAATCCGCTGCAAGGCGCTGCGTCGTGTCAGCCTCGGCCCATGGCGCATCGGCGCGTCGTCGTAGCGACCCTGTCCCTGTTCCACTTCGAGAAAGGCCGAACCGCTCGATGTGATCACTCAGAGTCACCGATCGTTGCTGTCAACAGCTCACCGTCTTAAGACCGTGTCCTACGTGGTGAGGCGGACGAGTCGCTTGTAGCAGCAGAGGGCGGCGGCAAGACCGAGGAATCCCAGGTAGTTGCGGGGATCGCGTTCGTAGCGGGGGCTGAGGCGGCGGTAGCCGGACAGCCACGACATCGTCCGCTCGATGACCCATCGACGGCGCCCTAATCGCTCGCTGGGCTCGACGCCTTTGCGGGCGATCCGTACGCCGATCCGCTTGCCTCGCAGCCATCTGCGCAGGTCGGCCTGGTCGTAGGCTTTGTCGGCGTGGAGGCGCTGGGGCTTGAAGTGGCGGCCGCGGTGGGGGTCGTGTCTCGTTTGGTGACCTGCCACCATCGGCTTCAGTCCTTCGCTGTCGTGGACGTTGCCGGCGGAGACACCGACAAGGAGGGGCAGGCCGTTCGCATCCGACAGGATGTGCATCTTGGAACCCGGCTTGCCCCGGTCCACGGGGCTCGGACCTGTGTGTCCGCCCCCTTTTTGGCCCTGACGTGGGCGGTGTCGAGGATGACGCGGGAGACGTCCAGGAGCCCGGCGTCATCCAGGCGGTGCAGCACGGCTTCGTGGAGCCGGCCCCATACGCCAGCCCTCGACCAGATCAGGAACCGGCGGTGGACGGTCGACTTCGATACCCCGAAGCAGGGCGGCAGCGACCGCCAGGCGCACCCGCTGACCAGCACGTAGACGACGGCCGCGAACACCGTCTCATCAGGCGCGTTCTGCGTTCCCTCGCCCTGTGGCCGCTTCCGTTGCACCGGAATCAGCGGCTTGGCGATCTCCCACAAGCCATCCGGCACGATCCAGCTCCACGTTCCCCGCCCCATACCAAGCCAACGTCCGCCTCACCACGTAGGACACGGTCTAATACTCCAGTCAGATTTCGTGTCCTAAGCTGGTTCTTCTTTGGTAGTGGCAGCGGCGGGCTGTGGCTTGGTGGCGTCTGCGCCAGTGGGACCAGTTCAAGGCATGAAGGCGTCTGTCCTGGTGGGGGGTCGGGGGTGCGGCAGGAGAGTGTCCAGCAGGCGCCGGATTTCTGCCACGGTGAGCGGGGCGAGGGCTGATCCGTTTCTGCTGCCCCCTTGCACCGCCGTTGGCCTGGGCGGCAAGGGCGGCCAGGAAGGCGTGGGCGAGCATGGCCAGGGTGATGTGCCGGTACCAGCCGGTGTAGCGGCGGACCTCGTACTCGTCCAGGCCGCACTCGTTCTTCGCGGCCTGGAAGCACTCCTCGATCGCCCAGCGGCTGCCGGCGATCCGGACCAGGTCGGCAATCTCGATGCCGACGGGTGCGTAGGCGAGGTAGTAGGCGGTCCCACCGGGATCGGACAGGCTGCGGCGGGCCACCACCCAGCGGTGATGGGTGGGCGGATCGGGGTCGAAGACGAGGTTGGCGGGCAGTTTGGCCGCGGCCCAGTCGTAGACGCGCGGGCCCTTGGCCCCGTTGCCGCAGGACAGCCGTTGCCAGGCGTCACCGGGTGCTTCTTCGATGAGCTGGTCGATGCGCCACATCCCGGCCAGGGACTTGATCTGCTGGGACTTGGGCACCGCCACCACATACCCGACGCCGAGCTGCTCGAGCAGGCGACGGAAGTGCCAGTCCTGGCCGTATGCCTCGTCCGCGGTGACCCAGGCGGCGGGCAGGCCGGCCGCCAGGCAGCGGCGGACGATGTCCCGGGCCAGTTCACCCTTGGGGGCAAACTCGCGTTCGTCGGGGATCTTCGCCGCCCGGCAGCGGTCGCGGTCGGACGTCCAGGACTTGGGCAGGTAGAGCTCCCGGTCCACCAGGGCGCGGCCCGAGCCTGTGGCGTAGGCGGCGAAGACCCCGATCTGGCAATTGTCGATCTTTCCCGAGGTGCCGGTGTACTGCCGGCCGACCCCCGCCGACGTGCTGCCCTTCTTGATGAACCCCGTGTCGTCGATGATCAGCACGCCGCCCGGGCCGAGCCGTTCGGCGACATAGTCGCGGACATCGTCCCGGACCGCGTCGGCGTCCCACCGGGCGCCATTGAGTAGGTGCTGCAGGCCCGCCGGGTCGCGGTGGCCGGCCCACTCGGCCAGCTGCCAGCCGTTCTTCCGCTCGATGGGCGCCAGCAGACCACGCACGTAGTCCCGCATCCGTCGGCGCAGATCCGCCCGAGCGAAGCGGCCCGCCACCCGGGCGAACACGGACTCCAACTCCCTCTGCCACTGGTCGACTTCAACTATCACTTCCATACCCGGACAACGACAACGACCAGATCAGGACACGAAATCTAACTGGAGTACTAAGCATTGATGTACGAGGGCCCGCAGTCCGATTGCTGGTGACGTCTCAAGGAACCCCGGTCGTGATTGTGTCGCGTGCTCTTCATGCGCGATGCTCGGCCTCCCTCGGGGAAGGGTTGTGTGCTGTGTATCTCGTCCATCTCCGCCTTCTCCCGTATGTCGAAGGCGACCTGCTGCCCCCGCGTATCGTTGCCCTCATGACCGAGGGCGCCGCCACTGACGTGGAGCGCATCGAGCACGTCACCCTGCACTCCACCGTTCGGCCCTGCCCGGTCGTCGGCGTCTACGTCCACGCGGCGAGCCTGGCCGCGGCAGAAGCGGCTGCCGCGCGGGCCTGGGAGCGCGCCGTCCTGGCCCATCCGCCCCTCGCGCTGTGGCGTCTGCAGTCCGCGGAGGTGCCCCTGCTGCGACCCGGCCTCGATGACTGACTCTCTTGGCGCCCGAGGGATCGGGAAGGCGGGCGACTGGTGAGGGAGGACCTGGACGGATTGCGCCAAGGCCGCTTTGCCCGCTCCCCGGACCCTTCATTTTCCATGGAGGAGCGAGGAACAATCTATCCGTCGCAGGCAGTCCCTGAGGGAAGAGGGAAAAAGATGCACCGTCAGTTCGTTGTCAGCAGTGTCGCCGTCGGTGTCTACTTGCTGGGCCTTTCGTCCGCGTGGGCCGCTGACACCACCGCCGTCACCGCAACCGCCGGTGAGATTGGCCGATACGGCGAGAGCGACTCGGGCTGGCAGATACCAGCCCCGAACGCCGCCGGCGATGTGCGGGACTCCGGATGGCAGTAGGAGTTCTACGCTCCAGCCCGTTCCGACCTAGCCAACCAGGAGATTTCGCTGTGCCTGCCGAACAGCTTGAGACACCGTACACGCCCAGCGGTTCGGACTATGTGCTCGCGCTGCGCGACAAGAGTCTCAACGACGCACCGGCGGAGTTCGTCCACGTCGATGAACTGCGCGTCGTCTCCACGCCCCGAACGGGAGGTGAGGACGTCGAGTACACCCAGACCCTCGCCGAGGTCGAGTCGGAGCTGCCGCCGATCCTCGTCCACCGCCCCACGATGCGGGTCGTCGACGGAGTCCACCGCCTCCGGGCCGCCCGGACCAAGGGCCAGACATGCATCATGGTCCGCTACTTCGACGGGGACGCCACCGACGCCGACCTGCTCGCGGTCGCCCTCAACGTCTCGCACGGCCGTCCGCTGTCCCTGGAGGACCGCATCGCCGCCGCCGAACGCATCTTCGCCTCCCACCCGCAGTGGTCCGACCGAGCCGTGGCCGCCGTGGCTGGGCTCTCCGCCCGTAAGGTCTCGGAGATCCGCCAGAACGTGGTCGGCACACTCCCGCACACCGACCGCAGGATTGGACTCGACGGCCGCTCCAGACCAGTGGATTCCAGTCAGGGCCGGGAACTCGCCGGTCGCCTGATCCAGGAGAACCCCACTGCCTCACTGCGGGTCATTGCCCGTCAGGCCGGCATCTCACCCGCCACGGTCGCGGACGTCCGCAGCAGGGTGATGCGCGGCGAAGACCCCGTACCCGCGCGTCGGCGCCGGCACCCGGCCGACCAGGACACCGCGCACGAAACCACCGCCCGCCCGCCCCAGCAGCGCCCCGACGGCACCCGGTCGCCCGCGGAACTCGGGTCGGTCTTCGACGCCCTGCGCCGCGACCCCTCGATGCGGCTCAACGAGATGGGCCGCCACATCCTGCGCATACTCGACGCCGCCTCCAGGGTGGTCCAGGACCGGCAGCGCTTCGTCGAGAGCGTCCCCGCCCACTGCAAGCTCCAGATGTCGGAGCTGGTCCACGGCTACGCGCAGTTCTGGGAGCTGTTCGCGCGTGACCTGAAGGACCACGGCGCCGAGAGATCCTGACGGATCCGGGCGGGTCCTCGGCTCGGCGCGATGACCTCGCCGACAGGCCGGCCGCACTTGCCTCAACGGGGAGCGGAAGCCGCTCCTCCACTCCTGACCGGACAGTCGGGGTCGGCCTGTCGCCGAGCAGATGAGGCACACCCATATCGCGCATCGCCGTCGTCATCGGCGCCCTCCTGATCCGGCGCGTCACGGAGATGCCCCGTGAGTACCAGACGGTGTCCGCGTACCTGAACAGCACGCACGGCACCGCCACTGTGCACCATATTTCCAGCCGTACGGGTGCAGTCGTTGGCGTTCCCGCCGGTGACCACGAGGGCCAGCGGGCGGCTGGCCGCGTCGTAGACCAGGTGGGTCTTGGAGGTCAGGCCGCCTCGGGACCGTCCGAGCCCCTGGCTGCGATGCCCCCTTTTTCGAGCGCCGGCCGCGTCGGCCTTCGCCTGGGCGGCCTGGATCATGTCGGGTGAAGGTGTCGTCCTTGGCCCAGCGGCGGAAACGGGTGTGCAGGGTGGCCTAGGAGCCGTACCGCTCGGACGCATCCCGCCAGGCCACCCCGGCCCGGAATTTCCACACGAAAAACTGCAGGCGGTAGCTGCTTTCGGGTGAGTTGTCGTGCCATTCGATGGTGGTCCGATGAGGCTGGCGGCGACGATCCTCGGGAGGCTCGCCGGGGGGGTGCCTCTATGTCCTTCGTCGTGAGTCGAGGGCTTCGTGGTTGGTAGAAGGTTCCGTCGCGGAGCATGGCGAACAGGACGCTGATGCGGTGGCGGGCGAGGCGGAGGAGGGCCTGGGTATGGGTCTTGCCTCGGGCTCGGCAGCGGTCGTAGTAGGTGCGGGAGGCGGGATCGTGGAGGGCCGCGAACGCGGAGAGGAACATCGCCCGCTTCAGCTGCCGGTTCCCGCCCCTGGGAGCATGCTCGCCATGGATCGACGTGCCGGACTGTTTGGTGGCCGGGGTGAGACCGGCACAGGAGGCGAGGGGGGGCGGCGCTCGGAAAGGAGCTGCTGTCGCCGACGGTGGCCAGGAGGATGCCAGGGGGCAACAGTCATGCCGGGCCCGGAGGCCAGCGGCCCTCTTGCAGGACCGCGAAAAACATAACGGGGCGGTCGAGGCCAGCACCGTTCGTTACGCGTAGTTCGGGGCGATTGACGGTGCGGTGTTGACTGTGGCGTACCGTTCGCGAGAGGGCGAGTGCCGGACCGGGCTTCGGTCAGTGGTCCGGGGGCGGGCTGGATGACCACGCCGACGAACGGCTGGCTGTTGTCGGTTTCGGTCGCGGTTGTGCTGACCGCCCAGTGCGGAGATCCGGGCAGGCAGCCAAGCCGACCGTCTCGCCGCCGTATGGCACTGGCCGTGGTCCGCCACGGGCACCGCTGCTCCGTTCGCCGTCCATGCAGGTGGAAGCCGGAACTTGCGTGGACGTGTTTCCGATGACGCACCGCAGCGCGGGATCCGACCGGTCATCGCCGAACGAGGCCAGGACCACGGAGGCCGGCTGGATCGGGTCGTGGCGGGGCTTCGACCAGGTCGAGCGGGCCGTCTTCCAGTGGGTCGCCTGGTACAACGGTGAACGACTCCACTCCGCCCTCGGCTACATCTCGTCGGACGAGTTCGAACAGTCGCACTGGAAACACCAGGGCGCAGGTCCCACATACCACTTGATCACACGATCGCGGGTTCCATGAAAGTCGGGACAGCTCAGTTATTCCTCAGGTGCCCGGAGGAATCAGGGCCCCGCGCTCGTCCGGGACGCCATTGAGCAGGTCGCGGTGCGGAACGTCATCTGTCGCGTAGCCGTAGCGGGAGGCCAACAACTCTTTGAACGCCTGCCGGTTGGGGGTCGTCATGGCGGAGCCCAATTCCCAGCGGCGTTGGGCAACGGCCAGCAGAGTTACGTCCATCTGTGCGCGCAGGCTGTCAGCGGTGAAGGCGTTCAGGGGCTGTGCGGTTGCGTAGTGGCTTTCCGGTGTCTGGAAGAAGCGGGTGGGATAGTCCCGGGGAATGCTCCCCGGGCTGGCTTGCTGCAGCCGCAGGTTAGCGGCAATGTTGGCTTTAAGGCGATCACACCCCCTGCGTCGGCGGGGAGGACTGAGGACGCCCGCGGACACCGACGTCCATGGGCGGAGCACCCCCGCGTCGGCGGGGAGGACCCTTTCTGACCTGGCATTTAAGAGGGGTTTGGTCTTCTCTTTGCCTTCAAGGAGGTGCCGGTTCGGGGTGGGTGGGGCCGCATGCTGTCAGCCTACCGGGGCTGGACGGCGGTAGTGCTGGCAGCGGGGAGTGGTTGAGCGCGGTGTCGCACTTGGGCGGGTTGCCAAGGAGGTCGTGCTTCGGGACGGTGATCGTGGTGGGTTCGCTCGTGCCGGTGCCGGGTGGGGGCGTTTGCCAGGCTGGCAGGCGCAGCCTCTTGGCCGGAACTGTGACGGGGTGAGCGTGCCGGGAGGCCGTGTCGGTGGACGCGGCGCGGGTTTGCGGCGGAGACGGGTCCTGCCACCGGCCCCCTCTCAGCGGGCGTGTACGTACGCGGATCCCGTAATGCGGGGCGCGGTGTGGGCGTCGCGGCATCGGTCCCGGCGGCTTCCAGTGCTGTCTATACCTCGGGCGGGAACGGACCGTTGGACGCATCCCGCCAAGGTGGCACCGGCAAGGGTGCCGAGCACGGCCACGATGCTGGACCACATCGGTCAGGTCCTTCGGGGTTCGGCGGGTATCCGCGCCGGCATTCAACAGGTGGGGCCGACGATCTCTCCCCCCAGCGTGCTGAGGGGCGCGTCTGCCTCGGTTGCTGCGCTGTGCGGGTCGGGGCGTCGGAGCCCTGGAGGAGGGGACCTACTCGTACTGGATGCTGGGGGCGGGTGAGCTGGAACGACTCGTCGCCCCAAGGGGGCGAAGCAGTGGGAGGCGGCGCCGAAGTCGGCTGCCACGTGTCGCGCACTGCCACGCGTCTTCAGGCTGGAGGTGGAGGAGTCCGTGGGGGCGCTGGGGCGATGGCTCGGGCGCCCGCCCCTCGCTGTCACGCTTGGTTACTATGCTCACTTCGTGCCTTGAGGCCGGAGCCAAGGGCTTACGGCGATCGATGACTGCTGGGGAGGAGGGGACACGAGCGTGCCAGTCGAAACTCCCCAGATTCTCCCCAGGGCTCATCGTGGACATATGCACGGACTGCAGCACCCCGGACGGAACCATGGAATGCGAGGTCAGCGAGTGGGGAGCCTTCGAAAGTGCTGAGAGAAGTCGCCGTGACCCGCTACATCACGCCCTTGCGTGAAGGCGGCTCGCTGCCGGGGCTCGTCGAGGCCGACGACCTCGGGACGTACGTCATGAAGTTCACCGGCGCGGGACAGGGGCGCAAGACGCTGGTAGCGGAGGTCGTGTGCGGCGAACTCGCCCGGCGGCTGGGATTGCGCGTGCCGCGGCTGGTGGCGCTCGACCTCGATCCGGTGCTGGGCCTCGGCGAACCCGACGAGCAGGTCCAGGAACTGCTCAAGTCCAGCGGCGGTACCAACCTCGGCATGGACTTCCTCTCCGGCGCCCTCGGATTCGACCCGCTCGCCTTCGAGGTGAGCCCGCGGGAGGCCGGGCGCATCGTCTGGTTCGACGCGCTCGTGAACAACGTCGACCGTTCCTGGCGCAACCCCAACCTGCTGCGCCTGCACGGCGAGTTGTGGCTCATCGACCACGGCGCGACCATGATCTGGCAGCACAACTGGCCGTCCGCCGGCACCTCCGCCGCCCGGCCCTACGACGCCACCGACCACGCCCTGCTGCCCTTCGCCCCGGACGTCGCCGCGGCCGCCGCCGAACTGGCCCCCCGGGTCACCGAGGAACTCCTGGCCGAGGTCACCGCCGAGATCCCGGACGTCTGGCTGGCGGACGAACCCGGCTTCGCCACCCCGGACGACCTGCGGCGGGCGTACGCGCGCCCGCTGCTGGCCCGGGCCGCCGTCGTCCACGAACGCATCCAGGGGGTCCGGTGACCGGCCGGCACGTCTTCGAGTACGCGCTGCTGCGCGTCGTCCCGCGCGTCGAACGCGGCGAGTGCATCAACGCCGGGGTGCTGGTGTACTGCCGGGCCAAGGCGTTCGTCGCCGCCCGCACCCACCTGGACGAGGCCAGGCTGCTGGCGCTCGACCCGGCCGCGGACGTGGCCGGCGTCCGCGCCGCCCTGCGTGCCGCCGAGGGCGTGTGCGCCGGCGGCACGGCGGCGGGACAGGCCGCCGGCGACGACGCCGGCCGCCGCTTCCGCTGGCTCGTCGCCCCCCGCTCCACCATCGTCCAGCCCGGCCCGGTGCACACCGGTCTCACGGCCGATCCGGCGGCCGAGGCGGACCGGCTGCTCGAACTGCTCGTGCGGTAGGGCCACCGGGGATGCGGCCGGGAATCCCGGTGCCGGTCGCGGAGCCGGCCGCACGCGCCGGGCGTCAGGTCCGGCGGTGCCGCCTGAGCGCCCAGCCGGCCGTGAGCGCGGCACCCGCGACGAAGGCCAGGCCGATCCCGACGTCCCAGCCGGCCGGCCCGCCGGACGACGTGCCGCCGAGCCCGCCCTGGACGCCGCGCGTGGCGGGCGCGGTGGCCGGCACCGCGGGGGGGGAGGGCGCGGTCGTGGGTCTGTCTCTTTTACACATCTCCGAGCCCACGAGACACTCGCTCAACTCGTATGCC
>NZ_WYCT01000129.1 GCF_011008945.1 Streptomyces harenosi
CAGGGCCGGGGCCGGGCGGGAGGAGGGAATCGATCGGGGCCCGGGCGACGGCTTTGCGCTGGTGGCCCTTTCCGCCTCCGCACATCGGCACGTCGGCGTCGTCAGGACGGGATTTCCACCTCCCGAATCGGCGATCGGGGGCGGGTAATTCTTCCGGCGATTCACACGCCGGAAGGGGAATGCGGGCGGGCTATGGGAGGGCCCCGATGCGCTCCATGTGCTCCTCGCCCCACTCGCCGAGCGGTGCGAGTGCGGTGTTGAGCGAGGTGCCGAAACCGGTGAGCGAGTATTCCACCTTGGGCGGGACCTGGCGGTAGACCTTCCGGTGGAGCGGGCGGCCGCGGCGGGCCACGGCGACCACAGCATCTCGGCCCTGACCGAAGTACTCCGGAAGCCGGCCCGCACGGCGCGCGTCACAGGAGGGGCGTCCTGAGAAGGGCGAGGTGACGGCCATCGGGCCCGGGCCGACCGGACGCGCGATGGCGAGCGCCTTCCCCGGCCGTGGCCACCGGGTCACCGCCCTCGAACCGCACCGCGGGCAGGGCGGACGGGCTGGTGGCCGCGGAGAACGCCCGCCCCACCGCGCGGTGGCTGTCGGGACAGCGCGGCGCCCGGTATATCCGTCTTTCCGACGTTTCCGGCTCTTTCACCCCTGATTGTGCGGGTAGGACTTCCTGGAGGTTCGCAGAGAAGGAGGCGCGCGGAGGAGGGCGCATGGCCGAGAGCAGGCCCGCGTGGGCGCAGCGGATCGCCGCCGAGCGGGTGGCGCGGGGCTGGTCGCTGCGTGACGCGGCCAGGGCGCTGCGGGCGCGCGCTCCCGCGGAGACGGGTGCGGAGGACAGCGTGATGCGCCAGTGGGAGGGCTGGGAGTCGGGGCGGATGCCGGACGACGCCTGCCGCCCGGTCCTCGCGGCCCTGCTCGGTACGGTGCCGCAGGCACTCTTCCCCGCACCGCCGCGGCGGGACGGGGGCGAGGACCCCGTGGCCGCGAGCGGCATGGAGACGCCGGAACTCGCGCGCCGGCTGGAGCGGGGCCGGGTCGACGACGCCACGCTGGAGGCGCTCGGTGTCACGGCCGACCGGCTCGCTTCCGCGTACCCGTACGCGCCCGGTGAGCGGCTCCTCGTCGAGGGGCGCCGATGGCTGCGCCGGGTGGCCGGGCTCCGTACGCGCAGCCTCACGCTTGCCCAGCGCCGTGAAGTGCTCGCCCTGTCCGGTCGGCTCGCGCTGCTGGTCGGCTGTCTGGAGTACGACACGGGGGACCGCCGTGCCGCCGAGTCGGCGCGCCTGGCGGCCCTCTCGTACGCGGCCGGGGCCGGTCACGCGGAGGTGGCCGGGTGGGCGCACGAGATGCGGGCCTGGTTCGCGCTCACGGCCGGCGACTTCCGCGGTGCCCTCGCGGCGGCACGGGCCGGGCTCGACGTGGCACCGCGCCACGGGGTGGCGGTCCAGCTCGCGGCGCAGGAGGCCAAGGCGTGGGCGCGGCTCGGGGAGCGCCGGGAGGCCGAGGCCGCCCTCGACAGGGGGCGGCGGCTGCTCACGGGGATGCCGTACCCGGAGAACCCGGATCACCACTTCGTGGTGGACCCGGCCAAGTTCGACTTCTACGCGATGGACTGTCATCGCCTCGCCGGTGAGGACAGGCTGGCGCGCACGCTCGCCGAAGAGGTGCTGAGGGCCGGCACGGACGCCGTCGGCACCGAGCGTTCGCCGATGCGCAACGCGGAAGCGCGGCTCACGCTCGGCGTGACGGCGGCCCGGGAGGGCGACCTGGAGCAGGCGCTCGCCATGGGAGCGCGGGCCCTCGAAGCGGAGCGGCGGTCGGTCCCGTCCCTGCTCATGATCAGCCGGGAACTCGCCGACGAGCTGCGCCGCCGGTACGGTGCCGAGCCGGCGGTACGGGAGCACCTCGCGCTGCTCCACGCCCTCGAACGCCCCTGAACGCCCGGATCGCCCTGGCCGGGCGGAAGTCTGGGCGGACGCCCGGCCTCCGACTCCCGGTGAGCCCCGGGCTCACCCCGTACCGGGAGTGCGTGTCCCGCCGCCGGCCGGGCTTCCCGCGCTCACACCGCGGGGAGTCGCCGGTCGTCCCACAGGAAAATGCCTTTGCCCTTCGCCCAGCTGAGCCCGTGGATTCCCACCGGGCCGAGCAGCGCGGGGGCGCCCGCGGCGTCCTGCCGGGGCCGGTGGAAGCGGGTCACGTACAAGGCGCCTCTGGTGAGGTTGCGGCAGTACTGCCAGGGCGGGACGTGGCACTTGGGGCATGCCACCGACGCGCAGGCGTTCCAGGCCCGGCGGAGGGCGGCTTCCACGGTGGCCGGGTCGTGGCCGGTCGGCTTCACGGCGAGGGTGAAGTACTCCATCGGCCGATGATGGCAGTCGCGCCCACCGCTCGTCAGGCGTATGCGGTTGTGGCACCCGGAGCCGTACGTCCGTCTCCGGCGCGCCCGCTTCCGGGGTCGCCCGCCCGAGCCGTACGTCCGTGTCCGGCGGGCCCGCTTCCGAGGGCGCCCGCCCAGCCGTACGGCCGCCTCCGGCGCGCCCGCTTCCGAGGGCGCCCGCCCAGCCGTACGTCCGTGTCCGGCGCGCCCGGTGCCGGGGGCGCCCGCACCGCGCGGACCGGACGGGCCGTGAACGCCGGGCCGCCGGCCGCCGGTCGCGCTCCGCCGCGGGGGTTTCTCCGGCGTTGCTTCTCATCGGGCGCGCGGGGGCGCTAGCGTCCTGTGGGTGCTTCGCGTCGGGGGGTGAGGGCCTGGAATGTCTGCTACTACGCGGCGGGTGCTGGCCTGGGTGGTCGGCGGGGTGTGTCTCGGGGTGGTCGCCGGGCTGCTGGTGGTGGCCGTTCTCGATCTGGACGTCGGGGACCGTACCGCCAGCGTGGTCGGGGCCGTGGTGGCCGTGGCGGGGCTGGCCCTGTCGCTGATCACGCTGCTGGTGACCCCGGCGGGCGGCGGGCAGGGCGCGGGCCGGGTCACCGTTCGCGCGCGCGGGCGGGGGGCCGTCGCCGCCGGGGGATCGGTGCGCGGCAACGCCATCGGGGACCGCGCCAGGGTCACGCGGCCCCCGTCGTCCGCCCCGCCGCCGGGCGCGGCCTCGGGGCCGCCGGGCGGGCGGGACGTCACCGCCCGGGGTGAGGGGGCGGTGAGCGCGGGCGAGGACGTCGTCGACAACGCGATCGGGGAGGACAGCGAGCGTTGAGGCGCGCGTCGTGGTGGCGGCTGTTCGGCCGGGGCGGCTCCGGTGACGGCCCGGCGGGGGGCGAGTGCCCGAAGGGCGGGGCCGTGGTTCCGGATGTTCCCGGGGACGCCGCCGCGGTGACCGGCGCCGGTGCGGCCCGGCGCGGTACGCGGATCGCCGCGCGGGGCGAGGGGGCCATCGGTGTCGGCGGGCACATGCTGGGCAACGCCCTCGGTGACGGCAGCAGCGTGACGTACATCGAACGGCAGACCGTGGTGCAGGTCCCGTGGGACGGCTCCGCGGCGGCGGCCCCGGACGTCCGGCGGGCGATGGGCAGGGCCGACGTCGCCGGTGCCGTCGGCTCCGCCGAGCTGCGCGAGGCGCTGGCGGACTGGCGCCCGGGCACCGTTGTCCCCACCGCCGTGTCGTTCGCCCAGCTCGTGCGGTGGCAGCGTGAACTGGACGCCGAGGAGCGGCCGGGTGCGGCCTCGGACCGGATGGCCTGCGCCGTCGCGGGGCTGATGGACTGCGCGGTGACGGCCGAGTTCCTCGCCGGCCTGTTACCCGGCGCGCTCACCAGCGAGCGGCTGGGTGTCGCGGCCCGCCTGGCCGGTCTGCCGCCCGGCGTCCTGGGTGCCGACCCGCTGCGGGACCTGCTGGAGTACGCCGTCTTCGAGGCCCAGCCGCTCACCGCGGCCCCCGGCGCCGTGCTCGCCAGGGTCGTCGCCGCGCTCGTCTGCCTGGCCCGGGCCGACCGCGCCGACACCCGGCTCACCGAGTGGGCCCGCGCGCGGGGCCTGTCGGTCCAGCTCGACGACGCGATCGACGAGTTCACCCGGCCCGCCCCCGGGCTGCGGCTCGTGATCAGCCTCGCCGATGTGCGCAAGGGCTCGGGCGGAGAGGCCGAGTACTGGCTCACGCGCGAGGGCAGGGCGATCCGCACCGGTGAGCCGCTGTCCCTGCCGCACGAGCGCGCGGGCGTCGTGGAAGCGGTCAGGCGCGCGCTGGCCTGGGCCCGGGAGCAACTGGGCGCGGACGAGCCGCTGAAGCACGTCGACGTCGCGGCGCCCGTGAGTCTGCTGGCCGATCTCATGGACCGGAGGTGGGCCCTGGAGGACGAGTCCGTCGGGACGTTCGCCCTCGGTGTCCGGCACTCCCTGCTGATGCGCTGGAGCGGCCGGCTGGGCCCCGACCCCTCGGTGCCCGGCGTCACGGACATCACGGAGATCAACGACGCGGCGCGCAAGGCCCTCCAGGAGATGTCCTGCCGGGCCGAGCCGGTCACCTGGCTCGATCGCGAGGTCTTCCGGCCGGAAGCCGAGGAGCACCTGCGGCACCGGCTCGCCACGGGGCGGCTGGGACCGGCCATCGGCTTCGGCCGGACCTCCCCGCTCGACCGCGCGCTGTCCACGCTGCTGCCCTACGCGCCCATCGTCGTCTGGCCCCGCCCCGACGCCCCCGCCCTGGACGACGCCTTCCGCGCTCGCGTGCGCACGTACTGGCACCGGCAGCCGCACGACTTCGCCGACGCCTACTACGAGCACGAGCGCTCCCACCCCCGCGACAAGTGCCTGTGCGACCTGCACGCGGTCTCACACGACGAGACGTGGCTGAACTTCTGCTGGACGATCACCAGCCGCACGGTGTCAGCGCCGAAGGAGACATGGTGAACTGGATGCCCTACTACCGAGGCGACGGCCTGCGCCGCGAGGTGGAGCTCGCCCCGCCGCCACCGTGGCGGACCTTCCCCCGCAGGTCCCAGCACGCGCAGTACCGCCCGCCCGCCGGCATGACGGACGCGGTCAACGCCGCCCTGCACCTGCGCCGCCCCCTCCTGATCACGGGCCCGGCCGGTTCGGGCAAGTCCACCGTCATCGACCAGGTCGCGCACGAGCTGGGCCTCGGTGACGTGCTGCGCTGGCACATCACCTCGCGCAGCACCCTCGGCGAGGCCCTCTACCGCTACGACGCCCTGGGCCGCATCCACGCCCAGAACCTGGGGAACCTCCGCGGGGGCGGCGAGTCCCGGCAGGACGACATCGCCCCCTTCCTGCAACTCGGTCCCCTGGGCACGGCCCTCCTGCCCACCGACCGCCCCCGCGCACTGCTCATCGACGAGATCGACAAGAGCGACCCCGACCTGCCCAGCGACCTCCTGGACGTGCTGGAGAGCGGCGAGTACGAGATCCCGGAACTCGTGCGCTACCGCGAGCCGAAGGTGAGGGTGCGCCTGTGGGGGAGCCGGGACACCCACGAGATCGACCGCGGCGCGGTGAAGTGCACGGAGTTCCCGTTCATCGTCCTCACCAGCAACGGCGACCGGGACTTCCCGCCCGCGTTCCTCCGGCGCTGCATCCGCTTCACCATGCCCCGGCTGGGCGCCGAGGCGCTCACCGACATCGTGAGCGCCCATCTGGGGCAGCCGTCCGACGCCCGGGCCACCGAGCTGATCAGCCAGTTCGCCGCGCGCATCACCCAGGGCGAGCACCTGGCCGTGGACCAGCTCCTCAACGCCATCGCGCTGCTGACCGCCCCGGACGGGCCCGACGGCGCCCAGGCGGAACAACTGCGGACCCTGCTGCTGCGAGAACTGGCCCGTGACTGACGCCCTGCCACGCCTCCTCGCCGCCGTGCGGGACCACGTCGGCGACGTGGACGCGACCCTGCTCGCCGACGCCGCCTGGCTGGCCGCGGCCCGCGCCGCGGCCACCGGTGCCGGGGAAGCGCCCGGCGCCGGGGCGTCCGGCGCACCGGAACCGGAGCCGGAGGGCCCCGTCGCCGGACCGCGGAACGACCCCGCCGGCGACCCCGCGCCACCGCCGGCCGCGCGTCCCGCGCCCGTGTCCGTCCGGCGCCCCGACGGCACCACCCCCGTGCGCGGCGTACCGCTGTCCGTGCAGCGCCCCGCCCCGCTCCCGGAGGCGCTGGCCCTCGCCCGGGCGCTCCGGCCGTTCCGCAGGCCCTGGCCCGGCGGTACCCGCACCCGGCTCGACCTCGACGCGACCGTCGACCACTACGCCCGCAGCGGCACCCTGGTGCCCGTCTTCAGCCGGGCACCCGAGCGGTGGTTCGAGGTCATCCTCGTCGTGGACACCTCCGTGACCATGGCGCTGTGGGAAGACCTGGCACAGGCGCTGAACCGCCTCATGCAGGGCCTGGGCGCCTTCCGCGCCGTCCACACCTGGCGCCTGACCTGGCAGGAGCTGGAGCCCCGGCTCCACGATCACCGGGGGCACACGGTCCCCTCGCACCGGGCGGCACAGCACAGCGGCAGCCCCAGGGGCAGACGGCTGATCCTGGTGCTCACCGACTGCGCGGCTCCCGGCTGGCGCCGGGACGAGCCCTGGCACATGCTCCGCGCCTGGGGGCGCTCCGCTCCCCTCGCCCTCGTCGACCCCCTCCCCCGGCGCCTGTGGCACCGCTCCGCCCTCGACCACCCGCCCTGCCGGGCCGTGGGGCCCTATCCGGCCGCCCCCACCGCCGCGCTGCGCCCCACCGGCCGCGCGTCCGCCGGAACGCTCGGGGGCGGGCAGGTGCTGCCGACGCTGACGCCCACCCCGCACTCGCTGCGCGCCTGGGCGCGCACCGTGATGGGCGCGGACGCGGAAGGGTGCGAGGCGGTCTTCGTGGCGCCCGGGGGCCGTCCACGCCGACGGCGGGACGACGCCGGCTCGCCCTCCCCCGCGGCGATGGCCGACGCCTTCGTCCGGACGGCCCCACCGGCCGCGGTCCGGCTGGCGGTCCTGGCGTCGACGCTGAGCAGCTTCACGGTTCCGATGCTCAAGGTCCTGCGCGAGCGGGCCCTGCCGGAGACCCGCCTTTCCGACCTCGCCGAGGTGCTGAGCAGCGGGCTCCTCACCGTTTCACGTGAAACAGTCCGTGAACCCGTGCTGAGCTTCACCGCCGCCGCCCGGGAGCGGCTGCACCGGGAGCTGACCCGGCGCGATGCCCGGCTCGTCCATCAGGCGATGAGCGCGCATCTCGCCGACCACCCCCACGCACCGCACGGCATCCAGGCCGTTCTGCACTCCCCGGAGGCGGCGAGCAGGCTGCCCGCCGACCTCCGCCCCTTCGCGGAGGCCGGTACGGCCGCGCTGCGGATGCTGGGCCTGCACACCGCGTCCCGCCCGGCGCCGGACGGGCCACCGTCCGCACCGGCGCCTGCGCGGGAGGCGGCCGACGCACCGGGACAGACCCCGGTCGCAAAGGGGGCGCCGGGACAGACCCCGGTCGCCGAGGGGGCGCCGGGACAGACCCCGTCGGGAGTACCCGCGCCGGACGACCCGGCGGCCGGCTTCCCCGCCACGCGGCCGACGGCGGGTGAGCTGGTCTTCGCCGGGTCACGCACCGAACGCCGGGGACTCCTCCGCCGTCTCCAGGACTACTTCCGAGGGGGGCGCACGACGGACGGCGCCCCGGAGCCGGCCGGCCGGTCCGAACGCGACATCGCCCTGGAGCTGGCCCGCGGCGGGCTGGAGCACCTCGTCCACCAGATGCTCGACCCCGGCCCGTCCTGGTCGCGCCTGTGGCTGGACGACCCGCGCCAGGCCGGGCCGTACCGGTTGTACGCCCGCTACCTCGGCGGATGGCCGAGTGTGGTGGTGTTCTTGGGGCTCGACGGGGCGGGCGAAACGGTGACGGTACGGGTGCCGCTCAGCATGGGCCGGGAGGCCGCCGAGCAGCTGATCCGCACCGAGGCGGAGGCCCTGACCCGGCTGGCGGGCGTCCACGCGCCCAGGCTGCTGGGCCACAGCGTCGAGGACTCCCCGCCCTGGATCGCGGCGGAGTGCGCCCACCTGCGGGAGGAGGGCGGCCGGCGGTCCCGCCCCGCGCCGAACCTCCGCCTCCTGCTGGAGGAACAGGGAGCGCTGGGGGGCGCCACCCTGCGGCTTCTGGGGCGGGACCTGGCCGAGGCCCTGCGCCACGCCCACGGCGCGGGGCTGGTCCACGGCTCGCTGGCACCCCACTGTGTCCTGCTCCCCGGCCAGGGCGTACAGCTCGTCGGCTGGATGACGGCCTCCGTGGACGGCGTACCCAGCCCGCTGCGGGACGCGTTCCGCCGGGATGTCGATTTCGAGGCCCGCGAGACGCAGGAGAGCCTCCGCATCACCGCGGCGAGCGATGTGTACGCGGTGGGAGCGATCCTCTTCACCGCCGCGACCGGGCAGTGGGCGGGCCATCTGCGCTCCGGTGCGCCGTACGGCGCCTGGGAGCGGACGGGCGTGGACGGAGCCCTCGGTGAGGTCCTCGACGCCTGCCTGGACCCGGATCCGGCGGGCCGGCCCACGGCCGCCGAGCTGGCCGAGGCGTTCACCGGCCGGGCGGGCCGTCCCGGGCCGCGGGTCCGGCGCGAGAGGGCACCCGTCCCCGCTCAGGTCGCTCCAGCGTGGGCTCCGGCCCCACCCGAACGGGACCGCCGGTGGTTCCCCGCGCGGGACACGTTCACGCTGGGTGGCCGGGTCACCGACTGCCATCTCTACGAGGGTGACGGAACCCGGGCCATCCCCGAGCGGAACGTCCTGGTGCACCACCTGGCCGAACACGTCGAACTGCCCGCCGAGGTCCGGGGATGGCGTGCGGAGATCGAGGCGGAGGAGGCCCGCAAGGCGGCCGCGGGCGAGCCGCACCGCTGGAACAGCCCCCGGTTCGCCCTGGAGGGCATCACCGTCTCCCGTACCGCCGACCTGGGCGAGCCGGTCGTCCACCTGAAACTGCGCGACGCGGACTACTACGACTTCCTGGCCGCGTCGCTCAACCTCGACCGCCCTCGCCCGGGCGACGGCCTCACGCTCCGCCGCCTCCATCTGGAGAACGGGGACCCGGTGCACGCCCCCGCCTTCCTCTCCAGCAGCCTCGGGGTGATCGTGGCGGTGGAGACCGGGGCCGACGGCAAGATGCTCTTCGCCCGGAGCAGCCCCCACGTGGCGGGGCATCCCCGGAGGTGGAACGCGACCGTCAGCGAGGGCCTGTCGGGAGTCCACGACCTTCCCCGGGACGGCTCACCGATCAGTTTCCACGCGACGGCGCGCCGGGCGCTGCGGGAGGAGCTGGGGGTCACCGCGGAGGACCGGGTGGACCTCGAACTCCTCGCGTTCGGGCTGGATCTCCGCCTCCACCAGTGGGCGGCGTTCTTCCGGGCGGTCCTGCCCGACCTGGGCGAGGAGGACCTGCGCAGCCGCTGGACCCGGGGGGTGGAGGACAAGTGGGAGCACGACAGCCACGCCTTCGTGCCGGCCGACCCGGACTCCGTCCTCGACTTCATCCTGGAGCGACCGGCCAGGGCGTGGGCACCGTGCGCCCCGGCGCTGTTCTACCTGGCGCTGGTGCGGGGCGCGGTGATCCGCCGCGGCGGGGACCCCGCGGGCCGGCTCGACGTGGAGGCCGCCGAGCGCCGGGCGCGACGGCGCCACGGGGAGGCCGGTCCGGCGGAGTAGGGCTCCTGGGCGCGGCGACGCGACGGAGAAGCGGTCCGGCCGAACCGGGCTGCCGGGCGGGACGAACCGGAGAGGTGGGCGGCCGCCAGGACCGCTCGCCGGCCCGCGTACGCCCGTGCCGCCCGAAGCGGCCCACGGACGTACGCTGCCTGCCGCCGGAAGCGCCCCGCCCGCGTACGCTCCCTGCCACCCGAAGCGGCCCACCCACGTACGCCCCCTGCCGCCGGAAGGGGCCCGTCACGCCGGTCCCGGGAGCGGGCGCCGCGCGGACGTCACACCCCGGCCCGCCGCCCGTCCCGGGTGAGCGCGGCGATCACGGCGGTCAGGGCCGTGGTCACGGCCAGGCTGCCCGCCGCGACCAGCATCACGCCGATCATGAACAGGCCGCTGCCGTCGTCCGACCAGTCGTAGAAGGAAGCCGCGGTCAGGCCCGCCGTGGTACCCACCACCGCGCTCGCGAAGAAGCGCCGGTACGCCGCCCAGGCCACCGGTGCCAGCAGGGTCAGCACCAGCCCGATCACCTGCCACGCCTCGTACGGGCCGGTCGTACTGCCGTCGGGGTGCTCGTCGCGGTGCTGGTCCCAGCCCAGCCAGCCGGCCCACGCGATCAGCGTCACCGCGGCCACCGCCAGGGCCGTCACCGTCTCGGGGGCGTACTTCCGTAGTCCTTGGCTCATGGACCCAGCGTTCCGGCCCGTCACGTCACCGGCCAGAGCGCAGGTACTCAGCTCTTCCGAGTACCTCGGCCATGGTCGGGCGGTGCCCGGAGGTGGTCGGGGCAGGGTCGGGCCGTGGTCCCGGGCGCCCGGCGCGGGGCCCGTGGCGCCGGGGCCGGGCCCGTGCCGGCCGCCCCGGCGCGACGCGTGCGAAGGCCCGGCCCCCTCCTGGCGCGGGTGCCGGAAGGGAGGGGGGCCGGGCCGGGACGGCGGACGCCGGGCCTAGCAGAGGCCGTTGAGGCCCCACCATTCGCCGTCGGTCCGCTGGCCGCTCGCCAGGAGGCCGTTGCCCTGGCCCCGGTAGGTGAGCAGCCAGCCGAGGTGGCCGGCGTAGCCGTCGATCACGTACTTCTCGTTGCTCACGGCGGCGAGGTCAGGGCGCCCGTCGCCGGAGAAGTCGCCGACCGCGATGAGGTCGGCCATGGCGTTCCAGCCGCCGGTGCCGACCAGGACCCGGCCGCCGAGGGCGCCGGTGCGGCCCGGGTACAGCCACAGCTTGCCGGTGGACGCCTCGCGCGCGTAGAGGTCCGAACGGCCGTCACCGTTCGCGTCGCCCACCCCGGCGAGCGCGTTCATCGCGTTCCAGCCGCCGGTGCCGACCAGCTTGCGCGCACCGAGGCTGCCGGCGGAGGTGCCCGGGTACAGCCACAGCTTGCCGGTGGCCTTCTCCACCGCCATCAGATCGGAGCGGCCGTCACCCGACAGATCACCGACGGCGGTGATCCGGGACATGGCGTTCCAGCCACCCGTCCCGATCAGCTTGCGCGCACCGACGGAACCGGTGCCCGTACCGGGGTAGAGCCACAGCTTGCCGGTGGACCCCTCCCGGGCGATCACGTCCTCCCGGCCGTCACCGCTGAAGTCCCCGTGCCGGACGAGGGCGTTCATCGCGTTCCAGCCGCCCGAGCCGATGAGCCGGCCGGAGCCGTCGCCCGGGGTGAACCACAGCCGCCCGGCCTCGTCGCGGACGATCACGTCGGCCTTGCGGTCGCCGTTCATGTCACCGAAGCCGAGCGCCTTCGGCGAGGTCTCGGAGAACCAGCGCGGATACGCCTTCTGGCTGCACTCGCGCTCGGTGCGGACGAACTTGATCGAGCTGGCCGTCGCGGTCGGGTACGAGGAGTACTCGCCGGGGCCGGCGGGCTCCTCGGCGAAGTAGCCGCCCGACGGCACGTAGTCCTTGTCCTCGTAGACACAGGCGATCGACGTGGTGCGGTTGACGTGCGAGCGGATCTTGTCGTTCCAGCCGCCCAGGTCCGCGACGCTCTTGTTGGTCTTGTACATCTGCCCGGTCGCGCTCTCGCCCGACCAGCCGCAGAAGTAACCCGCCGGGCAGTCGTACGCGCTCGCGGCGGCCGGAGCGGCGTTCACGGCGGCCAGGCCGGTGCCCGCGAGCACCAGGCCGGCGAGCGTCGCCACGCTCCGGGTGAAACGGTTCCCCATGTGGTGTGTTCCCCTCCCGATGATGTGCGTCGCACCTTAACCCGCGGGCGCGGGGCGCGACCCGCCGGTAGCACGCCCAAGACGCCCCGTCCCGTGGACCGGTCTCCCCTCCCGTCCCACCGCTCCCGCCGGCACCCGGCCTTCGCGTCCCGCCACTCCCACCGCACGCGGCCTTCGGGTCCCCCCACTCCCACCGGCACCCGGCCTTTGCGTCGCCCCACTCCCCCTGGCACTGTGCAGGCAGGCACCCATTCGGGAAGGACCATCGGCGTGATCATCTTCGGCACCAAGGGTTACCTGTACCAGCTCGCGATACTGACGCTGGTGTGCGGCCGCTGCGGCAATCCCTCCGCCCACACCCTGCGCAAGCGGGTCACGAAGTTCACGCTGTTCTTCGTGCCGCTGTTCCCGTTCTCCACCAAGTACGCCACCCAGTGCACCTTCTGCGGTGCGGAACAGCAGGTCACCCGGGAGCAGGCGGAGCAGCTCCAGGCGCAGGCCCACGCCCCGAACGGACAGGGGTACGGCCAGCCGCACCACCAGCAGCCCTACCAGTCCTGAGCCGGCCGCCGGGGCCCCGAAGCGGCTCGGGGCGCCCCCGGCGTGCCGTCAGTGTCCGCCGGAGAGCTGCCCGGCCAGGCGGCGGTGCAGGTCGGCGCTGGGGGCGTTCAGGCCGACGATGGCGACCTTCTTGCCGCGCTCGGCGTACTTGGTCTCGATCGCGTCCAGCGCGGCCACCGAGGAAGCGTCCCAGATGTGGGTGGCGGACAGGTCGATCACGACGTCGTCCGGATCGGCCTTGTAGTCGAACTGGTGAACGAGATCGTTGGAGGAGGCGAAGAACAGCTCGCCGGTGACCGCGTAGACCGCCCGGCCCCCGTCCGGGTCGATCACACGGGAGACGTTCGCCAGGTGCGCCACGCGCCGGGCGAAGACGACCATCGCGGTCAGGGAGCCGACGACCACACCGATCGCGAGATTGTGGGTGGCGACCACACAGGCGACGGTGACGGCCATGACGAGGGTCTCACCCAGCGGCATCCGCTTCAGGGTGCGCGGTGCGACGGAGTGCCAGTCGAAGGTGGCCACCGACACCATGACCATGACGGCGACCAGGGCCGCCATCGGGATCTCGGAGACCACCGGTCCGAAGACGATGCAGAGCACCATCAGGAAGGACCCGGCGAGGAAGGTGGACAGGCGGGTGCGGGCGCCGGAGACCTTCACGTTGATCATCGTCTGCCCGATCATGGCGCAGCCGCCCATGCCGCCGAAGAAACCGGTGACGACGTTGGCCACCCCCTGACCGATCGCCTCACGGGTCTTGCTGGAACGGCTGTCGGTGATCTCGTCGACCAGCTTCGCCGTCATCATCGACTCCATCAGCCCCACGAACGCCATGGCGAGCGCGTACGGCGCGATGATCTTCAGGGTGTCCAGGGTGAAGGGCACGTCCGGCAGTCCGGGTACCGGCAGGGACGACGGCAGCTCCCCCTTGTCACCCACGGTGGGCACCGCGATCCCGGCCGCCACCGTGATCGCCGTCAGAATGGTGATCGAGACCAGCGGGGCGGGCACCACCTTGGTGATCCGGGGGAAGAGCACCATCAGCACCAGACCGCCCACGGCCAGCGGATACACCGGCCAGGGGACATCGCGCAGCTCCGGCACCTGGGCCAGGAAGAGCAGGATCGCCAGGGCGTTGACGAACCCGACCATCACGCTGCGCGGCACGAACCGCATCAGTTTCGCCACCCCGAGCGCCCCCAGGGCGATCTGGAAGAGACCGGCGAGGATGACGGCCGCGACCAGGTAACCCAGGCCGTGCTCCCGGTTGAGAGGCGCGATGACCAGGGCGACGGCACCCGTCGCGGCGGAGATCATCGCCTTGCGCCCGCCCACGAGCGAGATGACCACGGCCATGGTGAAGGAGGCGAACAGACCCACGCTCGGGTCGACCCCGGCGATGATCGAGAAGGAGATCGCCTCCGGGATCAGCGCCACGGCGACCACCAGCCCCGCCAGCACCTCGGTGCGCAGCACCGTCGGGGAGGCGAGCCAGTCGGGCCGGGACAGGCGCGGCGTGCGGGACGGGGACAGCGGTGAGGACATGAGACCGTTTCTGTTCTGACTTCTGCTCGGGTTCCGCCCGGTACTGCCGGGGCGAGCCATGGGCGGACACCGGCTCCCGGCGGGGGCCCGGCGCCCAACGGGGCCGCAGCCCCGCGGGTGTCCGTCGGGCATCATTGCCCGGGGGTCCTGGGAGCCACGGGGGGACGGTTCCGGCCCTTTCTGCGGCTGGAGTACGAGAAACTCTACCGTGACGTAAGAGTAGAGTGCGAAGGAGATGGGCGCGGCGATGAGTGAGCAGCGGCAGATGCAGATCGGCGAGGTCGCCGAACGGACCGGCTTGTCGCTGCGCACCATCCGCCACTACGAGGAGGCCGGGCTCGTCATCCCCTCCGCCCGCAGCAAGGGCGGCTTCCGGCTCTACACCGAGTCCGACGTCGAGCGTCTGATGGTGATCCGCCGGATGAAACCGCTGGGCTTCTCCCTGGAGGAGATGCGGGACCTGCTGGAGATCACCGACCGGCTCGGCGCCACCGACGACCCGCCCACCGGTGAGGAACTCCAGCGGCTGCGCGACCGGCTGGACGCCTACCGCGTCATGGCCGACGAACGCGTCGAGTCACTGCGGACGCGCCTGGAGATGGCCGAGGACTTCGCCGCCACCCTGCGCCGCCGCCTGCCGACCGACGCGCCCCACCCCGGCGCCTGACACTCCCGATCCCACGGAGCCTGACACCCCGGCCCCACGAGCCCGCCGCCCCGTCCCGCCCCGGGCGCCCCCGACCGGGCGCCCGGCGACGCGCCGGAGCGGCGGACGATCTCACTCCGCGGAGCGGCGGACGATCTCACTCCTCGCGCTCGTAGTCGGCGTCCGACCGCTCCTGGTCGCGGTCCGTCTGCGCCCGCCGGTACAGGTCGTGGACGAAGCGACTGGCGTCCTCCCGGGAGATGTCGGGGGAGAGCGTGCGCAGCCGGTCGGTCCACGGGTCGAGAGAATCGCTGGGCTGGGTCATGGCATGTCCCTGCTGTACCTGCTGGTACCTGGCTGTCCCTGCTGCCGGTACCCGGCTGTCTCCGCCGGTACCCGGCTGTCCCTGCTGCCCGGAAGTCCGAGAGCCCTCTGCTCCATCACACCTCCGCCGCCCCGGATCCGCATCCGGACGTGTGCGGCACCCGCGCCGGGGCGCCGGATACCGGACGTGCCGGGAAGGACACGCGGCCTGGGCCCACCCCTGGAACCACACGCACCCCTGAGGCAGTCTTCTGCCTCGTGGGGAGCATTCCGAATCAGCGGCCGCCGGGTGACGTGCCGTCGGCGTACATGGTGGTGTGCGGCGACGACGGACTCGCGCACCGGCTCGCCGCCGAACTGCGGGGTGTCTACGGCGAGCAGGTCACCCTCGTCGTCCCGCCCTCCCGGGGCCAGGTGCGCCAGCCCGTGGTCGGGCGGGCGCGCGCGGTCTCGGCGGCCCTGCTCGACCGGGTCGTGAACGCGGCCGTCAACCGGGCCAACGGCGGCGACCCCGCCGGCGGCGAACGGGTGCTGGAGGCCGCGGAGGCGACCGAGGCGGTGCTCGCGGAGGCGGGCGTGGACCGAGCCGCCGCGCTGGCGCTGGTGTACGACGACGACGAGACCAACATCCGGGCCGCGCTGACCGCCCGCCGGCTCAACCCCCGCCTCCGGCTGGTCCTGCGCCTGTACAACCGGCGGCTCGGCCAGCACATAGAGGATCTCCTCGACCAGGCCGCCGCGCTGGCGACGGGACACACCGGCGCGGTCCCGGCGGGCTTCGACGCCTCCACCACCGTCCTGTCCGACGCCGACACCGCCGCCCCGGCGCTGGCGGCCACCGCGCTCGCCGGCACCAGCAAGGTGGTCCACGCCGACGGCCTGCTGCTGCACGCGGTGGAGCGGCAGCCGCCCCGGCCCGGCGAGGTCGCCGACCCGGGACTGTGCACGCTCGCACTGCTCTCCGCGACGAGCACCGACCCGGCCGGCGCCGACGGTTCGGAGGGCAGCGGCGACCAGGGACCGCGGCTGCTGCCCGACGCGGCGGCGGTGGAGGCGGCCACCGGGCGCGGGACCGTGGTCCTGGAGCGGGTCGCCTACTCCGGGCCGTCCCTGCCGGCCGGCCGCGCCGGGGTGCCGCCGCTGGGTTCGCTGTTCTCCCCGCGGCTGCGGTGGTCGCTGGCGGGCCTGGTGGGCTGTGTCGTGGCGCTCGCCGTCGCGCTGACCCTGGTGACCGGCGACCACCCGCTGCACGCGACCTATGTGACCCTGCTCGACCTGTTCGCCATCAACGAGCCGGCCCTGGACAAGCCCACCGGGCACCAGATCCTCCAACTGCTCTCCGGGCTGGTCGGCCTGTTGCTGCTGCCGGTGCTGCTGGCGGCGGTCCTGGAGGCCCTGGGCACCTTCCGCACCGCGTCGGCGCTGCGCAAGCCGCCGCGCGGACTGGGCGGGCACGTGGTGCTGCTCGGCCTCGGCAAGATCGGCACACGGGTGCTGACCCGGCTGCGCGAGCTGCACATCCCGGTGGTGTGCGTCGAGGCCGACCCCGAGGCGCGGGGCCTGGCGACCGCGCGCCGGCTGCGGGTGCCGGTCGTGCTCGGCGACGTCACCCAGGAGGGCGTCCTGGAGGCCGCCAAGATCCACCGCGCGCACGCCCTGCTGGCGCTGACCAGCGCGGACACCACCAACCTGGAGGCCGTGCTGTACGCGCGGTCGGTACGGCCCGACCTGCGGGTGGTGCTGCGGCTGTACGACGACGACTTCGCCACCGCCGTGTACCGCACCCTGCGCGCCGCGCACCCCGGCGCGCTCACCCGCAGCCGCAGCGTGTCCCACCTGGCCGCGCCCGCGTTCGCCGGAGCCATGATGGGCCGGCAGATCCTGGGCGCGATCCCGGTCGAGCGGCGGGTGCTGCTGTTCGCGGCCGTCGAGGTGGGCGGCCACCCCCAACTGGAGGGCAGGACCGTCGGGGAGGCGTTCCGGCCGGGCTCCTGGCGGGTGCTGGCACTGGACACCTCCACGCCGGACGAGCGCCGCCGGGAGGAGCCCGGGGCGGAGCAGTCCGGCGCGGACCGGCCGCCGTCGGGGCTGGTGTGGGACCTGCCCGACACCTATGTGCTGCGGCCCGGGGACCGGGTCGTGCTGGCGGCGACCCGCACGGGACTGGCCGAGCTGCTGGGCCGCCGGAGCCGGGAGCGGACGCAGGCGTGAGCCCGCGCCCGCCGTCACGGCAGACACCTCGCCACCGGAACGGCAGACACCCGGCCACTAACTCGGCGGTCGTCCCGGCGTCATCACGGCAGACACCTCGCCGCCGTCACAACAAACGCCCCGCTCACCGTCACGGCAGACACCCCACCCCCATCGCGGCGGCCGTCCCGCCGCCGTCACGGCAGGTGCCGCGCCGCGAAGTCCAGCTCCAGCCGGACCTGCTTGATCCGCTCGTCCACCACCAGGGAGCCGTGCCCGGCGTCGTAGCGGTAGACCTCGTGGACCGCTCCCCGCGCCCGGAGCCGCTTGACGTAGTTCTCGATCTGGCGGATGGGGCAGCGCGGGTCGTTGACGCCGGCCGAGATGTACACCGGTGCCTTGACCCGGTCGACGTACGTCAGCGGGGAGGACGCCTCGAAGCGCTCCGGGACCTCCTCCGGGGTACCGCCCAGCAGGGTGCGGTCCAGGGCCTTCAGGCTCTCCATCTCGTCGTGGTAGGCGGTGACGTAGTCGGCGACGGGCACCGCGGCGATGCCCACCGCCCAGTGGTCCGGCTGGGTGCCGAGCCCGAGGAGCGTGAGGTAGCCGCCCCAGGAGCCGCCGGTGAGGACCAGCCGGGCGGGATCGGCGAGGCCCGAGGCGATCGCCCAGGCGCGGACCGCCTCGATGTCCTCCAGTTCGATCAGGCCGACCCGGTGCTTGAGGGCGTCGGTCCAGGCGCGGCCGTACCCGGTGGAGCCGCGGTAGTTGACCCGGACCACCGCGTACCCGTGGTCGACCCAGGCCGCCGGGCCCGCGGCGAAGGAGTCGCTGTCGTGCCAGGTGGGGCCGCCGTGGATGTCGAAGACCGTGGGCAGCGGCCCGGTGGCGCCCTCCGGCTTCTGCACGAGGGCGTGGATCCGGCCGCCGGGGCCCTCCACCCACACGTCCTCCACCGGCACCGCGCGGGGAGCCTTCATGCCGGGCGGGTCCAGCACCACCCGGCCCGTGGTGGAGCGGACCGCGGGCGGCTCGGCGGCCGAGGACCACAGGTACTCCACGCTGCCGTCCGGGCGGGCCGTCGCGCCCGACACCGATCCGGCCGGGGTGGGGATCTCCACCAGCTCGCGGGTGGCCAGGTCGTAGCGGAACAGCTCGCTGCGGGCCTCGAAGCCGTGCACGACCAGCAGGGCGCTGCCGTCCGGGTACCACTCGGCGCTCACGTCACCGGGCAGCTCCAGCGCGAGGTCGGTCTCCTCCCCCGTCGCCACGTCCCACACCATCGGCTCCCACCGGCCGCGCCGCTGATGGCCGACGAGCAGCCGGGTGTCGCCCGCGACCGGAGCGAAGCCCAGCACCTCCAGGCCCAGCTCCTGGCTGCCGCCCTTGCTGTCGTCGAGCTCGGCGACGGTGCTGCCGTCGGGGCGCAGCACCCGCAGCGCGGAGTGCATCGCGTCCCCGTGCTCGGTGTGCTCGATGGCGATGAGCGCACCGTCGTGGGAGAGGTCGCCGACCCCCGCCGACTCGCGGTGCCGGTAGATCTCCACCGGCGCCTCGCCGGTGCGCGCGAGGTGGATCGTCGTACCGTCCTCGTCGGTGGAGCGGCCGATCACCGCGGTGCGCCCGTCCCGGCCGAGGGCGAGACCGGCCGGGTAGGAGGGGTCCAGGCCCGGCACCGCGAGCTCGTCCTCGCCGCCCTCGAAGGGCTGGCGGCGCCAGACGCCGAACTCGTCGCCGTCCTTGTCGTCGAACCACCAGATCCAGGCGCCGTCCGGCGAGAGCACCCCGTCCGTCGTGCCGTTCGGCCGGCTGGTCGCCTGCCGCTGCTCACCGGTCGACCGGTCCCACGCGTACAGCTCGTACGTCCCCGTCGCGTTCGACACGAACAGGGAGCGGTCCGGGGCGTCCTGCGCCCAGTCGGGTAGCGACACCCGGGGGGCACGGAAGCGCTTCTCCCAGTCCGGCATCTCCCGCCGGGCCGGCCGGTCCTGCTGGTCCCGCCCGGCCGGCGGGACGGATCCGTTGCTCTCAGTCATGGCCCCATACTGCCGCCTCGCACCGGCACGCCGCTGGCCCGGCCCCCGGCCTCTTATACACATCTGACGCTGCCGACGAAGCTAGAAGTGGG
>NZ_WYCT01000012.1 GCF_011008945.1 Streptomyces harenosi
CTCCGGCCCCGGTCCCGGTCCCCGACCCCGACTTCCGGCTCCCGCCGCAGGGGCCGCAGTTCATCGGGCGCTGAGCAGCGCCGGCGGGCAGCCCCGGGGCGGACACCGCCGCCCGGCGGGGCGCCCCGGGGCTGCCCGGCGGCACGGCGGGCCCCCGGGGCGCGGGCGGCCCGCCGGGACGGCTTACGCCGTGCGGGCTCAGCGCTGCACCTTCGTCTTGTAGCCCCGGCCCCACTGGAGCCCCCACCCGTACAGCCGGTCCAGCTCGCCCTGGAAGCCGTAGACGAACTTCACCTCGCGGCGGACGACGATCTCGCCCTTGACGTTCTCGATCATGACGACGGCGCAGGAGCGGGCCTGCGGCTGCCGTTCGTCGATGCCTATCTCGATGCGGGGGCCGTTGCTCGGGTAGAGCGTGACGATGGCGTGCGTACGGTCGAAGGCGGGCGTCTGGTCGTAGATGTAGGCGAAGACGAGGAGCCGTTTGATGGCGTCCCGGTGGTCGAGGTTGACGTAGATCGTCTCACCGGTCCCCGAGCCGAACCGGTCGTCACCGCTGAGCTTCACGTACGGCGGCGCGTTGACGTCGCCGAAGTAGCCGCCGAGCGGCTGGACGACGCCCTTGGAGCCGTCCTGGAGCTCGTAGAGGCAGCCGAGGTCGAGGTCGACGTCGACCATGCTCTGGCTGTGGCCGAGGACCTGGGGCGGCTTCAGCGCCTTGAGGGGGTGGCGCAGCAGGCTCTCGCGCGGGGAACCGGTGAAGTCGGAGGTCCGCATCCGCCAGGCCAGGTTGATGCGCAGATGACCGGTGGCCGCGCCCTGTCTGGTCAGGGAGACCTGGCCGTGCCGTTTGGTCAGTTCGATGGCGGTGGTGGCCGCGCTGCCCGAGTCGAACTCGTTCCCGCGACCGCGCCACAGCCCGTCCAGAAAGCCCATGTCCCGCCCCACCTTCGCCAGAATCGCGGGCCGGCGGCCCGCGTGCCCTTCGTGTGTGTCCGGGGCGGCGCGCCCCGCGGCCCCGGACGCCGACGGGGCGGCCGGCGAGGAGTCGTCCTCGACGGCCGCCCCGCACAGAGCGTTCCCTCACCCGGGCCCGGTTCACACCGGCGGCCCCGGCTCACCGGGGGTGAACCGGTCCCGGACGCCTCGGTCTCACACTCCGGAGGAGACCTCCGGCTTCTCCCCGGAGCCGGCCGCCTCGGCCCGCGCGAGCGCGCGGTTGCGGCGCACGGAGGACCAGAAGGAGGCACCGATCAGGACGACGCCGATGAGGCCGGTGATGAACTCGTTGATCTCGTACTGGATGGTGACCAGCAGGACGAGGGCGAGGGCGCCGATGGCGTAGTGGGCGCCGTGCTCCAGGTAGACGTAGTCGTCCAGGGTGCCCTCGCGGACCAGGTAGACGGTGAGCGACCGGACGTACATGGCGCCGATGCCCAGGCCGAGCGCCATGAGCACGATGTCGTTGGTGATGGCGAAGGCGCCGATCACGCCGTCGAAGGAGAAGGACGCGTCCAGGACCTCCAGGTAGAGGAACATGAAGAACGCGGCCTTGCCGGCCAGGACGACCGCCGACTTGGGCTTGCCCTCGCGGGCGGCCTTCTCCTCGGCCTCGTGCTCGCGCTCCTCCTCCTCTTCGAGCTTGTCCTCGAAGAAGCCGGAGAGACCGCCGACGATCATGTAGGTGATCAGGCCGGCGATGCCGGACAGCAGGACCGTCTCCGCCTTGTCGACGTGGGCGCCGCCGTGCTGGTGGGCGTGGGCGCCGAAGGTCATCGCGGAGACGAGCAGCACGATCAGGGCGATGCAGACCGACAGCATGTCGACCTTGCCCAGCTTGGCCAGCGGGCGCTCCAGCCAGCCCAGCCACTTGATGTCCCGGTCCTCGAAGATGAAGTCCAGGAAGATCATCAGCAGGAACATGCCGCCGAAGGCGGCGATCGCCGGGTGGGCGTCGGTGACCAGTTCCTGGTAGCGGTCCTTGTCGGTGAGCGCGAGGTCCACGGCCTCGATCGGGCCGAGCTGCGCGCTGAGCGCGACGATCACGACGGGGAAGACCAGCCGCATGCCGAAGACGGCGATCAGGATGCCGATCGTGAGGAAGATCTTCTGCCAGAAGGCATTCATCTTCTTCAGGATTCCGGCGTTGACGACCGCGTTGTCGAAGGACAGCGAGATCTCGAGGACGGAGAGGATGGCCACGACACCGAAGGCGGCCCACCCCCCGTACAAGACCGCCGCGACAAGGCCGAGCGCGGTGACCGCGAACGACCAGCCGAAGGTTTTCAGAACCACTGGCTACCCAATCCCTTGTGTACGGGCCTACGGGCCTCCCCCGCGCCGTACCCGGCTTTACGAAACGTTGACTCCGAAGTCTAGAGCGATGCCTCGCAGGCCGGACGCGTACCCCTGTCCCACGGCCCGGAACTTCCATTCGCCCTGGCGGCGGTAGAGCTCGCCGAAGATCATCGCGGTCTCGGTGGAGGCGTCCTCGCTGAGGTCGTAGCGGGCGAGCTCCCGGCCGTCGGCCTGGTCGACGACCCGGATGAAGGCGTTGGCGACCTGCCCGAAGGTCTGCCCGCGCTCGTCGGCCATATGGATGGAGACCGGGAAGACGATCCGGTCGCACCGGTCGGGCACCCGGGACAGGTCGACCAGGATCGACTCGTCGTCGCCGTCGCCCTCGCCGGTGAGGTTGTCGCCCGTGTGCTCGACGGAGCCGTCCGGGCTGGTGAGCTGGTTGTAGAAGACGAACCACTCGTCGCCCAGCACCCGGCCGCCGCCGCAGACCAGGACGCTGGCGTCCAGGTCGAAGGGGGCTCCGGTGGTGGAGCGCGCGTCCCAGCCGAGGCCGACCATCACCCGGGTGAGGTCCGGCGCGGCCTTGGACAGGGAGACGTTGCCCCCCTTGGCAAGCGTGACGCCCATGTCTGCTCTCCCTCCCCGTGCGCTGCTTCCTGGGTTTCCTGCGCGTCCGGCGCCGCACGCAAACGCGCGCGGCGCCGGACGGTCGGGCGGGCGGACCGGACGTCAGACGTTGACGCCGAAGTCCTGGGCGATGCCGCGCAGGCCGGAGGCGTAGCCCTGGCCGATGGCGCGGAACTTCCACTCGGCGCCGTGGCGGTAGAGCTCGCCGAAGACCATGGCGGTCTCCGTGGAGGCGTCCTCGCTGAGGTCGTAGCGGGCGATCTCGGCGCCGCCGGCCTGGTTCACGACGCGGATGAAGGCGTTGCGGACCTGGCCGAAGGACTGCTGGCGGTTCTCGGCGTCGTAGATGGAGACCGGGAAGACGATCTTCTCGACGTCGGCCGGGACCGCCGCGAGGTCGACCTTGATCTGCTCGTCGTCGCCCTCGCCCTCACCGGTGAGGTTGTCGCCGGTGTGCTCCACGGAGCCGTCCGGGCTCTTGAGGTTGTTGAAGAAGACGAAGTGCTGGTCGCTGGCGACCTTGCCGGCGCTGTTCAGCAGCAGCGCGCTCGCGTCGAGGTCGAAGTCGGTGCCGGTCGTGGTGCGGACGTCCCACCCCAGACCGACGATGACCGCGGTCAGGCCGGGGGCCTCCTTGGTCAGCGATACGTTGCCGCCCTTGCTGAGGCTGACTCCCACGAGTCCTCCCTTGGTTCCGGGGCGGGAAGCCCCTGAGTTGCGTCGAATACCGGATCAACGAGTCGATCCTAGTGACGGGTTCCCGCCCCCCGCAGTCCCTGCGGTCCGTGGATCACAGGGTGTCGAGCGCCTTCACGTACGCGTTCAGGTCACGCGCGTCCGGCAGAGCGTTGACGACGCTCCAGCGGACGACGCCCTCCTTGTCGATGATGAAGGTGCCGCGGACGGCGCAGCCCTTGTCCTCGTCGAAGACGCCGTAGGCGCGCGAGACGTTGCCGTGCGGCCAGAAGTCGCTGAGCAGCGGGTACTCCAGCCCCTCCTGCTCGGCGAAGACGCGCAGGGTGTGGATGGAGTCGTTGGAGACGGCGAGCACCTGCGTGTCGCGGTCGGCGAACCGCGGCAGGTTGTCCCGCACCTCGCACAGTTCACCCGTGCACACGCCGGTGAACGCGAAGGGGTAGAAGAGCAGCACCACGTTCTTGTCGCCGCGGAAGTCGGACAGCTTCACGGTCGCGCCGTGGTTGTCCTTGAGCTCGAAGTCGGGGGCCTTGTCGCCGACCTGGATGGCCATCGCCGTGTTGATCCCTTCGTCAGGAGCGTTCGCTGGGAACACCCTACGCAGGGACCGCCACCGGCCGGCGGACGGGCCGATCGTCGTCGGCCCGTCCGGTGCTGGACGGACGGCGTCGGGCTACCGCTTGGACTTGGCGGCCTTCGGGGTCGCCAGCCGGCTGCCGCTCCAGTCCTTGCCGACGCTGACGCTCTTGGACGCCGTCAGCCCCGCCGTGGTCGCGGCTTCCGAGATGTCGCTCGGCTCCACGTAGCCCGCACGGCCGGTCTTCGGCGTGAGGAGCAGGATCGCCCCGCCTTCCTCGATGTACGTGGTGGCATCCACCAGCGCATCCGTCAGGTCGCCGTCGTCATCACGGAACCACAGCACAACGGCGTCGGCCACGTCGTCGTAGTCCTCGTCCATCAGGTCGCCCTCGATGGCTTCCTCGATGGCTTCACGGAGCTCCTGGTCCACGTCGTCGTCGTAGCCGATCTCCTGGACCACCTGCCCGGGCTGGAACCCCAGCCTGGCGGCAGGGTTCGTCCGCTCCTCCGCGTGGTCCGCGGTCGCGCTCACGGGTTGCCTCCTGATCATGTCTTGGTGAGTATCTCAGCCACGCGCGTGCGCGAAGCATTGGCCGTAGTCCACACGGGCGGGACGGATCGCGCAAGTACCCGGCCGTCCAGACCGCCGAAACGGTGACGATCCTGGCCGTGTCACCGCAACTTCAGGCACACCGCCACGGGCCGAGGTGACGTACACCACACCTTTCTGCCCTGTTTGCGCGCATGGGAACCATCCATGGGTACGAGATCCGAATGAGTGTGTCATGCCGGACGGGCCCCATTGGTTACCTCTCGGTACAGATGACGTGTGCCTCCCCCGAGGTACACGATGGGGATCGGCGCAGGCATACCGAACAGTGGCCCTCCGACAGGTAAGGAACAGCGTGGCTTCCGCATCCGATCGCAACCCGATCATCATTGGCGGCCTTCCGAGCCAGGTCCCTGACTTCGATCCCGAGGAAACCCGGGAGTGGCTCGACTCCCTCGACGCGGCCGTGGACGAGCGCGGGCGCGAGCGGGCCCGTTACCTGATGCTGCGGCTGATCGAGCGGGCCCGGGAGAAGCGCGTGGCCGTGCCCGAGATGCGCAGCACGGACTACGTCAACACCATCGCCACCCGGGACGAGCCGTTCTTCCCCGGCAACGAGGAGATAGAGCGCAAGATCCTCAACGCCACCCGCTGGAACGCGGCCGTGATGGTCTCGCGCGCGCAGCGGCCGGGCATCGGTGTCGGCGGCCACATCGCCACCTTCGCCTCCTCCGCCTCGCTGTACGACGTCGGCTTCAACCACTTCTTCCGCGGCAAGGACGGGGGCGACGGCGGCGACCAGATCTTCTTCCAGGGCCACGCCTCGCCGGGCATCTACGCGCGCGCGTACCTGCTGGACCGGCTCGGCGAGCGGCACCTGGACGGCTTCCGCCAGGAGAAGTCCAAGGCGCCCTACGCGCTGTCGTCGTACCCGCACCCGCGCTCCATGCCGGACTTCTGGGAGTTCCCCACCGTCTCGATGGGCCTCGGCCCCATCGGCGCGATCTACCAGGCGCGCATGAACCGGTACCTGCACGCGCGCGGGATCGCGGACACCTCGCGCTCGCACGTGTGGGCGTTCCTCGGCGACGGCGAGATGGACGAGCCGGAGTCGCTCGGCCAGCTCACCCTGGCCGCCCGCGAGGGCCTGGACAACCTGACCTTCGTCGTCAACTGCAACCTGCAGCGGCTCGACGGCCCGGTCCGCGGCAACGGCAAGATCATCCAGGAGCTGGAGTCGGTCTTCCGGGGCGCCGGCTGGAACGTGATCAAGCTGATCTGGGACCGCACCTGGGACCCGCTGCTGGCGCAGGACCGCGACGGCATCCTGGTCAACAAGATGAACACGACGCCGGACGGCCAGTTCCAGACGTACGCCACCGAGTCCGGCGCCTACATCCGCGACCACTTCTTCGGCGACGACCAGCGGCTGCGCGCGATGGTCGAGAACATGACCGACGACCAGATCCTCCACCTGGGCCGCGGCGGTCACGACCACCGCAAGATCTACGCGGCGTACAAGGCTGCGGTCGAGCACAAGGGCCAGCCGACGGTCATCCTCGCCAAGACGGTCAAGGGCTGGACGCTCGGACCCAACTTCGAGGGCCGCAACGCCACCCACCAGATGAAGAAGCTGACGGTCGACGACCTCAAGCGCTTCCGCGACCGCCTGCACCTGCCGATCTCCGACAAGGAGCTGGAGTCCGGCCTGCCGCCGTACTACCACCCGGGCCGGGACTCGGAGGAGATCCAGTACATGCACGACCGCCGCAAGAGCCTCGGCGGCTACGTGCCCACCCGCGTGGTGCGCGCCAAGCCGCTGACGCTCCCCGGCGACGCGACGTACGCGACCGTGAAGAAGGGCTCGGGCCAGCAGTCCATCGCCACCACGATGGCCTTCGTCCGGCTGCTGAAGGACCTCATGCGGGACAAGGAGATCGGCAAGCGGTTCGTGCTGATCGCGCCCGACGAGTACCGCACCTTCGGCATGGACTCCTTCTTCCCGAGCGCGAAGATCTACAACCCGCTGGGCCAGCAGTACGAGGCGGTGGACCGCGACCTCCTGCTCGCCTACAAGGAGGCCCCCAACGGCCAGATGCTGCACGACGGCATCTCGGAGGCGGGCTGCACGGCCTCCCTGATCGCCGCGGGCTCGTCCTACGCGACGCACGGCGAACCGCTCATCCCGGTGTACGTCTTCTACTCGATGTTCGGTTTCCAGCGCACCGGTGACCAGTTCTGGCAGATGGCGGACCAGCTGGCGCGCGGTTTCGTCCTGGGCGCGACCGCGGGCCGCACCACGCTCACCGGTGAGGGCCTCCAGCACGCCGACGGGCACTCGCAGTTGCTGGCGTCCACCAATCCCGCCTGCGTGGCGTACGACCCGGCCTTCGCGTTCGAGATCGCGCACATCGTGCAGGACGGCCTGCGCCGGATGTACGGCAGTTCCCCGGACCACCCGCACGGCGAGGACGTCTTCTACTACCTCACCGTGTACAACGAGCCGATCCAGCATCCGGCCGAGCCGGAGAACGTGGACGTCGAGGGCATCCTGAAGGGCATCTACCGCTTCAGCGAGGGCACCTCGGGGGAGATGCCGGCGCAGATCATGGCGTCCGGCGTGGCGCTCCCCTGGGCCCTGGAGGCCCAGCAGATCCTCGCCGAGGACTGGAACGTGCGTGCCGACGTGTGGTCGGCGACCTCCTGGAACGAGCTGCGGCGCGAGGCGGTGGCCTGCGAGGAGCACAATCTGCTGCACCCGGAGGAGGAGCAGCGGGTGCCGTACGTGACGCGGAAGCTCAGCGGTGCCCAGGGTCCGTTCGTGGCCGTCTCCGACTGGATGCGTTCGGTTCCGGACCAGATCGCCCGCTGGGTGCCGGGGACGTACCAGTCCCTGGGCGCGGACGGCTTCGGCTTCGCCGACACCCGCGGGGCGGCGCGCCGCTTCTTCCACATCGACGCCCAGTCGATCGTGGTGGCGGTCCTGACGGAGCTGGCCCGGGAGGGGAAGGTCGACCGGTCGGTGCTGAAGCAGGCCATCGACCGCTATCAGGTACTGGACGTGACGGCGGCCGATCCGGGGGCGGCCGGCGGCGACGCCTAGGGATCGGGGCCGGGTGGGCGGTGGCCGGGGCCACCGCCCACCGCCGTGTCTCCGGCGGCCCGGTGCCACGGTGACCGCGCGGGGACGCGCGGCCCGGCGCCACGGTGACGCAACGGGCGGGCCACGGACCCCGGCGCTACGGAGACCCCGAAGGGGTTCCGGCGCCACGGTGACCGCGAAGGCGGATCACGGGTCGCGGCGTTACGGCGCCCACGAAGACGGGCCACGGATTGCGACGCCACGGCGACCGCGACGGGCGGGTCATGGGTCCTGGCGCCACGGTGACCGCGACGGACGAGTCATGGGTTCCGGCGCCACGGTGACCACGACGGGCGGATTACGGGTCCCGGCGCCACAGCGACCGCGACGAACGAGTCATGGGTTCCGGCGCCACGGCGACCGCGACGGGCGCATCACGGGTCGCGGCGCCACCAGGACGTCTCACGGCGACCCCAGGGCGCCGTCCGCGCCCACCCGTGCCGCGCCGCCCGCGCCCGCCCGTGCCGCACCGGCGGCACGGCAGTCCGGGCAGGGGCGGCGTCACTCCGTGCCGGACGTGCGCCCCGGTACCGCGAGGGCACCCCGCGCGGTCACCCGCCGTGGCGAGGGTCGCGGCCCGGTCGGTGCCGGGCCCGGAACGATCCCCGGCACGGAGGATCCGGAGATGGCGCGTACGGCTCCGGCCACGGCGTGAGCCGCGCGATCCGGCCCGTTCCGTAACCCCGTCCGGCCACGTGAGCGAGGGTTCCTGCGCGCCCCGCCCCGGAGCCCGCCGTCACCAACTTCCGGAATACTCCGTGTCGTTGGTGCGAGTACCCCGGACCTCGGGGCTCATCCGGGGTTTCGCCGAACGGATCCGCCCGCGCGCTGCCCCCCTCCGGCAGCGCGCCGCGGCCCCGTCGGCCTCAGCCTCCATGCCCTGCGGAGGACTTGACCCACTGTGACCTGCGGCGCCCGTCGAAGGGGAGGGTTCGCCCGCGTTCTCACCCTGATGGGCGAACCGGGCCCGGGCGCCGTCCGCCGACACCCCGTCAGATGTGGCCGAGACCCGCTCCGGCCTCGGCGTTCGCCCCGCGCTTGGTGAGCAGCGCGACCAGGACCGCGACCACGGCGACCCCGGCGGCGACGAGCGACGCCAGGCTCATGCCGGAGATGAACGTGTCGTGCGCCACCTCGGTGATCTTCGCGGCGACCGGCTCCGGCGTTCCCTGCGTCACCGGCGCCACACCGACCTGCACGGCCTCGGACGCCTGCCCCGCCTGCTCCTCGGTCAGCGGCGGAAGACCCGCGCCGGCCCAGTTCCCGGGCAGATCGTTCTCGACCTTGGAGGCCATCACGGCGCCCAGCACGGCCGTACCGAGGCTGCCGCCGATCTGCATGGCCGCCTGCTGGAGGCCGCCCGCCACGCCCGACAGCTCCATCGGGGCGTTGCCGACGATGACCTCGGTCGCGCCGACCATGACGGGCGCGAGGCCGAGGCCCAGCAGGGCGAACCACAGCGACATGGCCGCGCCGCCGGTCTCCGTGTCCAGCGTCGACATGCCGTACATGGCGATCGCGGTGAGCGCCATGCCGCCCGCCAGCGGGACACGGGGCCCGGCCTTGGTGATCAGCGCACCCGCGAGCGGGGAGCCGACGATCATCATGCCGGTGAGCGGCAGCAGGTGCAGACCGGCGTCGACCGGGCTCATGCCGTGCACGTTCTGCAGGTAGAAGGTGACGAAGAACAGACCGCCCAGGAAGGCGATGGCCATCAGGACCATCAGCACGACACCCGCCGACAGCGGCACGGACCGGAACAGCCCGAGCGGGATCAGCGGCTCCTTCACCTTCGTCTCCCAGAGGGCGAAGAGCGCGAAGCCCACCACGGACGCCAGGACGAAGGTCCACGTCGTGCCGTTGCCCCAGCCCCACTCCGGGGCCTTGATCAGGGCCCAGACCAGGCAGAACATCGCGGCCGACAGCAGCGCGATGCCGGGGACGTCGAAGGAGCGCGGAGCGTTCTCGGCCCGGTGGTCGAGCAGGATCATGACACCGAGGACGACGGCGAGGACACCGACCGGCACGTTGATGAAGAACACCGACTGCCAGTTGACGTGCTCGACCAGCACACCGCCGAGGATGGGGCCGCCCGCGGTGGACGCGCCGATGACCATGCCCCAGATGCCGATGGCCATGTTCAGCTTGTCGGCCGAGAAGGTGGCCCGCAGCAGGCCGAGCGCGGCCGGCATCAGCAGCGCGCCGAACAGGCCCTGGAAGACACGGAAGACGATGACCAGCGCGATGCTGTCGGACATCCCGATGGCCCCGGAGGCGGCGGCGAAGCCGACGACGCCTATGAGGAAGGTCTGCCGGTGGCCGAAGCGGTCACCGAGCTTGCCCGCGGTGATCAGGGAAACCGCGAGGGCGAGGAAGTAGGCGTTGGTGATCCACTGCACCTCGGCGAAGGTGGCGCCGAGGTCGCTGGCGATGGCCGGGTTGGCGATGGCGACGATGGTGCCGTCGAGGGCCACCATCATCACCCCGACCGCGACGGTGATGAGCGTGAACCACGGATGGCCGCGCAGCCCCTTGGCAGGCGCCTTGCCCGACGGGGCAGTTGGTGCCTCGTCCCCCGGCCCCGTCGTGTCAATGGTGGTCTGACTAGTCATACGTTCGAGGCTAGTGACAGCCACTGACAGTTGACAAACCAATTCACAAGTCGGTAACTGACAGGACACTCCCCTATAGCCTGAACTGGGAGAACAGTTCGTCCGAGAGGCCCGAGGTCCGTTGAAGGCAGCAGAAGCGGCGGAGCCGGCGGGCGCCGTGCGGCCCGCCGGCGCAGTGAACCCCGCGGGCGCCACGCACCCGGCGCCCCGGCCCGGCCTGCGCGAGCGCAAGAAGCGGCGCACCCGGGACGCGCTGCTGCGGGCCGCCCTGGAGCTGTTCACCGCGCGGGGGTACGAGCGGACGACCGTCGACGACATCGCCGAGGCCGTCGACGTCTCGCAGCGCACCTTCTTCCGCTACTTCGCCAGCAAGGAGGAGGCCGCGTTCTTCGTGGCGCGGCTCGCGGAGGCGCGCTTCGTCGACGCGGTGCGCGCCCGGCCCCCGGGCGAGCCTCCCCTGGAGGCGCTGCGGCAGTCCCTCGCCGAGAGCTGGGGCTCGATCGGGGAGGCCATCGAGCAGCTCGTGCCGCTGGAGCTGCACATGCGCTTCTACCAGGTGATCGAGACGACGCCCGCCCTGCTCGCCGCCCATCTGCGGCGCGCGACGGAGCTGGAGGAGGAGATCGCCCGCGTCATCGCCGAACGGGAGGGCCTGGACGTGGACGCCGACCCGCGCCCGCGCGTGGTGGTGGCCGTCTTCGGCGCGGTGATGCGGGTCACCGAACGGATCTGGTCGGCCCGGGGCGAGGCCACCCTCGGGGCACTGCGCGATCTGACCGCGGCCTACCTCGACCAGGTGGAACCCGCGCTGACCGGCGACTGGCGCGGGGACCGACCCCCTTTGGCGTGATCGAAACGTGATACCGGTCACTTGGCTCACGCGAGACCGTCCCGTTCTCCTAGTGTGTCCTCCCAGTGACTTCCTTCGACACCTCCCCGCACCTGTTCGACACCTCCCCCGGGCTGAGCGTGTGGCGCGCGCTGCTCGCCCTGGCGGTGGTCTTCGTGATGCTGGCGACCACCGGCTGGACCGCCCTGCGCACCCAGCGGGCGGCCACGCCGCTGGCCGCCTCGGTCGGCGCCTGGGAGCACGGCCGGATCGACGGCCGCCGGCTGCCGGACGCGCAGGCGGCCCCGGCCCGGCTGGCGCGGTTCTTCGCCTCGCTCACCGAGGGCCAGCGGGCCCACCTCGCCCGCCGCTATCCGCTCGCGGTCGGCAACATGAACGGCGCCCCCGTCGAGCTGCGCTACCGCGCCAACCGCGTGGCGCTCGGCCAGGCCCGCCGGACCGAACGGGAGCGGATGCGCGACAGCCGGCTCAGCCCGGCCGGGCAGCAGGAGGCGGCGCGCCGCATGCACCGTCTGGAGTCGCTGCTGAAGCCGGGCCGGCACATCCTCGCCTTCGACCCGGAGGGCTCCGGCCGCGTCGCGGAGGTCTTCGGCGACCTGGACCGCGCCGACCGCGTGTCCGTGGTCGTCCCCGGTGTCGACACCGACCTGCTCACCTTCCAGCGCTCCGAGCGCCGGTACGCGGCGCCCGCCGGCATGGCCGAGGCGCTGCACGCCGCCGAGCGCCGGGCGAGCCCGTCGACCCGTACGGCCGTGATCGCCTGGGCCGACTACACGGCGCCCAGCGGGCTGGGCGTGGACGCGGCCACGGCGATGCGCGCCGACGCCGGGGCCGTCCGGCTGAACGCGCTGGTGCGCGCCCTGCCGGGGGCGGCGCCCGTCTCGCTGTTCTGCCACAGCTACGGCTCGGTGGTGTGCGGCCGGGCCGCTCGCGCGCTGCCCGCCCGGGTCACCGACATCACGGTGGCCGGCAGCCCCGGCATGCGCGCCGCGAAGGCGTCCCAGTTGCGCACCTCGGCCCGGGTGTGGGCGATGCGGGACGCCGACGACTGGATCCAGGACGTGCCGTATCTGGAGGTCGGCGGGCTCGGCCACGGCGCCGACCCGGTGTCGGCGGCCTTCGGGGCGCGGGTGCTGTCGGCGCGCGGCGCCGAGGGGCACAGCGGTTACTTCGTCCCCGGGACGGAGAGCCTGGCCAACTTCGCCGAGATCGGCGTCGGCTCATACCGTTCGGTGGCCTGCGCCCATGAATCCGGCACATGCCATGCCGGTTTGTCCGCCGCGACGTCGGCCGGACGCGCGTAGCTGTGGAGAAACTGCGGTGTGCGCGGGGAGGGGACGAAGAAGCCCGTGCCGCATACGATGAGCCGCATGGGTGACGTACTGGCCGGATTTCATGCCACCTGGGAGTTCGAGTCCGACTCCGTGCTCATCCGTTACGAACGGGGGATACGGACACCGAAGCTGCTGCAGGTACTGGGGGAACGCCGGGTCCCCCTGCGGGCGCTCGCGGACGTCACGCTGACGCCCGGCAGGCGCGGCACCGTGGTGCTGCGCGCCGAGCCGCGGCCCGGCGCCGACCCGCTGATGGAGGCGGCGGCGGGCCAGCTCAAGGAGGCGTGCGACCCCTACCGGCTGGTGCTGCCGGCCGAGCGGGAGACGCTCGCCGAGTACTACGCCGACGAGCTGCGGGCGCGGCTCACCGAGGAGGGTCCGGCCGAGCGTCACCTGGTGGCCGCCCCCGAACCGCCGCGGCAGTTCAAGGCGTACGACGGGAAGGCGTCCTTCGACGGCACCTCGGTGTTCTTCCGGTGGTTCTGGACGGGCGCCTCGTCGGCGAAGTGGAAGGCCGGGGACCAGACGTTCGCGGTCACCGAGCTGACCGGGGTGGAGTGGCGGTCCCCGGAGGTCTTCGAGGGGCATCTGCGGCTGCTGCGGCGCGACGGGGCCGCCGCCCCGCAGCAGGCCGACCAGGACCCGGCGGCCGTGGTGTTCGGGCTCGGCTACGGGCCGGTGCACGAGTCGCTGCCGTTCGCCGCCGCCGTGCTGGCGGCGGTCCGGGAGCGCGGCCCGGTGGCCGCGGTCCCGGTGGCGGCGGTCTCCCGCCGTGACCCCGCCGACATCGCCGAGCGCATCCGTCACCTCGGTGAGCTGCACCAGGCGGGGCTGGTGACGGACGAGGAGTTCTCCGCCAAGAAGGCCGAGCTGCTGGCCGAACTGTGACCGCCCGGCCCCGCCCGCGCCCCCGCCCGGCGCGCCGGAGGGGTCAGTTCACTCCCGCCCCGCCGAGGTGAAGGTCATGTCCGCGTACCGGTCCCCGGCCACCTGGCCGGCGATCGGCTCCAGCAGCGCGAGCTGATCCTCCGTCAGGACGATGCGGGTGGCCGCCGTGTTCTCCGTCACCCGTTCCGGCCTGCGGGTGCCCGGGATCGGCACCACCGGCAGGCCGTGCACCGCCGCCCGCTGCTGCGCCCAGGCCAGCGCTGTCTGCCCGAGGGTGGCGCCGTGGGCCTCGGCCACGGTGCGCACCGGCTCCAGCAGCGCCGCGTTGGCGGCGGCGTTGCCCCCGGTGAAGCGGGGCTGCTGGCGCCGGAAGTCGCCGTCCGTCAGCTCCTTGTCGGCGTGGACGAAGGACCCGGTCAAAAAGCCCCGGCCGAGCGGGGAGTACGGCACGAGGGCCACGCCCAGCTCGCGGGCGGCCGGCACCACCTTCGCCTCGATGTCCCGGCTGAACAGCGACCACTCCGACTGCACCGCGGCGATCGGGTGCACGGCGTGCGCGGCCCGCAGCTCGTCGGCGGTGACCTCGCTGAGCCCCAGGTGCTTGACCTTGCCCTCGCGCACCAGCTCCGCCATGGTGCCGACGCTCTCCTCGATCGGGACGTTCACGTCCCGCCGGTGCATGTAGTAGAGGTCGATCACCTCGACGCCGAGGCGCCGGAGGCTGGCCTCGACGGCCTGGCGGATGTACGGCGGGTCGTTGCGGATGATCCGCCGGGTCGGGTCGTCCGGCGGGATCGACAGGGCGAACTTGGTGGCGATGACGACCTCGTCGCGGTGCGCCCGGAAGAACGGCGCCAGGAACCGCTCGTTCTCCCCCGCCCCGTAGGCGTCCGCCGTGTCGTACAGGGTGACGCCGAGTTCGAGCGCCCGCTCCAGGGTCGCCCGGGAGGCGCCGGCGTCCGCCGGACCGTAGGCGAAGCTCATGCCCATGCAGCCCAGGCCCTGGACGCCCACCTCGGGACCGTCCGTGCCCAGCTCCACCTTGCTGATCGTGCCGTCCGTCATCGGGACCTCTCCGACGCCAGGGCCCGCCCGGCGTCCGCATAGAAACTGATCTTCCGGTCGAGCACGGCGAGCGTGCCCTGGAGTTCGGTGATCCTGGCCAGGACGTCCTCCCTGGTCGCCTTCAGCAGCGCGAAGCGCTCGGCGTAGGTGTGGTCGCCCTCGCGCACCAGTTCCGCGTACCGCACCATGTCCGCGACCGGCATCCCGGTCAGCCGGAGCTTGCCGACGAGGTCGAGCCAGTCCAGGTCGCGGTTGCGGTAGCGGCGCTGGCCGGTGTGCGACCGGTCGATGTGCGGCATCAGGCCGATCCGCTCGTACCAGCGCAGGGTGTGCGCCGTCAGGCCGGTGAGGGCGGCGACCTCACTGATCGTGTACCTGTCCTGCCCGTCCGGGCGCCGGTTCCCCTGGGGCGGCCCGGCGCAGCCGCCGGCCCGGGTGGTCGTGGTCTCCGTCACCGTCATGGCCACCACGCTAGGACCTTGGAGTGCGCTCCAAGCAAGGACGGGCGGCGGAAAATGGGCGGACGCGCGGCGCGGCGCTGGCTAGCGTGCGGGTCCATGAGTCTTGTACGCCGCGCCGTGCCCGGGGACGCCGGGGAAGTACTGCGCCTGCGCCAGGTGATGCTGGATTCCCTGGCGGCCGCGCCCGGGTCCGCCCAGTGGCAGGCGGACTCCCTGCCGGTCCTGCGGGGGAGGCTGGCCGACCCGGACGGGGACTTCGCCGCGTTCGTCGTGGACCATCCGCGGCGGCCCGGTGCGCTGGCGGCGCTCGTGGCCGGGACGCTGGAGTACCGGATCGGCCGGGCGGGCAACCCGCGGGGGCTGGTCGGGCACGTCTTCAGCGTCGCGACCGATCCGCAGGAGCGGCGGCGCGGCCACGCCCGGGCCTGCATGACGGAGCTCCTGGAGTGGTTCCGCGAGCGGGGCGCCGGGCACGTGATGCTGAACGCCTCCCCCGACGCCGAGCCGCTGTACCGGTCGCTGGGCTTCACCCGGGACCCGGACCCCTCGATGCGGCTGCACCTGTGAGCCGCTTAGGCTCACAGGCATGTCCTTGAAGAGCCTCGCGTTGATCGAGAACTGGCCGGTTCCCGCCGCCGCGGCCGGTGTCGTACGGGCCGACGGCACGGTCCTGGGGGTGCACGGCCCGGCCGGACGGCGGTTCCCGCTCGCCTCGGTCACCAAGCCGCTCGCCGCCTACGCCGCCCTGGTCGCCTACGAGGAGGGCGCGATCGAGCTGGACGAGCCCGCCGGGCCGCCCGGCGCGACCGTCCGGCACCTGCTCGCCCACACCTCCGGTCTCGCCTTCGACGAGCACAAGGTCACCGCCCCGCCCGGGGAGCGGCGGCTGTACTCCAACGCCGGTTTCGAGCAGCTCGGCGACCACATCGCGAAGGCGACGGAGATCCCGTTCGCCGAGTACCTGCGGCAGGCGGTGCTGGAGCCGCTGGGCATGACCTCCACCACCCTGGAGGGCTCCCCCGCCAAGGACGGGGTCTCCACGGTGGAGGACCTGCTGCGGTTCGCGGCCGAGGTGCAGGCCCCGCGCCTGCTGGACCCGCGCACGGTCGCCGACGCCATGACGGTGCAGTACCCGGGCACCAAGGGCGTGCTGCCCGGCTACGGCCACCAGAACCCCAACGACTGGGGCCTGGGCTTCGAGATCCGCGACGGCAAGTCCCCGCACTGGACCGGTGCCTCGTCCTCCCCCCGCACGTTCGGGCATTTCGGGCAGTCCGGTACGTTCCTGTGGATCGACCCCGGCGCCGGGGCGGCCTGCGCGGCCCTCACCGACCGGGCCTTCGGCCCCTGGGCGACCGAGGCGTGGCCGGTCTTCACCGACGCGGTCCTCGCCGAACTCCGGGGCGCCTCCTAGGACATCTGCCACACCAGCGCTTCGGCCCGCGTCACCGCCACCGCCGCCACGCCCCGGGCGTCCGTGATGCGGGCCGCGTCGCCCGCGCCCAGCTCCGTGCCGTCCAGCCGCACCGTGCCGCGCACCACGTGGACGTACACGTACGCCCCGTCCGGCACCGTCCACCGCTGCCCCGCGGCCGGCCGGCGCACGTGCAGGACCGCGCCGGCCCCGGGGACGGCGAACGGGGTGGCGTCGTCGATGCCGCGGACGATCTCGTAGGACGGCTCGCCGCCCGGCTCCCGGGGGGCCAGCCACATCTGCACGAACGTCAGGGGCGCGGCGCCGTCGTTGCGTTCGGTGTGCCGCACCCCGCCCGCCGCGCCGAGCCGCTGCACGTCCCCGGGGCGCACGGCCGTCTCGTGCCCGGTGCTGTCCCGGTGGGTCAGCTCCCCCTCGACCACCCAGGTGACGATCTCGGTGTGGCGGTGCGGGTGCTCGCCGAAGCCGGCGCCGGGCGCCAGACGCTCCTCGTTGCAGGCGATCAGGGCACCGAAGCGCACGTTGGCGGGGTCGTAGTGGGGGCCGAAGGAGAAGGCGTGCCGGGTCTCGATTCCGGCTTCCGGCTCGCCTCCCGGGTAGCGCTCGTCGGCGCGGCGTACGTCCATCACGGCGTCCACCGTAGACCCGGCGGCACGCCCCGCCGTCCGGATAAGGCAGTCTTGTCCCGTGCCCGAACCCGAAACCAGCAGGACCGAACCCGCCTCGCACCCCGCCCATCCGCACGCCGCGACCCTGAAGCGGCTGGAGCGGTCCTCCGGATCCCTCGCCGCGCAGGCCATCGCGCGGATGGACGAGACGCTGCCCTGGTACCGGGCCATGCCTCCGGAGAACCGTTCCTGGATCGGGCTGGTCGCCCAGGCGGGCATCGCCGCCTTCACCGAGTGGTTCCGGCACCCCGAGGCCCCGCAGGCCATCTCCACCGACGTCTTCGGGACCGCCCCGCGGGAGCTGACCCGGGCGATCACGCTGCGGCAGACCGTGGAGATGGTGCGGACCACGATCGAGGTCATGGAATCGGCGATCGACGAGGTCGCCGCGCCGGGGGACGAGTCGGTGCTGCGCGAGGCGCTGCTCGTGTACGCCCGCGAGATCGCCTTCGCCACCGCGCAGGTGTACGCCCAGGCCGCCGAGGCACGCGGTGCCTGGGACGCGCGGCTGGAGTCGCTGGTGGTGAACGCGGTGCTGAGCGGGGAGGCCGACGAGGGCGCGGTGTCCCGGGCCGCCGCGCTGGGCTGGAACTCCCCGGAGCATGTGTGCGTGGTGCTGGGCACGGCACCCGACGGCGACTCGGAGCTGACCGTGGAGGCGATCCGGCGGGCCGCCCGGCACGCCAAGCTCCAGGTGCTGACGGGGGTGCTCGGGGACCGGCTGGTGGTCGTGGCGGGCGGCAGCGACAACCCGCTGGCGGTCGCCAAGTCGCTGATCGGGCCGTTCGCGCAGGGACCGGTGGTGGCCGGCCCCGTCGTGCCGGACCTGCAGGCCGCGACCCGGTCCGCGCAGGCCGCCGCGGCCGGGCTCAAGGCGTGCTCGGCCTGGCAGGACGCGCCGCGCCCGGTGCTGGCGGACGATCTGCTGCCGGAGCGCGCCATCGCCGGAGACCCGTCGGCGCGCGAGCAGCTGGTGGAGGAGATCTACAGACCGCTGGAGGAGGCCGGGGCCGCGCTGCTGGAGACGCTCAGTGTCTATCTGGAGCAGGCGAGCAGTCTGGAGGGGGCCGCCCGGATGCTCTTCGTTCACCCCAACACCGTGCGCTACCGGCTCCGACGTGTGACTGACGTCACCGGCTGGTCGCCCTCCGATGTACGCTCGGCCTTCACGCTGCGGATCGCGCTGATCCTGGGGCGCCTGGCCGACGGGGATGCGCAAACCTAGTCTTTTGTCGGGGCTCCACAAAACCCCTTCGTGTTCTTCGTCCCTGTCCCCACGGGCGGCCGTGCCCGTCCCCAAGAGAGAGTGTGAGAGTGCTCGTACTCGTCGCTCCCGGCCAGGGCGCCCAGACGCCCGGCTTCCTGACTGAATGGCTCGAACTGCCCGGTGCCGCCGACCGCGTCGCCGCCTGGTCGGACGCCATCGGACTCGACCTCGCCCACTACGGCACCAAGGCCGACGCGGACGAGATCCGCGACACCGCCGTCGCCCAGCCGCTGCTGGTCGCCGCCGGGCTGCTCTCGGCCGCGGCACTCGGTGACATCGCCGGGATCGCGCCGGGCGCCGTCGCGGGCCACAGCGTCGGCGAGATCACGGCCGCCGCCTTCGCGGGCGTCCTCGACGACCTCACCGCGCTGCGTCTGGTGCGCACCCGGGGCCTGGCCATGGCCGAGGCCGCCGCGGTCACCGAGACCGGCATGTCGGCGCTGCTCGGCGGCGACCCCGAGGTGAGCATCGCGCACCTGGAGAAGCTCGGCCTGACCCCGGCGAACGTCAACGGCGCCGGCCAGATCGTCGCGGCCGGCACGGTGGAGCAGCTCGCCGCGCTGAGCGAGGACAAGCCCGAGGGCGTCCGCAAGGTCGTCCCGCTGAAGGTCGCGGGCGCCTTCCACACGCACCACATGGCCCCCGCCGTGGAGAGGCTCTCCAAGGCCGCCGCGGAGCTCACGCCCGCGGACCCGGCGCTGCCCTACGTCTCCAACAAGGACGGCCGGACCGTCGCCACCGGCGCCGAGGTGCTCGACCGCCTGGTCGGCCAGGTCGCCAGCCCGGTCCGCTGGGACCTGTGCATGGAGACCTTCAAGGAGCTCGGCGTCACCGCCCTGATCGAGGTGTGCCCCGGCGGCACGCTCACCGGGCTGGCCAAGCGGGCGCTGCCCGGCGTGCGGACGCTGGCCCTGAAGTCCCCCGCCGACCTCGACGCGGCCCGCGATCTCGTCGCCGCCGCGTCCGATCCTGCCGCTGCCGCGGCGGACGCCTGACAAGGAGCCTCCATGGCGAAGATCAAGCCCAGCAAGGGCGCCCCGTACGCGCGCATCATCGGCGTCGGCGGCTACCGCCCGACCCGGGTGGTGCCGAACGAGGTGATCCTGGAGAAGATCGACTCCTCCGACGAGTGGATCCGCTCCCGCTCCGGCATCGAGACACGCCACTGGGCGTCGCCGGAGGAGACCGTCGCGGCGATGTCCATCGAGGCGTCGGGCAAGGCCCTGGCGGACGCCGGGATCGACGCCACGCAGATCGGCGCCGTGGTGGTCTCCACCGTGTCGCACTTCAGCCAGACCCCGGCCATCGCCACGGAGATCGCCGACAAGCTGGGCACCGACAAGGCCGCCGCCTTCGACATCTCCGCGGGCTGCGCCGGCTTCGGCTACGGCCTCACCCTGGCCAAGGGCATGATCGTCGAGGGTTCGGCGGAGTACGTCCTCGTCATCGGCGTGGAGCGGCTCTCCGACCTCACCGACCTGGAGGACCGTGCGACGGCCTTCCTCTTCGGCGACGGCGCCGGCGCGGTCGTGGTCGGCCCCTCGCAGGAGCCGGCCATCGGCCCGACCGTCTGGGGCTCGGAGGGCGACAAAGCCGAAACGATCAAGCAGACGGTGCCGTGGGACCGGTTCAGGATCGGCGACGTCTCCGAGCTGCCCCTGGACGCCGAGGGCAACGTCAAGTTTCCTGCGATCACGCAGGAGGGCCAGGCGGTCTTCCGCTGGGCCGTGTTCGAGATGGCGAAGGTCGCCCAGCAGGCGCTGGACGCGGCCGGAATCACCCCGGACGACCTGGACGTCTTCATCCCGCACCAGGCCAATGTGCGGATCATCGACTCGATGGTGAAGACACTCAAGCTGCCGGAGCACGTCACGGTCGCCCGTGACATCCGCACCACCGGCAACACTTCGGCCGCCTCGATCCCGCTCGCGATGGAGCGGCTCCTGGCGACCGGCGAGGCGAAGAGCGGCGACACCGCGCTCGTCATCGGCTTCGGGGCGGGTCTCGTCTACGCCGCGACGGTCGTTACCCTCCCCTAGGCACTTCCGTACCGGATCGAGCGTCCGGTACGGCAACCGCCCCCTGCCGCCCACGCGGCGGGCGCCACAACCTCTGAACACAACGAAGGAGCGCCACCATGGCCGCCACTCAGGAAGAGATCGTCGCCGGTCTCGCGGAGATCGTGAACGAGATCGCCGGCATCCCGGTTGAGGACGTCCAGCTGGACAAGTCCTTCACCGACGACCTGGACGTCGACTCGCTGTCCATGGTCGAGGTCGTCGTCGCCGCCGAAGAGCGCTTCGACGTCAAGATCCCGGACGAGGACGTCAAGAACCTCAAGACGGTCGGCGACGCGACCGACTACATCCTCAAGCACCAGGCCTGAGTCTGCCTGGGCCGGTGCTCCGGCCCCGCCACCCGGCGGTGGCGCCGCTGATCCTCGTCAACGTTGGAGAGAGAATTCCCGTGAGCCCGACCAATCGCACCGTGGTCGTCACCGGTATCGGCGCAACCACACCGCTGGGTGGCGACGCAGCCTCCACCTGGGAGGGCCTGGTCGCCGGTCGTTCCGGTGTCAAGCCCCTGGAGCAGGAGTGGGCCGCCGAGCAGGCGGTCCGCATCGCGGCCCCGGTCGCCGTGGAGCCGACCGAGGTCATCCCGCGTCCGCAGGCCCGCCGCCTGGACCGTTCGGCCCAGTTCGCGCTGGTCGCGGCCAAGGAAGCCTGGGCCGACGCCGGTTTCGAGGCGAAGGCCGGCGAGGGTGCCGACATCGACCCCGACCGGCTCGGCGCGGTCATCGCCTCCGGCATCGGCGGCGTGACGACCCTGCTGGACCAGTACGACGTGCTGAAGGAGAAGGGCGTCCGCCGCGTCTCCCCGCACACCGTGCCCATGCTGATGCCCAACAGCCCGTCGGCCAACGTGGGGCTGGCCGTGGGCGCCCGGGCGGGCGTGCACACGCCGGTCTCCGCCTGCGCGTCGGGCGCCGAGGCCATCGGCTACGCCATCGAGATGATCCGCACCGGCCGCGCCGACGTCGTCGTGGCCGGCGGTACGGAGGCGGCGATCCACCCGCTGCCCATCGCCGCGTTCGGCAACATGATGGCGATGTCCAAGAACAACGACGACCCGCAGGGTGCCTCGCGCCCCTACGACCTCGCCCGCGACGGTTTCGTCCTCGGCGAGGGCGCGGGCGTGATCGTCCTGGAGTCCGCCGAGCACGCCGCCGCGCGCGGCGCCCGCGTCTACGCGGAGGCGGTCGGCCAGGGCATCTCCGCCGACAGCCACGACATCGTGCAGCCCGAGCCGGAGGGCCGCGGCATCGCGCACGCCCTGCACAGCCTGCTGGACCGCACCGACCTGGACCCGGCCGAGATCGTGCACGTCAACGCGCACGCCACCTCCACTCCGGCCGGTGACATCGCCGAGCTGAAGGCGCTGCGCAAGGTCTTCGGCGACCACGCCGACCACATCGCGGTCTCCGCGACCAAGTCGATGACCGGTCATCTGCTCGGCGGCGCGGGCGGCGTGGAGTCCGTCGCGACGGTGCTCGCCCTGTACCACCGGGTGGCCCCGCCGACCATCAACGTCGAGAACATCGACCCGGAGGCCGAGGCCAACGCCGACGTCGTCCGCGACGTGGCGCGCAAGCTGCCCGCCGAGGGCCGCATCGCCGCGCTGAACGACTCGTTCGGCTTCGGCGGGCACAACGTGGTGCTGGCCTTCCGCTCGGTCTGATCACGCGTCCGCGCGTGTGTGAGGGGCCCCCACCGGCCGGTGGGGGCCCCTCACGCGCGTGCGGCGCCGGGTCAGACCACTTGGTGGAGCCAGCGCACGGGGGCGCCCTCGCCCGCGTACCGGAACGGCTCCAGCTCGTCGTCCCACGGCTTGCCGAGCAGCTTGGCCAGCTCGGCCTCCAGGTCGCTCTCGCCGCGCTGGGAGCGGAGCAGGGCGGCGCGCAGCCGGTCCTCCGGGATCAGGATGTCGCCGTGGATGCCGGTGACGGCGTGGAAGATACCCAGATCGGGTGTACAGCTGTAACGTTCGCCCTCGGCGGCGGAGCTGGGCTCGGCGGTCACCTCGAACCGCAGCAGATGCCAGCCGCGCAGCGCGGAGGCCAGCTTGGAGGCCGTGCCCGCCTGGCCCTGCCAGGAGAACTCCGAGCGCCAGGTGCCGGGGGCGGCGGGCTGCCGGATCCAGTCCAGGCTGACCCGGGTGCCGAGCACACCGGCGATGGCCCACTCGACGTGCGGGCAGAGCGCGCGCGGCGCGGAGTGCACGTACAGAACTCCACGTGTCGTCACCGGAACCTCCGGGCAGAGCGGGACATCTCGGAACGGGCGGAACGGCACGTGACCGGGAGGGTCACGTTCAGGGCGAGGCTACCGTGCGGCGAGACAAGGAGTGTGACGTACCGTCGGTCCCGGTGCCGGGAATCATCGGGTATTCACCCGGTAGGACGCTTGTGCGGGTGTGAGGCGTCGCATGGCCGTCACCGGGAACCCTGACGGGCCTTCATCGGTTGTGCGAGGCATGGAGGAACGAGCGAGGGGCCGAGCGGACAGCTCCGGGGCGGGCCGGGCGCGGGGCGGCCGACGCCGCCGCTCACGGGCCGTTCTCGGCGTGCTGGCCGCGGCCGTGCTGGGCGCCGCGGGCTGTGACACGGCCGGGGACGGCTCGGCCACGCCCGAGCCGCGGCGCAGCAGCCCGGCTCCGTCCTGGGACCCGAGCCCCGGTTCGATCGCCGCCGTGGGCGACTCCATCACCCGCGGCTTCGACGCCTGCACGGTCCTGTCGGACTGCCCGGAGGTGTCCTGGGCCACGGGTGGCAGCCCGGAGGTGGACAGTCTCGCCGTACGGCTGCTGGGGAAGGCGAAGGCGGCCGAGCGGAGCTGGAACTACGCGGTCACCGGGGCGCGCATGGCCGATCTGCCCGGGCAGATGGCCCGGGCGGCGGCGCGCAAGCCGGAGCTGGTGACGGTGCTGGTGGGGGCGAACGACGCCTGCCGGGCCTCGGTGGCGGCGATGACCCCGGTGGCCGACTTCCGGGCCGGGTTCGAGGAGGCGATGCGCACGTTGCGCCAGGCCGCGCCCAAGGCACAGGTGTACGTGGCGAGCATTCCCGACCTGAAGCGGCTGTGGTCGCAGGGGCGCACCGACCCGATGGGCAAGCGGGTGTGGGAGCTGGGTGTCTGCCCCTCGATGCTGGGGGACGCGGACGCCGTGGACGCGGCGGCGACCGAGCGCCGGGAGACGGTGCGGCGGCGGGTGGAGGACTACAACGCGGTCCTGCGGGAGGTCTGCGCCAAGGACCGGCTGTGCCGCGGCGACGGCGGGGCGGTGCACGCGTTCCGCTTCGGTCCCGGGCAGTTGAGCCGGTGGGACTGGTTCCATCCGAGCGTGGACGGCCAGGCCCGGCTGGCGGAGATCGCTTACCGGGTGGTCACGGCCGAGCGGCCGTGACCAGGGCCTGTCCCGGTTCTCCGCACGCCCCCGGGCGGATGACGGGCGGTGACGGGCAGGCTCTAGAGTTCCGCGCATGAGCGAACGTTTCGGCACACTTCCCGACGGCACCCCCGTCCACCGCTGGACCCTGGAGCGCGCGGGCGTCCGGGTCCGCGTCCTGTCGTACGGCGGGATCGTGCAGTCGGCCGAGGTACCGGACCGCGACGGGCGCTGTGCCGACGTGGTGCTGGGGTTCGCGGGGCTGGACGGCTATCTGGCGCACCCGGAGCCCTACCTGGGCGCCCTGGTCGGCCGGTACGCCAACCGGATCGCGGGCGGCCGGTTCACCCTGGACGGGCGGACGTACCCGCTCGCGCGCAACAACGGGCCGAACTGCCTGCACGGCGGGGAACGCGGCTTCGACCGGCGGGTGTGGGAGGTCACCCCGGTCGAGCACGGCGTCCGCCTGTCCCGGGTCAGCCCGGACGGCGAGGAGGGCTTCCCGGGGCGCCTGGAGGTCGCGGCGACGTACACGCTGGACGCGTCGGGGGCGCTGCGGATCGCCTACGAGGCGGTCACCGACGCGCCGACCGTGGTGAGCCTGACCAACCACAGCTACTTCCGGCTGGACGGGCCCGGCACCGCGGGCGGCCACGAACTGCGGCTGGCGGCCTCCCGGTTCACCCCGGTCGACGCGGACCTCATCCCGACCGGGGAGCTGGAGGACGTCACCGGGACCCGTTTCGACTTCCGCCGGGCGCGCCCGCTCCCGGCGGGCTACGACCACAACTTCGCGCTGGACAAGGGGGTGACGGACACGCCCGTGGAGGTGGCCGAGCTGTACGCCCCGGCCTCCGGGCGGGTGCTGACCGTGGCGACCACCGAACCGGGCCTCCAGCTCTACACGGGCGACCACCTGGGCGGGCCGTTCGCGCCCGGCGCCGGTGTCGCCCTGGAGACGCAGCGCTTCCCCGATTCGCCCAACCGGCCGGAGTTCCCGAGCGCGGTGCTGCGGCCGGGCGAGGTGTTCCGCTCCACGACCGTGTACGGCTTCGGCACCCGCTGACCGCCCGCCGGGCACCGTGAGCCCCGGCCCGGCCGTCAGGTCCCGGGCCGGGGCCGCCGGCGTGGGGGGAGGGGGGTCCCGGGTCAGACGTTAGCCGCCGCGGCCGGTCCGCGGCCCCGGATCGCCCGGCCCGCCCGGAGTCCGTACGAAGCCTTCACACACGCCCACCAACCGGTCGTCCCCCCTCTCCTTCTCTCCCTCTCTCCTCCTTCGCCCTTGCCTCTTTCCCCGCCTCCCGGCCGCCGGTCCCGCGGGGCACGCACCATGGCGCCCGCCGCTTCGGCACGGGATACTGCCGCGGTCCGGCTGCACCCCACGGCGACGGAAGGACCCCGACCGCCTTGACCGCCTTGTCATTCCCATGTGTTCGCGCAGGCGTCCTCGGCCTGGTCCTGGCGGCGGGGCTCACGGCCCCGGTGCCGGCGGCCGCGGCCTCCCCCGGGGCCGCCGCGGCGCCCTCCCCCACCGTCGAGGAGCGGCGGCTGTACCGGGCCGTGCCCCAGGAGATCCTGCGGCGCTCCGGATTCGGCCGTCCGGCGGCCGCCTTCGCCCGGTCGCTGGACCGGGCGCGGTCCTACGCCGAGGCCCGGCGGACGGTGCTGCGCGAGGGCTCGGCGCTGTGGCGGCGGGCCGTGGACCGGGCGCAGGGGCGGGGCCCGGCGGGCGGCGACCTCAGCCGGGACGACGACCGGCCGCTGTACTGGGCCCGGCTGGCCATGACCCGTCAGGTGCGCACCTGGGAGCCGGAGTTCGGGCTCACCGGCGCCCAGCGGGCCCGGCTCCTGGACGCGCTGGAGCGCACCTCGCGCGGCCAGGCCGACCTGCGCCGTCCCCGGGGCGAGGACGTCCAGCGGGTCCTGGTCACCGGCTTCGACCCGTTCACCCTGGACCGGGACATCCGCATCTCCAACCCCTCCGGTGCCGCCGCGCTCGCCCTGGACGGCACGGTGATCGAGACGGCGGACGGCCCGGCGCGGGTGGAGGCGGCCGTGTTCCCGGTGCGGTGGCAGGACTTCACGGACGGCACGGTGGAACGGGCGCTGCGGGCGCACCTGCCGGAGGCCGACCTCTTCGCGACGGTGAGCCAGGGCCGGGCCGGGCGGTTCGACATCGAGCGGACCAACGGGGCCTGGCGGGGCGGGTTCCCGGACAACGACGGCGTCGCGCGCACGGAGACCGTCCCGGTGGCCGGGCCGGGCCCCGCGCCGCAGTGGACGACGACCACCCTGCCGTACCGGGAGATCACGGCGGCGGACACCGGGCCCTTCCCCGTGTACGACAACACGGCCGTCACCGAGATCCCGGCGGGGGGCGGGGAGCCCGTGGTGCGGCCGGACGGGCCGACGCCCGGCTCGACGGCCCGGGCCGGGGGCGGCGGGGACTACCTGTCCAACGAGATCGCCTACCGGGCGACGCTGCTGCGGGACCGGCTGGGGCTGCGGCGGACGCTGCCGGGCGGGCATGTGCACACCCCGGTGCTCCAGTTCGGGGCCGGGAACACATCCGAGGTCACCGATCCGGAGTTCGTGCGCAACCGGCTCGCCATCGTCGCGCAGGTGCGCGCGATCGTGACCGTGGCGCTGGAGGCGACGCGGCGGGCGCGGGACTGACACCGCGTCCGGGCGGGGCGCCCGCTGCGGCTCCGGCTGCGGCTGGTGCGGGCGTCCCGGTCACGGCCGGGCGCGGTCGCCCCCCGTCCGCAGCGCGCCGGCGGGGTCGTCGTCGCGGTCGCGGTTCTCCTCGCCGCGCAGGTCACGGGCGAGGAGGGTGGCGCCGGCCACCGCGCCCGGCATCAGGAAGACCGCGACGAACGGCACCAGGAAGGCCAGGCCGAGGGGGGTGCCGAAGCCCCAGACCAGGGTCTTGCGGGAGCGGAGCAGGGCGAGCCGGTCGCGCAGCTCGACACCGCGGCGCTGGAGGGCGACGGCGGTCAGCTCCTCGGTGAGGAAGAAGCCGGTGACGAAGAACCCGATCACCGGTACGACGGTCTGGCCCGCCACCGGGACGAACCCGAGGGCGAACAGCAGCACGCCCCACACCGCGGCCCGCACCACGATCCGCAGGCTGTCCCGGGCGGAGATCCACAGCTCCCGCCAGAGCGGCAGGCCCGATTCGGGGGCGGTGCCGTCCGGGGAGAGGTCGCGGTCGACCTGCTCGGAGAGGTTCTCGTAGAAGGGCTGGCCGATCAGCAGGGTGACCGCGGTGAAGGTGATCACGGCCAGCAGCATCGCGAGCGCGAACAGCACGACGGTGAGGAAGCCGCGGAACAGCCCGGCCCAGGGACTCGCCCAGTCGTCGGCGAAGGGGGTCGCCCAGGCCACGGCGTCCTCGCCCCACAGCGCCAGCGCCACCAGCGCCGCCGCGTACAGCACCAGGGTGATCAGGCCCGGGAGCAGCCCGAAGCCGTAGCTCTTGCCGTGCCGGGCCACCCAGCGCTGGCCCTCCAGGAGGTACCGGAACCCCGCCCCAAGATCGCGCATGGCGGCACTCTATCGGCCGCGGCGCCCCTCATGGGTTCCGGCTCCCGCGACGACCGTCGACCACGTGACGGTGGGCCGTACGACCTGCGCAGGTCCGGAGACCGGGGAGGGAGCGGACGACGCGTGAGGTCCACGGCACCGTCGTGGCGTCGGCGCGGGGGCCGGCCGGGCGGTACGCGGCGGCGATCAGCGCGGTGGACGGCTACGGCCGCACCCGGCGCCGGTGCGCCTTCCCGGGCGGGACCGCCCCGGAGAGCGGCCGCCTCGCGGCCGCGGTGCACCGGGCCGCGCCCGCCCCCCGGGAACGAGGCGGAGGCCGCACCCCACGTCCAAGGGTGCGGCCTCCGCCGTGGCCAACGACCGTGCTCAGGCGAGCGTCACGGTGATGTTGCCGCGGGTGGCCTTCGAGTACGGGCACACCTGGTGGGCCTTCTCGACGAGCTCCTTGGCGGCCTGGGCGTCCACGCCCGGGATGTTCGCGGAGATCTCGACGATGATGCCGAACCCGTCGTCGTTCTTGCCGATCCCGACCTTCGCGGTGACGGTCGAGCCGGACACGTCGACGCCCTCCTGGCGGGCGACCACGCCGAGCGCGCCCTGGAAGCAGGCGCTGTACCCGGCGGCGAAGAGCTGCTCCGGGTTGGTGCCGGCGCCGCTGCCGCCCATCTCCTTGGGCGGGTTCACGACCACGTCGAGCTTGCCGTCATCGGTGGCCACCCGGCCGTCACGGCCGTTCTCGGCGGTGGCGACGGCGGTGTACAGGACGTCGGACTGCTGAATCGGCATGCGGTGTCTTCCTCCTCGGTCCGCCGCGACTCGCGCCCACGATCGCGACTGATTATGGAAAGAAGTTACCGCATGCCGGAAACAGGGTGAAGGGCGGCCGGGGTGCTCGCCGGCCGGGCCGTCAGAGCTTGACGACCATCTTCCCGATGTTGTCGCCGCGCAGGACGCCGAGGAACGCCTCCAGGTTGTTCTCGATGCCCTCGACGACGGTCTCGCGGTACTTCAGCCGCCCGTCCCGGACCCAGGGGCCCACCTCCTGGACGAACTGCGGCTGGAGGTCGTAGTGGTCGCCGACGAGGAAGCCCTCGATCCGGCCCCGGGTCTGGATGAGCCGCGCGAGGTTCTTCGGCCCCGGGGCGGGCTCGGTGTTGTTGTAGACGGAGATCATCCCGCAGACGGCGATGCGGCCGCCCTGGTTGAGCGATCCGATGGCGGCCTCCAGGTGGTCACCGCCCACGTTGTCGAAGTAGACGTCGATGCCGTCCGGGGCGGCGGCCCTGAGCTGCTCGCTCACCGGCCCGTCCTTGTAGTTGAACGCGGCGTCGAACCCGTACTCCTCGACCAGGAGCTTGACCTTCTCCGCCGAACCGGCGGACCCGATCACCCGGGAGGCGCCCTTGAGCTTGGCGATCTGCCCGACCTGGCTGCCCACGGCCCCCGCGGCGCCGGAGACGAACACCGCGTCGCCCTCCTTGAAGGCGGCGGTGCGCAGCAGGCCCGCGTAGGCGGTCAGGCCGGTCATGCCCAGCACCCCGAGGTACGTGGACAGCGGCGCGGCCTCGGGGTCCACCTTGACGGCGTGCCGGGCGTCCACGGCCGCGTACTCGCGCCAGCCGAAGAAGTGCAGGACGTGGTCGCCGACGGAGAAGCCCTCGGCACGGGAGGCGACGACCTCGCCGACCGCGCCGCCCTGCATCACCTTGCCCAGCTCGAAGGGGGCGACGTAGGACTTGGCCGCGCTCATGCGGCCACGCATGTACGGGTCGACCGACAGGTACCGGTTGCGCACCAGCACCTGCCCCTCGCCCGGTTCCGGCATCTCCGCCTCGACCAGGGCGAAGTCCTCGGGCTTGGGCCAGCCGACCGGCCGGCTCAGCAGGTGCCATTCGCGGTTGACGGCGGGGAGAGCGGGGGAGTCGGCCATGGGGGCGCACCTTCCTCTCGGAATTACTTCACTACCTGAAACAACCATGCGCCTGAACATTTCAGGTTGTCAAACAAGTGGGTACCCTGAATCCATGCCCACCTCACATCCGACCCCCCGTCCCGACGCCCTGACGCTGGAGGTCGTCGAGCTCATAGGCGAGGCCGTGGCCCGCTTCCACGCCGACTACGAGGAGGCCGCCGCCCAGCACGCGCTCACGGGGGCGCAGGCCCGGCTGCTGAGCCTGCTGTCGCTGGAGCCGCTGCCGATGCGCAGGCTGGCGCAGCGGCTGCGCTGCGAGCCGTCCAACGTGACCGGGATCGTGGACCGGCTGGAGCTGCGGGGCCTGGTGGAGCGGCGGCCGGACCCCACCGACCGGCGGGTGAAGGTGGCGGCGGCGACGGACGAGGGCCGCCGGGTCGCCCGCGACCTGCGCGATTCCCTGCGGTTCGCCCGGGAGCCGCTGGCGGGGCTGTCGGAGGCGGAGCGGCTGGCACTGCGGGACGCGCTGCGGCGGATGCTCACGGAGGGATCGGCGCAGAGCTGACCCTCACCGCGCCTCGAACTCGTACTGCAACTCGTAGAGGTGCCCAGCCTTCACCATGATCGTCACCTCGATCGGCCTGCCGCCGTCGCCGTGGACCACCCGGAGGGTGCGCAGGACCGGCGTACTGCCGGTGAGGCGGAGGGCCTGGTACTGCTCCTGGGTCGGAATCCGCGCGGAGACCCGGTCCACGCTACGGTCCGCGGGATGGCCCAGTTCCGCCAGCAGCGCGGGTGCACCGCCCTTGATCCGGCGCCGCTCCATGAGCGCCGTTCCCCGGGCGATGTCCAACGGGTAGTAGCAGTCGACGAGTTCCGCCGGTTCGTCGTCGATCAGGAGAATCTGACTGCGCAGCAGTGCCGTGCCGTCCAGAGGGAGACCGAAGGCGGCGCGGACGTCGGCCGGCGGGCGGACCTCCGCGACGTTGCGGAGGACACTGCGGGCGTGGGTGCCGTACGTGGCGGCCTCGGTGAGCCACCGGTCGGCGGTCGTGAGCGCGGCCGGCGAAACCGTGCGCTGGCGGTGCTCGCGGACCGTGACGGAGGCTCCCGCCCGGCCGACCACGAGACCCTCCTCCTTGAGGAGCTGCAACGCTTTCTGCACCGTGGCGTTCGACGCGTCGAACCGCTCCTTGAGTCGCGCGGTCGAGGGAAGGCTCGCACCTGGTGCCAGCTCGCCGCCCATGATGTCGTCGCGCAGATCGGCGGCGATGCGCTCGTGGAGGGAGCGACGGTCGGCGCTTTCCATTTCTGCCTGGGGCACGGTCATCCGATCTCGATCTGGTAGCGCAGTCTCTGCCGCAGGGCAGGCATCACCATACGATCCACCTGGATCGGGCGGTCCTCGCGGTCGACCGTCAGCCGGGTGAGCCGCAGGACCGGCTCGTCAGGGGCGGTCTTCAGGGTCCGGCGCTCCTCCTCGTCCGGCATCGCGGCCGTGACGTCCTCCCGCACCAGTACGCCGACGTGGCCGAGTTCAGCGAGCAGGGTGACGGCACCACCGCGGATCTTGGCGGTTCGGGCCAGGGCGGTGCCTTGGGCTACGGCCAGCGGGTAGTACGTGTCGGTCAGCTCGTTCGGCCGCTCGTCGAGGAGGATCAGGCGCCGGCGCACGACGACCGGCTCCCCTTCTGCGACGCCGAGCAGGTTCGCGACCTCGGCGGGGGCGGGCACCTCGCCGGCATGCAGGATGCGCTGGGTTCCCCGGCGACCCTGTGCCCCGGCCTCGGCAGCCCAGGCGTCACCGTCTCCCTTCCCCTGCGGCGTGAGATACGGAAGAGACGTGCTGACCCAGCTACTCGCACTCATGAGGCCCTCCTCGCGACCGGCACTTGCGCCCATCGGAGCCCAACGTTAGGCGACTTCGCCCAGGTGTTCCTCACCATCCTGCCACCTAGCCGCCTTTCGCGAAAAGCGATAAGGTCGCGCCATTGCCGGACGCGCCGACTCCCGGAGGTGGCCCCTCGTGCCCTTGTCACGGAACCGTCGATTCCCGCGCTCGCGCGCCTCGGTGCGCGACGCCCGTGTTTTCGTTCGCCAGGTGCTGACGGACTGGGGTCACACCGATCGGCTGGACGACGTGACACTCTGCGTCTCGGAGTTGGCCACCAACGCGCTCCTCCACGGAGCACCGCCCGGCAGGGAGTACTGCGTGAGTCTCACGCTCGACGGTTCGGTGATCCGCCTCGCGGTGCGTGACAGCGGCGAGCGGCATCTCGGTATCGATCCCCCGGAGGCCGACTTGGAGGCGTGCTCCGGACGCGGCCTGCGCCTGGCCCGGGAGGTTGCCGACGACATGGGGGTCACACAGGACGTCGTCGGCAAGAGCGTCTGGGTGGTTTTCAAGACCGTGTCGCCGAGCGAACGTGCCGGGGAGACCGCCTGCTGACGCACGGACGGGTCTGCCTGGACTTCTCGGCCGGAGTCCCGGGGGCCCGCCCGGGGACGATCCGTGAATCCCGCGGCGACGAAGGGGGCCGCGGCGCCGGCGGCGGTGCGGGGCGCCCCCGCTCCCCCGTCGCCGCCGGCCCGTTCCCCCCGATCCTGTACGGCAGCGTGCCGGGAGACCGGAGTCCGCGCCGGTGGCGTTCCCCGATCCCGCCGTGAAGGGCGCGTGGGAGATCCGCCGCATCGGCGCCGTTGAAAGTTGCCGTAACCGTTATGACCCCACCCCATTGACACTCCCGCCGCCCCCTCCTTAATGTCACGCCAGCATTTCGAACGAGTGCCGAAATATCGAACACAGCGAGGGGCAACTGCCGTGCGCATCACCGGAATCAGCACGCATGTGGTCGGAACGCCGTGGCGCAACCTGACCTACGTCCAGGTGCACACCGACGAGGGGATCACGGGAGTCGGCGAGACCCGGATGCTCGGGCACACCGACGCCCTCCTCGGCTACCTGAAGGAGGCCGAGGCCAACCACATTCTCGGCTCCGACCCGTTCGCTGTCGAGGACCTCGTGAAGCGGATGAAGTACGGCGACTACGGGCGCGCCGGCGAGATCGTGATGTCCGGCATCGCCGTCGTGGAGATGGCCTGCTGGGACATCAAGGGCAAGGCCCTCGGCGTCCCCGTCTGGCAGCTCCTGGGCGGCAAGGTCACCGACAAGGTCAAGGCGTACGCCAACGGCTGGTACACGACCGAGCGGACGCCGGAGGCGTACCACAAGGCCGCCCGGGGGGTCATGGAGCGCGGGTACAAGGCGCTCAAGATCGACCCCTTCGGCACCGGCCACTTCGAGCTGGACCACCAGGAGACCCGGTACGCCGTCTCCCTCATCGAGGCCGTCCGCGACGCCATCGGCCCCGACGCCGAGCTGATGCTGGAGATGCACGGCCGCTTCTCGCCGGCCACCGCGGTGCGGCTGGCCAAGGAGATGGCGCCGTTCAAGCCGGCCTGGCTGGAGGAGCCGGTGCCGCCGGAGAACCTCAAGGCGCTCAGGAAGGTCGCCGAGAAGGTGGACATGCCGGTCGCCACCGGCGAGCGCATCCACGACCGCATCGAGTTCCGCGAGCTGTTCGACGACCAGTCCGTGGACATCATCCAGCCGGACGTCGGCCACATCGGCGGCATCTGGGAGACGCGGAAGCTGGCCGCCACCGCCGAGACCCACTACATGCTCGTGGCCCCGCACAACGTGGGCGGCTCCGTCCTCACCGCCGCCAGCCTCCAGGTCGGCTTCACCTCGCCGAACTTCAAGATCCTGGAGCACTTCAACGACTTCGCCGACGCGGAGATCAAGAAGGTGGTCAAGGGGGCGCCGCAGGTGAACCCGGAGGACGGCTGCTTCCACCTCTCCGACGCCCCGGGCCTCGGGGTGGAGCTGGACGTCGACGCCGCCGCCGAGTTCCCGCAGCAGCGGGCCCACTTCGACCTGTGGGCCGAGGGCTGGGAGAAGCGGAACCCGAAGGACACCCAGTGAGCTCCGCCGTCGTCGTCGACGCCCCGGGCTCCTTCCACCTGGCCGGCCACACGCCCCGCGATCCCGGTCCCGGCGAGGCCCTGGTCCGCGTGCACGCCGTCGGCATCTGCGGCAGCGACCGCGAGGTCTACCAGGGCAACCGGCCGGAGGGGTACGTCCGTTACCCGCTCACGCCCGGCCACGAGTGGTCCGGGACCGTCGAGCGGGTCGGCGCGGGCGTCCCCGCGTCCCTGACCGGCCGCAAGGTCGTCGGCGAGGGGTTCCGCAACTGCCAGGTCTGCGACCGCTGCCACGCGGGCGAGACGACCCTGTGCACGGCGGGGTACGCGGAGACGGGCTTCACCGAGCCGGGTGCCATGGCGCCCACGCTCACCCTCCCGGCCCGCCTGCTGCACCCCCTGCCGGACGGCGCGGACCTCACCGCCGCCGCCCTCCTGGAGCCGGCCGCCTGCATCGCCGCCGCCGCGCTGAAGGCCGACGCGCGACCGGGCGAGCGGGTCGCCGTGGTCGGCACGGGCACGCTCGGCATGTTCGCCGTGCAGTTCCTCGCCGCGGGCTCCCCGGCCGAGCTGCTCGTCGTCGGGAGCCGCCCCGACCGGGAGGCGCTGTCCCGGCGGTTCGGCGCGACCGGATTCCGGACCAAGGACCAGGAGCTCCCCGGCGACTTCGACGTCGTCATCGAGACGGCCGGGTCGGCCGACGCGGCCCGCACCTCCGCGGGGCTGCTGCGGCGCGGCGGCCGCCTGGTCCTGACGGGCATCCCGGCGCCGGGCGCCGCCGGCCTCGACCCGACCGATCTGGTCGTACGGCAGCTCGAGGTGCACACCGTCTTCGGGGCGCCGCCCGAGGCATGGGCGCACACGGTGCGGGTCTTCGGCGCCGGGCTGCTGGACCCGCTGCCGCTGGTGACGCACGAGTTGCAGCTCGCCGAGTTCTCCCGCGCCCTGGAGCTGGTGGGATCCGGCGATCCGAAGGTGGGCAAGGTACTGCTCCACCCCTAGCCGTACGCCGGTACGGGGGCGGCCTGACGGCCCCCGTACCGGCGTACCGCCAACCCCTCACACCATGAGCCGCGAACTTCGTCCGGCATACCGAACACTAAGGACAGCTTGTGACCGACGCTTCCACCCCGGCAGTCCGCAAGCCGGGTGAGCCCGCGCTCGCCGCCCTCGGCCTGGCCGCACCCGCTCCCGACCCCGCCGACGCCTCCCCGCACTCCTTCCCCGGCGGGGGCCGCTGGCGCACCGAGATTCCCTCCTGCGAAGGACCCGAGGCGCTCGCGGTGGTCCTGAAGGAGTCCTCCCGGCTGGACGTGCCGATCCACCGCATCAGCCAGGGCAGCGGCGTGTGGATGCTGACCGACGCCGAGATCACGGAGATGGTCGAGGCCACCGCCGAGCGGGACATCGAGCTCTGCCTGTTCACCGGTCCGCGCGGCACCTGGGACATCGGCGGCTCCACCCGCACCGACTCCGGTGGCGCGGGTCTGCGGGCGCGCGGCCACGACGCCGTGGCCGGGTGCGTGGAGGACGCGGTCCGGGCGACCGAGCTGGGCGTGAAGTGCCTGCTCGTGGCCGACGAGGGTGTGCTGTGGACGCTGCACCGGGCGCGGACCGCCGGCATCATCCCCGCCGACACCACGCTGAAGGTGTCGGCGCTGGTGGGTCCGGTCAACCCCGCCTCGTTCGCGGTGTACGAGCGGCTCGGCGCCGACTCGGTCAACGTGCCCAGCGATCTGACGCTGGACCACCTCACCGAGATCCGGCGGGTCTCGGCGGCCCCGATGGACATGTACATCGAGGCTCCGGACGACCTCGGCGGCTATGTGCGCATGTACGAGGTGGCCGAGCTGATCCGGCGCGGCGCGCCGCTCTACCTGAAGTTCGGGCTCGCCAAGGCGCCCGGCATCTACCCCTACGGGCACCACATGCGGGAGCTGACGCTTGCCACCGCGAAGGAGCGGGTGCGGCGCGGGCGGCTCGCGCTGGACCTGCTGGCGCGGCACGGCGCGGGCGACGACATGGCGCCGCTCGGCACGCGGCTGCCCGGAACCCTCAACCGGTTCGAGATCTCGTCATAACGTTCCGGAAACGCCCTTCTCAAAACCCGAAACACCCTTCTCAAGAGTAGACACAGTCGCGCAGAATCGCGCACTACCTGCCTTCGGTCGATCCGCGTTCAGCGTTCCCGGCACATCCCGCACCATCCGACCGAGCCCTGCACCCACATCAAGGATGATGACCATGCCCAACCGCAGAGCCGCACTCGCCGCCCTGGCCGCCGCCGCCTCCCTCGCCCTGACCCTGACCGCCTGCGGGCAGAACAGCGAGGGCGGCAGCGAGGAGGGCAAGGGCAGCGCCGAGGGCGCCACCATCGGCATCGCGATGCCGACGAAGTCCTCCGAGCGCTGGATCGCCGACGGCAACAACGTCAAGCGGGAACTGGAGTCCAAGGGCTACAAGGCCACGCTGGTCTACGGCGAGGACGACCCCGACCAGCAGGTCTCGCAGATCGAGAACCTGATCACCCAGGGCGTCAAGGCGCTGATCGTCGCCGCGATCGACAACAAGTCGATGAACAACGTGCTCCAGCAGGCCAAGGACGCCGACATCCCGGTGATCTCCTACGACCGCCTCATCCTCGGCACCGAGAACGTCGACTACTACGCGTCGTTCGACAACGAGAAGGTCGGCGAGCTCCAGGGCACGTACATCGTGGACAAGCTCGGGCTGAAGGACGGCAGCGAGAAGGGGCCGTTCAACATCGAGCTGTTCGCGGGCTCCAACGACGACAACAACACCCGCTACTTCTTCCAGGGCGCGATGAACGTCCTGAAGCCCTACATCGACAAGAAGCAGCTCGTCGTCCGCTCCGGCCAGACCAGCCTCAACCAGGTCACCACCCTGCGCTGGGACGGCGGCACCGCCCAGAAGCGCATGGACGACATCCTGACCTCGTCGTACAAGACCCAGCGGGTCGACGCGGTGCTCTCGCCGTACGACGGCATCTCCATCGGCATCCTGTCGGCGCTGAAGTCGGACGACTACGGCTCCAAGAGCAAGCCGCTGCCGGTCGTCACCGGCCAGGACGCCGAGGTCGCCTCGGTGAAGTCGATCATCGCGGACGAGCAGTCGATGACCGTCTACAAGGACACCCGCCGGCTGGCCCAGGTCTCCGCGAACATGGTCGACGCGCTGCTCAACGGCAAGAAGCCCGAGGTCAACGACACCAAGACCTACGACAACGGCGCGAAGGTCGTCCCCGCCTACCTGCTGGAGCCGGTCGCCGTCGACAAGGCCAACTACCGCAAGACGGTCGTCGACTCCGGATACATCAAGGAAAGCGACCTCAACTGACCGCCGGACCCGAGTGATTGGAAGGCACCACCATGGCGGGACCCGTCCTGGAGATGCGCTCGATCGTCAAGACCTTTCCCGGCGTCAAGGCGCTGTCGGACGTCACGCTGACCGTCCGCCAGGGCGAGGTCCATGCCATCTGCGGCGAGAACGGCGCCGGCAAGTCGACCCTGATGAAGGTCCTCTCCGGCGTCCACCCGCACGGCACGTACGAGGGCGAGATCCTCTTCGAGTCGCACCCCTGCGCGTTCAAGGACATCCGGGCCAGCGAGCAGCACGGCATCGTGATCATCCACCAGGAGCTGGCCCTGGTGCCCTATCTGTCCATCGCGGAGAACATCTTCCTCGGCAACGAGCACGCCACCCGCGGGTTCATCGACTGGAACGAGACGCTGCGGCACGCCACCGAGCTGCTGCGCCGGGTCGGCCTCGACGAGCACCCCGAGACCCGGGTGGCGGACATCGGGGTCGGCAAGCAGCAGCTGGTGGAGATCGCCAAGGCGCTGTCGAAGAAGGTGAAGCTGCTCATCCTCGACGAGCCGACGGCCGCGCTCAACGACGAGGACAGCGGCAAACTGCTCGATCTGATCCTTCAGCTGAAGGAACAGGGCATCACCTCGATCATCATCTCCCACAAGCTGAACGAGATCCGCCGCGTCGCCGACTCGGTGACGATCCTGCGGGACGGGCGGACCATCGAGACGCTGGACGTGGCCGACCCCGGCACGACCGAGGACCGGATCATCAGCGGAATGGTCGGCCGCGATCTGGAGCACCGCTTCCCGGAGCGGACACCGCACCGGCCGGAGGAGGGCACCGCCCCCGCCCTGGAGATCCGCCACTGGACCGTGCACCACCCCATCGACCAGCAGCGCAAGGTGGTCGACGACGTCTCCCTCCAGGTGCGGCGCGGGGAGATCGTCGGCATCGCGGGCCTGATGGGCGCCGGCCGCACCGAACTGGCGATGAGCGTCTTCGGCCGCACCTACGGCCGGTACGCGGGCGGCACGGTCCTCAAGGACGGCCGGGAGATCCGTACCAGGACCGTCCCCGAGGCGGTCCGGAACGGGATCGCGTACGTCACCGAGGACCGCAAGCACTACGGCCTGAACCTCATCGACACCATCCACCGCAACATCTCGCTCAGCGCCCTGGGGAAGGTCGCCCGGCGCGGTGTCGTCGACGAGCACGAGGAGCGCAAGGTCGCCGAGGGCTTCCGCACCTCCATGAACATCAAGGCGCCGACCGTCTTCGAGCCGGTGGGCAAGTTGTCCGGCGGCAACCAGCAGAAGGTCGTCCTCAGCAAGTGGATCTTCGCGGGTCCGGACGTGCTGATCCTGGACGAGCCGACGCGCGGCATCGACGTGGGCGCGAAGTACGAGATCTACACGGTCATCGACCAACTGGCCGCCCAGGGCAAGGCGGTCGTCTTCATCTCCTCCGAGCTGCCGGAGCTGCTCGGCATGTGCGACCGCATCTACACGATGGCCGCCGGACGGCTGACCGGCGAGTTCTCGCGGGCCGAGGCATCGCAGGAAGCGCTGATGCGTCAGATGACGAAGGACAAAGAGGTAACGCGATGAGCACGGATGTGTCCGCCAAGACGCCGGCCCCCGCGCCGGCCGGCAAGGGCGGGTCGGCAGGCGGGGACGGCCTGCTCCACCTGGTGCTGGACGGCATGCGCCGCAACATGCGGCAGTACGGCATGCTGTTCGCGCTCGGCCTGATCGTGGCGCTGTTCGCCGTATGGACCGACGGCGACCTGCTGCTGCCGCGCAACGTCTCCAACCTGGTGCTGCAGAACAGCTACATCCTGATCCTGGCGATCGGCATGATGCTGGTCATCATCGCCGGCCACATCGATCTGTCGGTCGGCTCGCTGACGGCGTTCATCGGCTCGATGGCCGCCGTGTTCATGGTCAAACACGACCTGCCGTGGCCGGTGGCGGTGGTGCTGTGCCTGGCGATGGGCGCGCTGGCGGGCGCCGCGCAGGGCTTCTTCATCGCCTACGGCGGCATACCGTCGTTCATCGTGACCCTGGCGGGCATGCTGGTCTTCCGCGGTCTGACGGAGATCTTCCTGGAGGGCCAGACCCTCGGCCCGTTCCCGGAGGGCCTGCAGAAGGTGGCCAACGGCTTCCTGCCCGAGACCGGTCCCGAGACGAACTACCACAACCTGACGCTGCTGCTGGGCCTCGCCCTCATCGCCTTCGTCGTCTTCCAGGAGGTCCGCGACCGCAGGCGGCAGCAGGAGTTCGCCCTGGACGTCCTGCCGGCCAAGCTGTTCGCGCTGAAGCTGGTCGCCCTGGTCGCCGCGATCCTCGTCGTCACGCTGCTGCTCGCCAGCTACAAGGGCGCCCCGATCGTGCTGCTGATCCTGGCGGTGCTGCTGGTCGGCTTCGGCTATGTGATGCGCAACGCGATCATCGGCCGCCACATCTACGCCATCGGCGGCAACCTGCCCGCGGCCAAGCTGTCGGGCGTGAAGGACAAGAAGGTCACCTTCCTGGTCTTCCTGAACATGGGCATGCTCGCGGCCCTGGCGGGCCTGGTCTTCGCCGCCCGCTTCAACGCGGCCTCGCCCAAGGCGGGCCTCAACTTCGAGCTGGAGGCGATCGCGGCCTCGTTCATCGGCGGGGCGTCGATGAGCGGCGGCGTCGGCACGGTCCTCGGCGCGATCATCGGCGGCCTGGTCCTGGGCGTGCTGAACAACGGCATGAACCTCGTCGGCATCGGCACCGACTGGCAGCAGGTCATCAAGGGCCTGGTGCTGCTGGCGGCGGTCGGGTTCGACGTGTGGAACAAGCGCAGGGTCGGTTCGTAAGCCATCCGGGCCCCGCCGGCCGGCGGGGCCCTTCCTTTCGCAGGAGCCGCACATGGAACTGAGCAGACGCACGGTCATCGCGGGCGCCGCCGCGGCGGGCCTCGCCGCCGCCACCACGGCCGGCCCCGCACACGCCAGGGGAGGCAGGAAGCCGGTGAAGGAACTCTTCGGGAAGCTCGCCGACGGGACCGAGGTCCACCGCTGGTCGCTGGAGAACGGCGGCACGCGGATGAAGGTCCTCTCCTACGGCGGCGTCGTGCAGTCCCTGGAGATCCCCGACCGGCGCGGCCGGTACGCGAACGTCTCGGCGGGCTTCGACAACCTCGACGACTACGTGGCCCGCAGCCCGCACTTCGGCGCCCTGATCGGCCGGTACGGCAACCGCATCGCCAAGGGCCGCTTCACCCTGGACGGCACGACGTACCAGCTCTCCGTCAACGACGGCGAGAACTCCCTACACGGCGGCGCCCTCGGCTTCGACTACCGGGTGTGGGACGTCGAGCCGTTCACCGAGGGCTCCGACGTCGGCCTCCGCCTGCGCTACACCAGCGCCGACGGCGAGATGGGCTACCCGGGCACGCTGAAGGCGAAGGTCACCTACACCCTCACCCGCTCCGGCGACTGGCGCATCGACTACGCGGCCACCACCGACAAGGCCACCGTCGTCAACCTCACCAGCCACGTCTACTGGAACCTGGCCGGCGAGGGCAGCGGCACCATCGAGGACCACGAGCTGTCGATCGCCGCCTCCCGCTTCACGCCCACCGACGCGGGCCTGATCCCCACCGGCGAGCTGGCGAAGGTCGCGGGCACCCCGTTCGACTTCCGCCGGGCCAAGCCGATCGGCCGGGACATCCGCGCCGGGCACCCGCAACTGGTCCTGGCCAAGGGCTTCGACCACAACTGGGTGCTCGACAAGGGCGTCACCGCCCGTCCCGAGCACATCGCCACGCTGCGCGACCCGGCCTCCGGCCGCACCCTGCGGATCGCCACCGACCAGCCGGGCCTGCAGTTCTACTCCGGCAACTTCCTCGACGGCACCCTGACCGGCCCCGGCGGCTCCGTCTACCGGCAGGGCGACGCCCTGTGCCTGGAGACCCAGCACTTCCCGGACTCCCCCAACCAGCCGTCGTTCCCCTCGACCGTGCTGCGCCCGGGGCAGACCTACCGGACGACCACGGTGCACACCTTCGGTCCCTGAGCCCCGTCCCGGACCTGACCGCACGGCCCGGCCCGCGCCCCCTGAGGGGGCGCGGGCCGGGCCGTCCGCGCGCGGCGGCTCACCCGGGGACCAGCCGCCACTGCTGGCAGGCGTTGTCCAGCCACGACCGCTGCCGTACGTCGGCGGAGTCGGCGGTGGAGCAGTCGGCGACGTCGGCCACCTTGCCGGTGGCCGCGTCGACCAGGCGGTGGGTGTCGTCGCCGAGGTCCTCCACGCGCCACCGCTGGCCGGCGCGGCCGGAGGTGCAGGGCCCCAGGGGGTCGGACCCGGCGCTCTCCAGGACGTGGCTGCGCTGGGTCAGGTTGTAGTCGGCCACGTTCTGCCCGGCGACGTAGTACGGGTACCAGCGTCCGCCCAGGAAGTGCAGCTCGGGCGCCCAGATGCTGCAGCACCGGGAGGCGGCGTCGCCCTTCCGGACCTGCACGCCGGGCGCGGTGGCGAGCCCGGCGAGGGTGGGCGCCTTGCGGATGGTGATGACGTCGGTCCAGCTCGTCGTCACCAGGTGGTAGCCGCCGTCGTGGTAGGCGATCCAGGGGTCGGCGCCCTTGTGCGCCTCGACGGGGTTGCTGAAGGAGGCCGCGGTCGCGGAGGGCTGTCCCAGCGACAGGGCGAGCACGAGCGCGGCCAGCAGGGTCAGTAGGCGACGGGCCATCCGCTGCTCCAGTTCAGGAGGTTGATGCCGAGCTTGGGCGTGCCGTTGTCGTTGCCGTCGTAGTAGTGGTAGACGATCAGGTCCCCGTCGACGTCGTTCATGATCGACTGCCCGCCGGGGCCGATGACGCTCCCGTGCGACTCCAGGACGGGCGTGCCCCCGTTGTTCATCATCGACACGCCGTTCCGGTCGTAGTACGGGCCGGTGACCTTGGTGGCCCGGCCCACCTTGACCTTGTACGTCGAGCTGGTCCCGCTGCAGCAGGTGTCGTACGAGGCGAACAGGTAGTAGTACCCGTTGCGCTTGACGACGAAGGGGGCCTCGACCGCCTTGGTGCCGGTCGGGCGGGAGGCGAGCGAGTACCGCGTGGTGTCGGAGGCGAGCTGCTTGCCGGTGGACGGATCGATGCGGATCATCTTGATCCCGGTCCACCAGCTCCCGAAGGACAGCCACCACTTCCCGTCGTCGTCGACGAAGAGGTTGGGGTCGATGGCGTTGTAGTCGCTGGAGGAGGTGGAGGTGTAGACGATGCCGTAGTCGGTCCAGCTTCCCGGCTGTCCCGTGGACGAACCGGCCAGCCCGATGGCCGAGGTGTTCGAGCCGAAGGACGAGACGGAGTAGTACATCAGGTACTTGCCGCCCCGGTACGAGATGTCGGGCGCCCAGGCCTCGGGGACGGTGGAGTACCGCGACCACCAGCTGGGCCGGGAGGCGAAGGCGTCGGCCCCGGCGGCGAAGGCGGTGCGGTCGGAGGAGGTCTTGCCGGCGATGCCGCCGCCGGTCGCGTAGAGCAGGTACTGCCCCGAGGAGGTGCGGACCATCGTCGGGTCGTGCGTGACCACCGATCCGGTGACCCGGCCGGGGTTCGGGTACGCGGAGGCCGTGCCCGGCAGCAGCGCGAGCACCGCGGCGGCGGGGAGGGCGAGGAGGGCGGTCCTCCCGCGGCTGACGCGGGTGGTGCGGCCGAGGGGGCTGAGGGGGCTGAGGCGGGCGGTGCGGCTCATGCGGCTCATGGGGAGTTTCCGTTCGTGATATCGAACACTGATCGCCACTTCGGACCGGGAACGTAGAAGCGAACCCCGTACGCGTCAACGGTCCGCGCAGCATCGGCACCCGTTGGCCGAAAATCGCCCCTCCGCGTCCCTCCAGGACGCCCCGGCCTCGGTCACCCTCGCCGAGAGTGGTCCTCATGTGACCCGGACGGGTTCCGCTGTGGACAATGGCCCCGCACAAGATCGACGCCGGCGCGCACCGCGGCGGAACAGGCAGGAGGAGGCGCTCCCTTGGCGCTCAGCAGACGTATCTTCGGCGGCCTCGCCGGCACCGCCGTCCTCGGCCTGGCGCTCGGCGGCAGCAGCGGGGCCGCGCCCGGCTCCGGCGCCTTCCCCACCGTGCCCACCGGTGAGCCGCCCGCCCCGCCGGCCGCCGACGGGGCGCGGCACGAGGTCCGGCTGGAGGGGCGCTCGCTGCTGGTCGACGGCCGGCGCCTGGCGCTGTGGCCCGGCGAGGTGCACCCCTTCCGGCTGCCGAGCCCGTCACTGTGGCGGGACGTGCTGGAGAAGATGCGCGCCTACGGCTACAACGCGGTGAGCGTCCCCGTCCCGTGGAACGTCCACTCCCCCGCGCCCGGCCGCCACGACTTCACCGGCGTGCGCGACCTGGACCTGTTCCTGCGGACGGCCGCCGAGTGCCACCTGTACGTCATCCTGCGGCCCGGCCCGTACCTGGGCGCGGACCTGGACGCGGGCGGCCTGCCGGGCTGGCTGACGGCGGCCGGGGGCCGGGCCCGGACCACCGACCCGGCCTATCTGCGGCACGCCGACGCGTGGCTGGCCCGCGTCCACGCCATCGCCGTCCGGCACCTGTACACATCCGGCCGCGGCACGGTCCTGCTCTACCAGACCGAGGACGCCTCCGGCACCGCCGACGCCGGCGCCTACACGGCCCACCTGCGCGCCCGGGCCCGCGCCGACGGCATCGACGTCCCCCTGGTGAGCGGGTACGCCGGGGAGCCGGCCGCGCACGGTGCCGCCGGGGTGCGGCGGCTCGGCCTGGCCCGCCTCGCCGAGGGCGCCGCGCTGCCCGTCCCGCTGCTGGCGTTCGGCGGCACCTCCTGGGGCTGGCTGGCCGCGCCGGGCGCCCCCGCGTCGTACGACCGCGGGGCGGCCCTGGACGCGGGGCGGCAGCCGGGCGAGGAGCTGGCCCCCGTCCACCAGATCGGCCATCTGCTGCGCCACGTGCCGGACTTCGCCCGGCTGGAGCCGGCGGCGCCGGTGCGCGCGGCCGACGCGCGGCTGGGCGTCTCCCACCTGGCCAACCCCGACACCGGCACCCATGTGTACGTCGTGCGCAACGACTCGGGCGCCGACGTCACGGCGCTGCTGCCGGGCACCGGGATCGAGGCACCCGTCACCGTTCCGGCCCGCGACGCCCGGCTGCTGGTGACGGGCCTGTCGCTGGGCGGGCGGCGGAAGCTGGCGTACTCCACCGCGCAGCCGATGGTGTTCCTGTCCACCGGGCAGGCGGACATCGCCGTGTTCACCGGGGCGCGCGGCCGGATGGCGCACGTCGTGCTGGACTGCCCGGACGATCCGCGGCCCTACCGGCTGGACGACGAGGCCGCGTGGGCGTACGACCGCGGCCGGCTGCACGTGACGGCGCCGCTCGGCGACGGCGCGCCGACCCGGGTGCGGATCGACGGCGGCGGCTCCGGCCGGCCCCTGCTGCTGCTCTTCGCCGACGACGCCGCCTCGCTGCGGCTGTGGCCGTGCCGGACCCCGTCCGGCCCGCTCCTCGTGCACGGCCCGGCCCTGGTGCGCTCCGCCTCGGTGGACGGCGGCGCGCTCCGCCTCACCGGCGACACGACCGAGGAGACCGGAGTGCGGGTGTGGGGGCCGCGCGGCGTGACGGAGGTGAGCTGGAACGGGACCGCGCTGCCCGTCCGGGCCGACCGCTCCGGCGCCCTGGCGGCCCGGCGTCCGCTGCCGGGCGCGCCGCAGGTGGTGCTGCCCGCGCTGGGCGGCTGGCGGCGCCGGACGGAGAACCCGGAGTCCGCCCCCGGCTTCGACGACTCCGGCTGGACGGCGGCGGCGCGGACCACGTCGTCCAGCACGACTCCCGTGCCCGACGCCCAGCCCGTCCTCTTCGCCGACGACTACGGCTACCACTACGGCGACGTCTGGTACCGCGGCCGCCTGACCGGCGCGGCCGGGCTGACGTCGGTGTCGCTGGCCTACCGCACCGGCTCCGGCGGGCTGCTGATGGCCTGGCTGGACGGGGAGCCGCTCGGCACCCACCGGATGCCGCCGCCGGAGGAGAACCCGGTGGGCAAGGACACCTGGGCGGCGACGGCCCGCTTCCGCCTGCCGGCCGGCCTGCGCGGGCGGCTGCGGGAGCGGCGGCGCGCCGCCCCCGTCCTGTCCGTGCTGGTCCGGCGGACCGCGCACGCCCAGGACGCCGCCGGGCGGGACACCCACAAGGCGGCGCGCGGCCTGACGGGCGCCTACTTCCAGGGGGCCTCGCCGGAGGTGCGGTGGCGGCTGCGCGGCGCGAACGCGCCCGACCCGGTGCGCGGGCCGCTCAACCACGGCGGCCTGTACGGCGAACGGCACGGCTGGCACCTGCCGGGCCACGACGACGGCGGCTGGGAGGAGGCCGTCTTCCCGCGCGCCGACCGGCGCCAGGGCGTGTGCTGGTACCGCACGACGTTCCGGCTCTCCGTCCCCCGCGACGTCGACGCCTCGGTCGGCCTGGTCCTCGACGACGACCCCGGCCGCGCCTACCGCGTCCAGATCTTCCTCAACGGCTGGAACATGGGCGAGTACGTCAACGACGCCGGGCCGCGCCGGCCCGTCCCCCTGCCGGGCGGCATCCTGCGCACCCGGGGCGCCAACACCCTCGCGCTGGCCGTCCTCGCCGACGGGACCACGCCGAGCGGGCCGGGCGAGGTGCGCCTGACGCTGCTGGGCGCGGCGGCGGGCGGGGTGCCGGTGACGCCGGTGGACTCCCCCGGCCGGTGAGGCTCGGCGCCCCGCGCCCCCGGGGGTCTCAGGCCAGGTCGCGCAGGGTCTCGCCGAGCGCCGCCACCCCTTCGGCGATGACGCCGGGCGGGGTGGCCGCGTAGCCGAGGACCAGGCCCGGGCGGCCCGCCGTCTGCCGGTGCCAGGACAGCGGCTGGCACTTCACCCCCCGGGCGAGCGCGGCGGCGGCCAGCTCCGTGTCGGGCACCTCGGCCGGGTAGGTGACCATCAGGTGCAGACCGGCCGCGGCACCGTGCACGACCGCGCCCGGCAGATGCGCGGCGAGGGCGGCGATCATGGCGTCGCGGCGCCGCCGGTGACGCCCGCGCAGCAGCCGCAGGTGCCGTTCCAGGGCACCGGATTCCATCAGGTGGGCCAGCACGAGCTGCGGCAGCACGGCGTTGCCCAGGTCGGTGAAGCGCTTGGCCTCGGTCAGCGCCTCCCGGTGGCGGGGCGGCGGCACCATCCAGCCGGTCCGCAGCGCGGGCGCGAGCAGTTTGGACACGCTGCCCAGGTAGCAGACCCGGTCGGCCAGCAGCGCCCGCAGCGCGGGCACCGGCGGCCGGTCGTAGCGGTGCTCCGCGTCGTAGTCGTCCTCCAGGATCAGCCCGCCCTCCCGTGCCCAGCCCAGCAGCGCGCGGCGGCGCTCCCCGCTCGTCACGACGCCGGTGGGGAACTGGTGGGCGGGGGTGAGCAGCACCGCGCGGGCGCCGGTGGCCCGCAGCGCGTCCACGCGCACCCCGGCCTCGTCGACCGGCACCGGCGGAGTGGCCAGGCCGCCGTTGGCCAGGTGCTGACGGGTCCCCAGCGAACCGGGGTCCTCCACCGCGACGCGGTCGACGCCGTCGGCCCGCAGCACGGGGTGCAGCAGGGTGAGGGCCTGCGCGGTGCCGGCGACGATCAGCACCTCGTCCGGCTCCACCCGGATGCCCCGGCCACGGGCCAGCCAGCCGGCGACGGCCCGGCGCAGCCGGGGGGCGCCGCGGGGGTCGCCGTACCCGAGGTGCTCGGCGGACAGCTCGGTGAGCACCTCCCGTTCGGCGCGCAGCCAGGCCGCGCGGGGGAAGGCGGCGAGGTCGGGGCGGCCCGGGGTGAAGTCCACGCGGGCGGGGGCGGTGCGCAGCGCGTCGAAGACGGCGGCGTCCGGCGCGCCCGTGAACAGCGGTGGGGACGCGGCCGGGCGGGACGGCGAAGGGGAGGCGGGCGAGGGGACGGCGGGTGCCGCGACGACCACCGTGCCGCCGCGGCGGCGCCCCTGGACGTGTCCTTCCTCGGCGAGCCGCCGGTACGCCTCGGTCACCACCCCGCGCGAGACGCGCAGTTCGGCGGCGAGCACCCGGGTGGGCGGCAGCCTGCTGCCCACGGCGAGCCGGCCGTCGGCCACCGCCTGCCGCAGCCGCCGGGCCAGCCAGTCCGCCTTGCCCCCGGCGGGCGCCTCGCCGGCGTCGAGCTGCAGGAAGTCGGAACCGGTGGCGGCGGCGCCACCCACATCCCCCTCGTTCACCGGGCCATGGTGCCATCGCCGCGGGAAGCCCGCGCAGGGCGGGGAGTGTCTCTTATACACC
>NZ_WYCT01000130.1 GCF_011008945.1 Streptomyces harenosi
GCCGGTGGGCCGGCCTGCTGGTGGGTGGCGGCGGCCGCCGGCCCCCACCCCACCAGCAGGCCGGCCCACCGGCCGCCCCATCGAGATGAGGTCCCATGAACCGAACCGGAGCCACCGCCCGCGCGGTCGCCCTGACCCTGCTCGCCACCGGCCTCGCCGCCGCCCCGGCGGCCGCCGCCCCCGCCGCCACCGGGGCGAAGGCCCGTGTCGGCGCCGACTGGGCGACTCGGTCGATCGTCTTCACCGCCGCCGCGGGACAGGCCAACGACCTCCACGTGATCCCCATGGACCTCGGCGCCGGGGTCCGGCGGATCGGCTTCCGCGACGCGGTCCCGCTCGAACCCGTCGGCGACCACTGCGCGTACCTCGAACCGGGGAACGACACCTACGTCGTCTGCGAACTGCCCACCGGCGGCACCCGGCCGGACCGGATCGACGTCTTCCTGGGCGATGGCGACGACACGATCGTCACCAGCGACCCCGGGGTCGCCACCGTCCGCGGCGGCCCCGGCGACGACGAACTGCACGCCCACACCGCCCACACGGTGCGGGGCGACGCGGGGGACGACATGGTCATGGGGCGCGCGGTCCTGGACGGCGGCGACGGCATGGACCACCTGATGGGTGACGACAGCGGCCAGCGGCTGTGGGGCGGCCGGGGCGACGACATGATCGAGGCGTACGGCGGTGCCGACATCGTGTACGCCGGCCCGGGCGACGACCACGCCATGGGCGGGGACGGCCGCGACACGGTCCTCGGCGGCCCCGGCGACGACACCCTGCACGGCGAGGACGGCGACGACCTGATCAGCGGCGGCCCCGGAAGGGACACCGCGGACGGCGGCCCCGGCCGCGACGTCGTCCTGCGGTAGCCGCGCCCCGGCGGCCCCACGGGCCCGGCCTCCTAGGGCCGCCAGCCCAGCGCCCGCGAGATCCCGCGCGCCGCCAGCCGCACCGCGGGCACCAGCTCCGCCACCCGGGCGTCCGCGTACGGCACGACGACCGACACCGCCGCGCGCACCGCCCCGCCCGGGCCGCGCACCCCGGCCGCCACCGACAGCGCGTCCTCGGTGACCTGGCGCGCGCTGACCGCCACACCGGTGCGCCGCACCTCGGCCAGTACCCGGCGCAGCCGGGCCCCGTCGGTGACCGTGTACGGGGTGAACGCGGCCAGGGGGCCTGCGCAGTACGCCTCCTGGAACCCGGGCTCGCCGTGCGCCAGGAGCACCAGCCCGACCCCGGTGGCGTGCAGCGGCCAGCGCGCCCCGACGCGGATGTGCACCCCGACCGCCGACCGCCCCGACAGCCACTCCGTGTAGACGACCTCGTCGCCGTCGCCCACCGCGAGCTGCACGTTCTCGTGCGTCGCCTCGTAGAGGTCCTCCAGGTACGGCAGCGCGATCTGCCGCAGCGCCGGTCCGCGCGGGGCGAGCGCGGCCAGCTCCCACAGCCGCAGTCCGACGTGGTACAGCCCGGACGCGTCCCGCTCCAGCGCGCCCCACGCGGTCAGCGCGCCCACCAGCCGGTGGGCGGTGGTCAGACTGAGCCCGGCCCGCCGGCTGATGTCCGTCAGGCACAGCGCCGGGTGCGCGTGGTCGAACGCGGCGAGCACGGACAGCAGCCGCTCGGGTGCGGAGCGGGCCTCGCCGGTCCGAGCGGAGCCGGCGGCTCGGGGAAGGGCGGTCATGGCCGGGCGTCCTTCGCGGTGGGCGTCTTCCGGGCGGGCACGTGCGTACGGCGCAGCGTACGGCGCCGCGCCGCACGCGGACAGGGATCGGTCCGGCGGAACCCGGGCCCCGGACCGCGGGCCCCGGACCCCGGACCCGGGCCCCGGGTGCCGCGGCCGGGGGTCCGCCCGGGCGTCAGGCCAGTCCCGCCTCCGCGATCCGCAGCAGGAGCGCGTGCAGCGTCTCGCGTTCGGCCGGACCGAGCGGCTCCAGCAGGTCCTGGGTCACGCGCAGCCCGGTCTCGTCGGTGTCCCGCAGGAAGGCGCGGCCCTCGTCGGTCAGGACGACGATCCGGCTGCGGCGGTCGTCGGGGGAGGGGCGGCGCTCGGCGAAGCCCAGCTTCTCCAGGTCGTCGACGAGCCCGACGATGGCGCTGGGGTCGTAGCCGAGCCGAGCGCTCAGCTCCCGTTGCAGCGCGCCCTCGATGGTGGCGAGGAAGCGCAGCAGCGCGTAGTGGCGCAGGCGCAGCCCCGACTCCTGGAGGAAGGCGTTGAACAACTGGCCCGAGCGCAGGCCCAGGCGGTACAGGAGATAGCCCGTGTCCGCGTGCAGCCCGCGCATCCACGGTTCCTGCGCGTCGATCGGCGGCGAGCTGACGGAGTGCGGCTGGCGGGCGATGGCGGGCTCCCTGGACGAGGCCCCGGGCGGGCGGGGCGGACGACTGCGTGCGGGATCAGTCTCCCGCACCTGCGGGGCGGCAACAACTATTGACGACAACAATTGTTTCACGATCGCACAGGGGCCGTGCGTGACCGCGCGTGGCCGCACCGGCTGCGCAAGGTCCGCGCGGCCGCGCAGGACTCGGCAGGGCCCTGCAGAACTCGGCAGGGCGTCAAGGGAGCCGGCAAGGCGCGCAGGACGCGCCGGACCATATGGACCCCGCGCGGCCGCGCCGGACTCGTACGCCCGCACAGGCGTCGCGGACCCGCGCGCCCGCGTACCGGCGGCCGGGCCCGTACCCGGGACCCGGCGCACCGGCCGGTGACAAGATCGTGCTGCTCGCCGGTGCGGCGAGCGGTGCGACCGGTGGTGACCAAGGCGCCGGCGGACCGGGCGGACGCGCGCCTCCTGCGGGAGGCGGGCGGCGCCGCGGCCGCGGCGGGAAGGGTGCAGGCGTGAGGCTGACGATTCTGGGCGGCGGCGGGTTCCGGGTGCCGCTCGTGTACGGGGCGCTGCTGGCGGACCGCGGCGAGGGCCGGGTGACGCGGGTGGTGCTGCACGACCTGGACGCGGGACGGCTGGCGGCGGTGACCCGGGTGCTGGCCGAGCAGGCCGCCGGTGTGCCGGACGCCCCCGAGGTGACGGCCACCACCGATCTCGACGAGGCGGTGCGCGGCGCGGACTTCGTCTTCTCCGCGATCCGCGTCGGCGGCCTGGAGGGCCGGGCGCACGACGAGCGGGTGGCCCTCGCCGAGGGCGTGCTGGGACAGGAGACGGTGGGCGCGGGCGGCATCGCCTACGGCCTGCGGACCGTGCCGGTGGCGGTGGACATCGCCCGGCGGGTGGCGCGCCTGGCCCCCGACGCCTGGGTCATCAACTTCACCAACCCGGCCGGTCTGGTCACCGAGGCCATGTCCCGCCACCTCGGCGACCGCGTCATCGGCATCTGCGACTCGCCGGTCGGGCTCGGCCGCCGGATCGCCCGCGTGCTCGGCGTCGACCCGGACGAGGCGTGGATCGACTACGTCGGCCTGAACCACCTCGGCTGGGTGCGCGGCCTGCGCGTGGCAGGCCGCGACGAACTGCCGCGCCTGCTGGCCGATCCGGAGCTGCTCGGCTCCTTCGAGGAGGGCCGGCTGTTCGGCCCCGAGTGGCTGCGGGAACTGGGCGCGATCCCCAACGAGTACCTGCACTACTACTACTTCAACCGGGAGACCGTGGACGCCTACCGGCGCGCCGAGCGGACCCGCGGCGCCTTCCTGCGCGACCAGCAGGCCGGGTTCTACCGGGCGGCGCTCGACCCGGGCGTCTCCGCCCTGGCGGCCTGGCAGCGCACCCGGGCCGAACGCGAGGCCACCTACATGTCGGAGAACCGCCAGGCCGCGGGCGCGGGCGAGCGCGAGGCCGAGGACCTCTCCGGCGGCTACGAGCGGGTGGCGCTGGCGCTGATGCGGGCCATCGCCCGCAACGAGCGCGCCACCTTGATCCTCAACGTCCGCAACCGCGGCACCCTGCCGGCCCTGGACTCCGAGGCGGTGATCGAGGTCCCGTGCCTGGTCGGCGCGGACGGCGCCCACCCGGTGGCGGCCGGCCCGCTGCCCGGCCACGCCACCGGGCTGGTCTGCGCGGTCAAGGCGGTCGAGCGCGAGGTGCTGGCCGCCGCCGGGTCCGGGTCCCGGGCGACGGCGGTGAAGGCGTTCGCGCTGCACCCGCTCGTCGACTCGGTGGCGGTGGCCCGGCGTCTCGTGGACGGCTACACCGCCGTCCACCCGGGCCTGGCCTACCTCACCTGACGGCCTCCCAGGGCCGCCGGAGGTCAGGCGGGAGCACCGGCGGCGGCGTCCGGGGCGGGTGCGGGGGCCGGGACGGCCGGGACGGTCGGGGTGGTCGCCGCGGCCGGCCCCGGAACGGGCCCGGCCGGCTCCGTCCGCTGCCGCGGCAGCGGCACCGGCAGCAGCGGACGCGGCCCGGAGACCACCGTGTAGTCCGGCCCCAGGAACGGCGGCACGATCTCGCCGGGATCCTCGCCCAGCGCCAGCCGCACGGCCGCCCAGGGCGCGTTGACCCCGCAGAGCGCGAGCTGGTGCAGCCCGCCCGCCGGACGGGTGTTGACGTCGAGCAGGACCGGCCGGCCGCCGTACATCCGGAACTGGATGTTGGACAGGTGGTGCAGGCCGAAGCCCTCCGCCAGCCGCCGGGCCGGCTCCAGCCACTGCTCGTGCAGGGTGAAGCCCCGGCGCCGCCCGTTCTTGGTGCGGCCCACCGCCAGGCGGACCCGGTTGTCGCGGCCGGTGAGGCAGTCCACCGACACCTCCGGCTGCTCCAGACGCGGCATCACCAGCCAGTCGACCGGCTCGGGCGCCGCCCGCACCGCCTCGACGACGAGGTCCAGGGGCACCTGGGGACCGGGGAACCCGGCGAGGTGGGCCGCCGAGAAGGGGGAGCGGGTGATCACGCGGAAGCCCACGCCCCCGGCGCCGGACGCCGGCTTGAAACACGCCGTGTCCCCGTGCGCCTCCAGCTCCTCGACGGCGGCGACGAGTTCCTCGGCGGTCCGCACCCGCCACCACGGCGGCACCGGCACGCCGATCGCCCGGGCCGCCTCGTAGGCGACCGCCTTGTCCCGGAAGACCGCCACCGCTTCCGGGGGCGGGGCGAGCAGCGCCGTACCGGCCGCCTCGAACTCGGCGCGGCGGGCGACGATCGCCGCCTGGTGCAGCCGGGGCACGAACACGTCGATGCGGCGCCGCGCGCACTGCGCCAGGGCGTACTCGACGTACGCGGCCGGGGACAGGCCCTCGGGTTCCAGCTCGGCGGTGTCGGCGGCGGCCAGGACGGGGGAGTCGGGGTCACCGTGCGTGGCGTGGATCTCGACGGCCCGGTCGCTGGGATTTCTCCGGAGCTGGTCCATGAAGAACACGTTCTCCGCGTACGTGCGGTTGAGCCAGACGCGTACGCGAGAGACCATGCAGGCCGCCTTTCACGGTATGCGGGCAGGGCGGAGCGGGCCGTGCCCGGCCAGGGGGAAGGGAAGGGACACCAAACCGCCCTCTGCGGAGGGAAGTTCAAGGCGGTGATGTCGCTGGCGATCATACGGCGTCGCGAGCGGCCCCGCGCAACGCGCGCCGGCCGCCCTCCGCCCCGGCCCGCGGCGGTCGAAAGCGGATCGTGCCCGGTGCGGTGGCGAACACCCTCGTCCGGTGCCGGGACGAAGACCCTTGTCCCGTGGTCCCCGGATGTGATCTCGTGGGTTCCGACGCGCGGCGGAAGGGGGGCGGCGGTGGCGGCGACGGCCAAGGGAGCCGGACAGCTGTGGGCCATCAGCGACCTGCACATCAGCTACCCGGAGAACCGGGCACTGGTCGAGAAGATGCACCCCGACTCGGACGAGGACTGGCTGCTGGTGGCCGGTGACGTGGCGGAGACCGTCGAGGACGTCCGCTGGGCCCTGGACGCCCTCGCCCAGCGCTTCCGCCGGGTCGTCTGGGCCCCCGGCAACCACGAACTGTGGACCCATCCGAGCGATCCCGTCACCCTGCGCGGCGACGCCCGCTACCGGCACCTCGTCGAGGTGTGCCGGGAGCTGGGCGTCACGACTCCGGAGGACCCCTACCCCGTCTGGGACGGCCCCGGCGGCCCCGCCGTCGTCGCCCCCCTGTTCCTGCTGTACGACTACTCCTTCCTGCCGGCCGGGTGCGCGACCAAGGAGCAGGGCCTGGCCTACGCGCACGGCACCGGGGTCGTGTGCAGCGACGAGTACCTGCTGCACCCCGACCCCTACCCGACCCGTGAGGCGTGGTGCCGGGCCCGGGTCGCCGAGACCGAACGCCGGCTCGCCGGGCTCCCCGCCGACCTGCCGACGATCCTCGTCAACCACTATCCGCTGGACCGGCACCCCACCGACGTCCTGTGGTACCCCGAGTTCGCGCTGTGGTGCGGGACCCGGCTGACCGCCGACTGGCACCGCAGATTCCACGTCGACACCATGGTCTACGGTCACCTCCACATCCCGCGGACCACCTGGCGCGACGGGGTCCGCTTCGAGGAGGTGTCGGTGGGCTATCCCCGCGAGTGGCGCACACGGCAGCAGCCGCCGGGACGGCTGCGCCGCATCCGGCCGAGGGAGGACGAAGCCCGGTGATCGAAGAACTGCTGCCCGGCACGGTGGTGGCCGTCGAGGCCCACGGCCCCGAGGACCCCGGTCCGGCCTCCCTGTTCCCCGAGGAGGCGGAGCTGGTGGCCCGGGCCGTGGCCAAGCGCCGCCGGGAGTTCGCCGCCGTACGGGTCTGCGCCCGCCGCGCCATGGACAAGCTCGGCGTGCCGCCGCAGCCCATCCTGCCCGGCGAACGCGGGGCGCCGCGCTGGCCGTCGGGCCTGGCCGGCAGCATGACCCACTGCGACGGCTACTGCGCCGCCGCCCTGGTGCGCGCCACCGACCTGGCCTCCCTCGGCATCGACGCCGAACCCGACGAGACGCTCCCGGAGGGGGTCCTGGAGGCCGTGGCGCTGCCCGCGGAGGCGGAGCGGCTGCGGCGCCTGACCGCCGACCGGCCCGACGTCCACTGGGACCGGCTGCTGTTCAGCGCCAAGGAGTCCGTCTACAAGGCGTGGTTCCCGCTCACCGGGAAGTGGCTCGACTTCTCCGAGGCCGACATCGTGATCACCGCCGACCCCGGCGAGCGGCGCGGCTCGTTCCGCGCCGCTCTGCTGGTCCCCGGGCCGTGGGTGGGCGGGCGCCGCCTGACGCACTTCGACGGCCGCTGGACCGCCCGCGACGGGCTGCTGGCCACGGCGGTGGTGGTGGCGCACGGCTGAGCGCGGGTGCCCGGGCGGACCGGGCGCCGCCGCCCCCGGCCGGCCCCGGGTCACGGCCGCGGCGGACACCAGCCGCGCACCAGGCGGAAGAACGCCTCCTCGTTGCCCGTCAGGCCCGCGGCCCGCAACGCCTCGTCCGCCTCGGCGAGCACGGCGGGCGGGACGACGGGCGGGGCGGCGGGGGACGCGACCGGCGGTCCCTCGGGCCGGCCGCCGGCGCCGGGCGGAGCGGCCGCGGTGTCCAGGGCGGCCCGCACGGTGTGCAGCAGCCGCAGATAGGTCTGCACGGCCCTGCGCTCGCGGTCGGTCGGTACGGCGGTGGTCATCGGTCGGTTCTCCCCGGTCCGGCGGCACGGTCACGCGCGCCCCGTACGGCGGCTGCGCGACTCCAGCTTGCCGCCCGCCACTGACAACGCCCTCCGGCACCGCGCGGCGCTACTGCCCCAGGTACCCCAGCGACGCCTCGATCCGCCCGGCCAGCCGGTCCCGCTGCACCGGGCCGCGCAGTGACGAACCCGCCAACCAGGTCCGGCACTTGCTCGCCAGCAGCAGGCCGAAGCGTTCGGCCTCCTTCTCGTCGGCGAGTTCGAACCGGGAGCGCGCGGCGACGGCGCGGACGGCCGCCTGGAGATCGGCGTCGTCGTGCAGCAGCCGGGCGGCGACCGCGCTGCCCTCGACGTGGTGACCGCAGTGCCCGGCCTTCATGTGCCACAGCTCGTGGCCGAGGATGACCAACTGGTGGTCGGGTGCGGTGCGTTCCTCGATCACCACCAGATCCTGGTCGGCCATGTCCAGCCAGAGACCGCTGGCGGTCCCGGCCGGGAAGGCGGCCGTACGGAAGCGGACGGGACGGCCGCGCCGCCTGCTCATCGCGTCGCAGAGCGCGGTGTACAGCGCCTCGGGCGGGGCCGGCGCGGGCAGCGACAGCTCCCCGACCAGCTCGCCGCACAGGCGGCGCATCTCCCTGCCGATGCCCACATTCCTCCCCAGGGTCACGACTCGGGCCGCTTGACGCTTTCCAGGAGCATGTCCAGCCACTCGGCGACCTTGTCGCGGTGCTGGTCGGTGGGTAGCTGCGCGGCCCGCCAGGCGATGCCGCGCACGCCGTGGTTCTGCAGCAGCCGCTCCAGCGGGTCGTCGGCCGCCGCGGCCGCCGCCCGCTCCCGGTCGGCGAGCTTCTGCAGCAGGTCCTGCTCGGTGTGCTGCAGCGCGCTCGCCAGCGCTTCGGGGTCCTCCGCCGTCAGGAACCCGGCGTGGACGCGGAAGAAGCGCTGGATCGCGTCGCAGTGCTCCATGGTGGGGCGCCGGTCGCCGTTGATGAGGGCGCCCGCCTGCTGCCGGGACATCCCGGCGCCGTCGGCTATCTCCTGCTGCGTGTACTTGCGTCCGTTCGGCTTCAGCCGGGTGCGGCGCAGCAGGTCCAGACGTTGCAGGAACCGGGCCTGCACATCGGGCTCCCCCGCCGGCCGGCCGCTCAGCAGCGCCTTCACCACCTGCTCGGGAACCCCGGAGGCGACCGACAGGCGGCCGACGTCGAAGACCTCGGTGTGCGGGATGCCGAGCCGGTCGGCGAGCGCGGTGACGCGGGCGACGACGGCCGGCAGCGCGGCCGTCGGCGTGCCGCCCGGACCCCCGAAGCCACCACCGGTCACCGAAGGATCTCCCACGTCTCTCACAGGCTTCTCACAAACGCTTCTCATAAGCGGTTGCCGTGAACTTCCCGGAGAGTAGCCCGTGGTCCGAACCGACATCCAGGTCTCGCCACAACTGTGGCCAATTCCAGCCGTCAACCGGCATGAAATGCCACGATAGTTGACACGCCGCGCGTCGGGACAGCAGGATCAGGGCGCCGCGAGAAGGGCCGCACAGGCAAGAGGGGTGACCTCCCGATGGCATTTACCGCAGGAGGGCAGCGGCCGGCACCGCGGCCCGTCCCCGAGACGTCCGACACTTCCGAGACCCAGGCGTACCTGCGGGACTACGCCGCCTTCCTGGAGGCCGTACCCTTTCCGTCCTTCGTCGTCGACCACCGCTGGGACGTGGCGCTCGCCAACGGCGCCTTCCGGGCGCTCTTCGCCGGCGTCGGCCCGCACCCGACGGCGATGCCGGACGAGAACTTCCTCAGATTCGTCCTGTTCCACCCGGACGCCCCCGCGATCCTCGGCGAGCACGAGCCGCGCTGGTGCCTGCCGATGCTGGCGCACTTCCGGTCCGTCCTCGAACGGCACGGCCACGACCCCGCGCTCCAGGCCATCCGCCGCGACATCGCCCAGGACCCGATCATGGAGGCCGCCTACCGCCAGGGCCTGCCGCACTGGATCCGCGCGGTCGGCGAGTCCGCCGTCGAACACGACGGTGCCGTGCGGCCGGTCCTGCACCCCGACCCGCGCTGGGGCGTGACCGACTGCCGGGTCGTCGTCGAGACGCCCCGGTCCCTGGAGGGGCTCGGGTACATGCGTCTGACGCTGGTGCTGCGCGAGGCGCGCCGCGCGCCCGCCCGGGAGCGCCGCCGACGGCGTACCGCCTCCCACCTCAGGGTCGTCCCGCCGCCCGGGTAGCGGACGGCCAAGGGAGGCTTTCCGGCCGTTCTCCCGCCGGGGCCGGCCGCGGCGGACCGCCGGCGGGCGGGACGCCCGGCACGGCCGCGGTCCGCCGCGCCGCGATCCGGGCCCGCCGCCGTGCCCCGCGGCCGTCCCCGCCCCGAGAAGCCCCGACGGAGCCCGCATGTCCCGCACGTTCCGCACGACCCCCGAGGGCTTCGAGCTCGACGGGCGCCCGCTGCGCGTCCTGTCGGGCGCGCTGCACTACTTCCGCGTCCTTCCCGAGCAGTGGCCGCACCGCCTGGGCATGCTGCGCGCCCTGGGACTCAACACCGTCGAGACGTACGTCCCCTGGAACTTCCACGAACGGCGCCCGGGGGTCCACGACTTCACCGGCATGGCCGACGTGGAGGCGTTCCTCCGCGCCGCCGCCGACGCCGGGCTGTACGCGATCGTGCGGCCCGGCCCCTACGTCTGCGCCGAATGGGAGAACGGCGGCCTGCCCTGGTGGCTGTTGACCGACCGCGCCCTGCGGCCGCGCTGCTCGGACCCCCGCTACCTCGCCCACGTCGACCGGTGGTACGACGAGCTGATCCCCCGCCTGGCCGCCCACCAGATCACCCGCGGCGGCAACGTGCTGATGATGCAGGTGGAGAACGAGTACGGCTCCTACGGCTCCGACACCGCCTATCTGCGGCACCTCGCCGACGGGCTGCGCGCACGCGGCATCGGCGTCCCGCTGTTCACCTCGGACGGCCCCGAGGAGTCCATGCTCCAGGGCGGCACGCTGCCCGGCGTGCCGGCCACCGTCAACTTCGGCTCCCGGCCCGAGGACGCCTTCGCCCGACTGCGCCGCCATCGCCCCGGCGACCCGGCGATGTGCATGGAGTTCTGGTGCGGCTGGTTCGACCACTGGGGCGAGCGGCACACCGTGCGCGACCCCGCCGACGCGGCGGACGTCCTGGAACGGACGCTGGCCCTCGGCGCGTCCGTCAACCTCTACATGGCCCACGGCGGCACCAGCTTCGGCACCTGGGCGGGCGCCAACCGCGGCGGCACCGAGCACGACGGCGCCTACCGGCCCACCGTCACCTCCTACGACTACGACGCCCCGATCGACGAACGCGGCGCCCCCACCCCGAAGTTCTGGGCCTTCCGCGAGGTGCTCGCGCGGTACGCCGGACCGGCCGGACTCGCCGGGCCCGCCGACGTGGAGCCGCTGCCGCCGCCGCTGGACCCGGTGACCGTCCCGGCCGACGCCTGTGTGCCGCTCCTGGACGCCCTGCCCCTGTTCGGCGGGGACGAGGTGTGCCGGGCCGCGCCGCCGTCCTTCGAGGACCTCGGCGTCGGCCACGGGCTGGTCCGCTACCGCGGCCGGCTGCCCGGGCCGCGCCCGCCCCGCCCGCTCACGCTCGCCGGGCTGGGCGACCGCGCGCACGTGTACGTCGACGGGGAACGGGTCGCCACCGTGGCGCGCGACGACGGAGAGCGTCCCGAGATCGCGGTCCCGGCGGGCGGGGCCACCCTGGACGTCCTGGTGGAGTCGATGGGCCGCGTCACCTACGGCCCGGCCCTCGGCGAGCGCAAGGGCCTGGACGGCGTCCGGCACGGCGGCCAGTACCTGCACGGCTGGCACGCCCTGCCCGTCCCGCTGGACGGGCCGCTGCCGGACCTGCCGTGGGGCCCGGCCGCCGCCGGGGCCGGGTTCCACCGCGCCCGCCTCGACGTCACCGAACCCCGGGACGGCTTCCTGGCCCTGCCCGGGTGGACCAAGGGTTACGTCTGGGTCAACGGCTTCTGCCTGGGCCGCTACTGGGAGCGGGGCCCGCAGCGCACGCTGTACCTGCCCTGGCCGCTGCTGCGGGCCGGGCGCAACGAGATCGTGGTCCTCGAACTCGACGGCCGCGACCCGGACGCCGGGATCGAGGTCCGCGGGGAGCCGGAGCTCGGCTGAGCCGGGGGCCGGCCGCCCGCACCGGCGCGGCCCCGCCGATCACAGATCCAGCACCAGCCGCGTACCCCGGCACCGGGAGACGCAGACGAGCATGGTCTGCCCGGCCTCCCGCTCCTGTGGCGTCAGCACGGAGTCACGGTGGTCCGGGACGCCCTCCAGCACATCGGTCTCGCAGGTGCCGCAGGTGCCCTCGGTACAGGAGTACAGCACCTCCACCCCGGCGGCGCGCACGGCGTCGAGGACGGAGCGGCCCGGCGGGACGGTGACGGTCCGGCCGCTGCGCGCCAGCTCGACCTCGAACTCCGCGTCCGCTCCCGCCCGCGGCTCCTTCGGCCGGAACCGCTCCGTGCGCAGCGCCCTGGGCGGGCACCGCTCCTCGACCGCGTCGAGCAGCGGTCCGGGACCGCAGCAGTAGACCAGGGTGCCGTCGGGCAGGCCGTCCAGCACGGGGCCGAGGTCGAGCAGCCCGGTGGCGTCCTGCGGGGCGAGCGTGACCCGGTCCCCGTACCGCGCCAGTTCCCCGGTGAACGCCATGGAGGCGCGGGTGCGGCCCCCGTACAGCAGCGTCCACTCGGCGCCCGCCGCCTCGACCGCGGCCAGCATCGGCAGGATCGGGGTGATGCCGATGCCGCCGGCGACGAAGCGGTAGCGGGGGGCGGCCTCGAGCGGGAAGTGGTTGCGCGGGCCGCGCACCCGCACCGCCGCCCCCGGCGCCAGCCGGTCGTGCACGTACGCCGATCCGCCGCGCCCGTCCGGCTCGCGCAGCACGGCGATCCGCCAGGTGTGCCGGTCGGCGGGGTCGCCGCACAGCGAGTACTGCCGCTCCAGACCGGGCCCGAGCAGGAGGTCGATGTGGGCGCCCGGCTCCCAGGAGGGCAGCGCCCCGCCTTCCGGACGGCGCAGGACGAGCGCGCGGACGCCGGCGGCGGCCGGCTCGCAGCGCTCGACGACGAGTTCGGTGCCGTACGGGGTCATGAGCCCTCTCCTGGCGTGCGGTGCCCTCGCGGATGGGCGAGCATCCACTCCCACAGGGCGACGGGGTCCTCGGCGCTGTGCCCGGCGCCGCAGTGGCAGGTGCCGTGCAGCACGTCGGTGCCGGGCACCCAGTCGACGCGGTAGATCTCCCGGCCGGCCGGGGCGGTCACCGTACGCCCTCCACGGGCAGCGCGGTCCCGGCGCCCTCCTCGGCCAGCCGGGCGAGGATGCGGCGGGCGGCCAGTCCCCCGGTGTCGATGTTGATGCTCAGCTCCTGGTAGCCGGCGCGCTCGGTGCCGAGCGTCCGCTGGAGCAGCTCCAGCGCGGCGACGTCCTGGAGGACGACGGTGTGGTTGTTCTTCCGCAGGAACTCGGTCACCCCGGCGTCGTCCGTCGCCCAGTCCCGCGACACCGCCCAGAAGTCGTACACCTTGCCGTCGGCGGACGGCGTGATGGCGTAGGTGATCTCGGTGTGGAAGCCGTCCGGGTCGCTGCCGTCCGCCGCGGGCAGCACCCCCACCGGGGCGACCCGGCTGTGCAGCAGGTACAGACAGGGCGCGTGGTACTCGATGTCCTGCCGGCGCGAGATCCGCCCCCGGATGCCGGTGGATTCGGCGTAGAACGGCGGGCACTCGGCGTCGTCCATGTGCCGGCTCACCCGTACGACCCCGGCGCCCTCGTCGACCTCGGTGGTGATCGGCGTCTCGGCGACCTCCGGGGTGCCGATGTAACCGCCGTGCAGATAGGTCTCGTGGGACAGGTCGAGGAGGTTGTCGACGAGGAGCCCGTAGTCGCAGTCGATGGGCTCCATGCCGCGCACGGTGACCCAGCCCGGGGAGTCCAGGTGCGCCGCGCGGGGGATGGCCCGCGGCTCGGCGAGGGCCGGGTCGCCGATCCACACCCACACCAGGGAATCCTGCTCGACGACCGGGTAGGAGGCGACCCGCGCGGTGCGCGGGACGCGCTTCTGCCCGGGCACGGCCACGCAGGCGCCGGTCGGGTCGTAGGTGAAGCCGTGGTAGCCGCAGACGACGCGGTCCCCGTCGAGCCGGGTCGGCGCCTCGGAGAGCGGATAGCGGCGGTGCACGCACCGGTCGTGCAGGACGACCGGCGTGCCCTCCCGGGTCCGGTACAGAAGGAGCGGTTCCCCGAGCACCGTCCGGCCGAGCAGCTCACGCCCGACCTCGTGGGCGTAGGCGGCGACGTACCACTGGTTCCTGGCGAAGGCGGTCATGTGCGGCATGCCTGTGGCTCCCGTCCTTGGTGGTGCCGACATCGTCGGAAAGGCCCGCGCGGCGGCGCAATACTCCTTCCGCCTCCCGGAAGCCACCGGCACACGCCGCCTCCTGACCGGATTTCGTGGTCCGTGCAGGTTGTCGCTGACCTACGCTCCATGGCATGAGTGAGCTCCGAGGGACTGAGATCATGCGGAGGTCAACCGGTGCACCACGCTCGAGTCACTCCGGCCCTTGTACCGAGACGGTACGGGTATTCCTGGTGGACGATCACCCCTTGTTCCGGGCCGGGGTCCGCCTGGAACTGGAGAAATTCCCCGACATAGAGCTCGTCGGTGAGGCGTCGACTCCGGAAGAAGCGGCACACGCCCTGCGCAGACGCGGCTGGCCCGGCCCGGACGTCATTCTCGCGGACCTTTCCGCCTCGGAGATCCGGGAAGACGAATTCATCCGGACGGCCACGGAACTCTCCGACGGGCGGTGCGTTCGCGTTCTGTTCGTCGCCACCGCCGAGACGGACGAGGCCGTCATCGCGGCGATGAGCGCCGGAGCTCACGGATTCCTGGAGAAGAACACGCCCCGGGACGAGTTGGTACAGGCGATCCGCCTGGTGGCGGGCGGGGGAGCGGCGTTCAGCCCGATGGTGGCCGCGCGGATGGGAACGTACTTCTCCGCGGTCCGCGCTCTGCCCGACACCGTCGTCTTCCCCGACCTCACCGCACGGGAGAGGGAGGTGCTCGACCTGCTCGCTCGCGGGCACGGCAACCGGGAGATCGCGCGCCGGCTCGTCCTCGCGGAGAAGACGGTGCGCAATCACGTGTCCCACATCTTCGCCAAGCTGCAGGTGCGCGACCGGGCCGAAGCCGTCGTCCGGGCCCGGAACGCGGGCGTCGGGCTCTGACCGCCGGCGCGCGACGCTCCACGCCCCGCGCCGGAGGCGCGCCATGTGCCCCGCGGGTCAGCCGCGATGGAAGGCCAGCAGTGCGGAGTCGACCCGCTCGATGCTCCGCGGCAGCCACGAGGCGGCCACCCGCGCCACCGTGCTGTCCGGAAGGGGCGGGTTGACCTGACGCAACGCGGGCTGGGCGACGAGCTGGAGCGCCCAGGCGAATCCGTTGACGGGGATCATCATGGACCACAAGCCCCGGTCCACGCCCAGCAGCACGCTCGCGTACTGATAGGCGTGCCAGGTGTGGTAGGCCAGCGGCGGATTGCCGTTCATCGTGTGCACCTCGGACTGCACCGGCGCTCTGCGCGGGTCGAACAGCACGCCCTGGGCGAAGTACGCCATGCACCGGACGACCGGCCCGTAGCGGTTGCCGTAGTACCGCTCGAAGACCTCGGCCTGGGCGCGCGACACCACCCGCAGGGGCTCCCTGACCGGTTCCATGAAGGAGGCGTACGTCTCCGGGTATCCCGCCGCCTGGCCGGCTCGCACCCAGGCGTCCCGGACGCCGGCCAGCGGACTGCCGCCGACGTGCGCGCCCAAGGCCGCGTAGGCGTCCGCGAGTTCCGGTGTCTGCCGGAAATACGTCACCTCGTCGAACTGGTACCAGAATTCATTGGCCAGTCGGTCACCCAGCATTCCGGGTACTTCGGGGAGTTCCCGGCCCCCCGGCCGCCCGGCCGCGGCCCGGGCCGGCAGAGCCGGCGCCGCGGCGAGGGCGGCTCCGCCGCAGACTCCGAGGACTCCGCGCAGCACCGCCCTTCTCCCGGCGACATCATGACCCGTCCCAGACATATGCGCTCCGCCTTTCGGTCGACACGGTGATGAAAAAGCCGGTCCGGCCCGAGCAATCGTGCTCGGTGGCCGGTTCCGCTGTCCATGTCCCGGGACGGAAGTCGGGACTGATTCGGGACCCCTTGCTCAGGCGAGCGGGACGAAAGTCTCCCTAGATTGGCATCGCTTTGACCGGTCCGACTGTGAAAGAGAGGTGAACATCATGGAGAACGAGGCCATTTACGAGCCGCCCGTCCTGGTGGAGATCGGGGACTTCTCGAAGCTCACGCTGCAGGACGGCTCGTGGGGCTGGGACGACTACGACCTGTGCTGGTTCCTGGGCTGCTGACTGCTGCCCGGAGAGCCGCCGGTCCGCGGCCCCGGCCGCGGGCCGGTGCGGCGCCGGTGCCGGGCGGGCCGACTCCCGCCCGGCACCGGCACGCGGCACACGCGACCCGAAGCGATCCCGTGGAGGACGAGTGAACTTCCTGGTGTTTCCCGATCACGAGGACGGTGTGAGCGCCGCGCGGGCGGCCCTGCGCGCCGGGCTGGGGGACAAGGTTCTCGCGCACGCCTCCGGGCGCCCCTGGATCACGGGTTCGTGGGACGACGCCGACGTCCTGACGGCCTCGGCCGGGAACCGGCGCATCGCCCTGCTGGGCTGCTTCCGCGCCACTGCCGAGGACCTGGCCCGGGCGCTCGGGCGCACGGACGACCCCGGCAGCCTCGACGAGGTCCTGCGCGCCATCCCGGGCAGCTACCACACCATCGCCTCCTTCGACGGCCGGCTGCGCGTGCAGGGGTCCCTCTCCTCGGTGCGGGAGGTCTTCCACGCCTCGGTCGGCGGCCTGACGCTGGCGGCCGACCGGCCGGACACGCTCGCCGCGCTCGCCGGCGGCGGCGTCGACACCACGACCCTGGTCTGTCACCTCCTGCTCCGTCCGCCCTGGCCGCTCAGCGAACGCACGGCCTGGCGCGGTGTCACCTGCCTGGGCCCCGGCCACTACCTCAGCGTCCTGCCGGACGGCAGCCACCGCTGCGTGCGGTGGTGGACGCCGCCCCCCGCCGAGCAGCCGCTCGAAGCCGCCGCCCAGCAGGTCCGGGCCGCGCTCCGGGACGCCGTGGCCGCGCGTACCCGCACCAGCGCGGTCGTCGGCTGCGACCTGTCGGGTGGCATGGACTCGACGAGCCTGGCCTTCCTCGCCGCCGCTGACGAGCGCTGCCGCAGGCTCGTGACCGTCCGCCGGGAGGCCGAGGACCCGGCCAACGACGATGCCGCGTTCGCCCGGCGCGCGGGCGGGTTCCTGCCGCACGCCGAGTCACTGGTCCTGTCCCGGTCCCAGGTGCCGTACTCGTTCGCCGGACAGCTCGCCCTCGACGACGATCTGGAGGCGCCCTACCCGTGGCGGCGCGTCCGGGCCGTCGCGGCCCGGGTCGCCGGGGAACTCGCCGAACGCGGCGTGCCCGTCCACATGACCGGTCACGGCGGTGACGAACTCTTCTACCCCGCACCCTCCTTCTTCCACGCCCTCGCCCACGCCAGGCCCCTGCGCTCCGTCCGTGACCTGCGCGTCGCCCGCAGCATGTACCGCTGGCCGCTCGGCGCGCTGGTGCGCACCCTCCTGCACCGCCCGACGTACAGCCAGTGGCTGCACACCGCCTCCCGGACCCTGACCACGCCCGTCGCCGGGCCCACGGAGCCGTTCCCCGGCTGGGGTTTCTACCCGCGGCTGCCCGCCTGGGCGACCGGCGAGGCGGTCGGCATCTGCCGAGGGCTGTTGCGGGAGGCGGCCGAGCGGGGGGCCGCCCCCCTGTCCCGGCGGCCCGCTCAGCACGAGACCCTGCAAGCGGCCCGCCAGTGCGGGACGCGGATCCGGCTGACCGACCGCCTCACCGCCCGCTCCGGCGTGGCCTACCACGCCCCCTACCTCGACGACGAGGTGCTCCGGGCCGCGCTCTCGGTCCGCATCGAGGACCGCTCCCACCCCCACCGGACCAAACCGGTGCTGGCCACCGCGATGCGCGGCATCGTCCCCGACCCGGTCCTGGACCGCACCACCCGGGGCGAGTTCAGCGCCGAGGTGTACACCGGGACCCGCCGCCACCTCGGCGAGCTTCTCGAACTGGCAGACGACATGCGCCTGGCGCGGCTGGGCCTGGTGGACGGTGCCGCGGTCCGCTCGGTCCTGCTGTCCCCGCACCCCATGGCCCGGACGTTCACCCCGATGGTCAGCACGCTCGCCTGCGAGGCGTGGCTGCGCAGCGTCGAGGCCGCCGGGGCGCGGACCGCCGGCCTGGAAGGAATCCGATGACCCACTCACTCGCGCCCGACGTGTCCGCGACCCCGACCGACGACGGGATGGTGCTGCTCCAGGAGACCACGGGCCGGTACTGGATGCTGAACCCCACCGGGGCGGAGGTGGTACGCCTGCTGGGGCAGGGCCGGGACGCGGCCGGCATCGCCGAGGAACTCGGCGCCCGCTTCCCCGGCCAGTCCGACCGCGTCGCGGCGGACGTCGCGGCCCTGCTCGGCCATCTCGTCAGGGCCCGGCTGGTGACGCCATGAGCTTTCCCGTCGTACCCGAGCCTCGTACGCGCACCCCGCTGGGCCTGGCACTGCTCGCCCGGGGCGCGGTGGCCCTGGCCTGGTGCCTGATCAGGCTGCCGCCGGGACGCCTGCGCAGGGTGCTGGCGGCCTGTGCCCGGGGAGCCCGCCCCGCAACCGAGGACCAAGCGCTCAGGAGCCGCCGGGCCGTGGTGTCCGTCAGCCGCCGCTGCGCCGGCCAGGGCTGCCTGCAGCGCTCCGTGGCCACGGTGCTGCTGTGCCGGGTGCGCGGACACTGGCCGGACTGGTGCACCGGGGTGCGCACCCAGCCGTTCCGCGCGCACGCCTGGGTGGAGGTGGACCGCCGCCCCGTGGGCGAGAGCGACAACGTCCGGCTGTTCAGGACGCTGCTGCGGGTGCCCGCTCCCACGGCCCACCGGAGAGACGTATGAGGAACCGCACGGACGTGGAAGAGAACCTCAGGTTCGGCGTGCTGCTGGCGACCGACCGCCACGAGGGCCAGAGCGACGCGGACGTCCTCGCCCGCACGGTGGAGGTGGCGCAGCGGGCGGAGTCGCTCGGTCTGGACGACGTGTGGCTCACCGAGCACCACTTCCTCGAGTCCGCGGTGGGCCCCTCCGCGCTGGCGCTGGCGGCCTACCTGCTCGGCAGGACCCGGGCGGTCCACGTGGGGACGGCGGTGACGGTGCTGCCGCTGCACTCGCCCGTCCACACGGCCGAGCAGACGGCCCTGCTGGACCAGCTCTCCGGCGGCCGGTTCGTGCTGGGGGTCGGCCGGGGCGTCCCCGGCGTCGAGTACGACGTCCTGGGCGGCGGGCTCGCTTCCTGGCGGGCCGGGCTGGCCGAGCCCCTGGACCGGACTCTGTCCGCGCTCGCGGGCGACATACCCACCGGAGCCGGGGACGCCGCGCTGGCCCAGGTCCGGCTCACGCCCTCGGTGCGGACCCTGTCTCTTATACACCT
>NZ_WYCT01000131.1 GCF_011008945.1 Streptomyces harenosi
GGCGAGGGCGGGCGGACCACGGGCCGGGTGCCCCGGGCGACGGCGGGCGGACCCCGAAGGGCGACGCGGGCGGCAGCGGGCGGGCCGCCGGGCGGCACCGCGCGAGCCGGCGGGGCCCGGCGGGCGGGCCGCCGGCCGGGCGCCGGGCGGTGGCGGGCGACCGGCTCCGGCGCCCCACCGGGAAGCGATGGCCACGGCACTGGCCGGACAACCAGCCACGGAGCCCCATCGTCTGCAAGACTGGAGGCCATACACGGAGTTCACACGGGCATGCGTGCGGGGGCTGCCTCCTGCGGACAGATGTTCCACCGCACGTTTCGGCGCGCGGCCGTGGGGGAGGTCACTGACACGATGATCGGGTTGCGCGGCCGGGGCCACGCGTCCTAGAAAAGCAGTCGGGTGGAGATATGCATCGCGGTGGCGGACTGGGCGAGGGGACCGGCGACCTGGGTCCTCGGCGCGCCCGGCGGGGAAGGCACCGGCGCGACGCGGAGGAGACGACCGAAGCACGCCGGGCACACGGCGCACCGCGCGAGCCGGACCGGCTGGACCACGGGGTCGACCGACTGAGGGCGGGGAGCAGGAATGGTGGCCGGGTGGGGGTGACGTACAAGTACTTCGGCGCGCCCGACGGCGCGACCGCGGCCCGCGTCCCGATCTCGATGCGCCCCGAGGAACTCGGCGGTGACGAGCTCGGCATGAACGGCATGTTCACCAAGATCAAGCCGGAGACCATGGCGGCCATGGTCCTCACCGGCATCGAGGGCGTGCCCCTGCACCGCGTGCCCCCGCTGGAGCTCGTCGTCCTCCACCCCGACTACGCCGTCGTCAAGCTCCCCATGACCGTCGTCGACCCCCTGCGCGGCATCGGCGAGGAGGCGGTCGGCGCGGCGGCCTTCATCTGGTCCACGGTGCCGGACCGCGGCGGCCCCCGGGACGCGTTCGCGGTCTACCGGCTGCTGCACGAGTGGCAGGACTTCAGCCACCGCCTGCACGAGGCGGGCCACCAGCCGTACTGCCTGGTCTGGCCCTGAGCTGGGGTTCCACCGGCCTCGGGCGGGCTTTGCGGGCCCGCCGCACGACCGGCCGCCAGGGTCGCCGGGGCGGCCGGCCGCCGGGCACGAGCGGTGCCCGGCCGGTGCGGGGGTGACCGGGACGGGCACGGTGTGCTGTGGATCATCCACGCGAGCGGGGTCTGCGCGGGCCGCGGGGCCCGCCTCTCAGTCCGGGGTGTGCTCCAGACAGGCCCCTGCCGCGCTGTCCGGCAGACTCGCCCGGTACTCCTGTTCGTCGATCTCCTCGTAGCCCAGCTTCCAGTACGTGCTGGCGTCGCGGAGGTTGTACACGGCCTGGGCCGCCTCGCCCTCCTTGACGAAGTAGCGTGCGCGTCGGCCGGCGGACCGATCCGTGCCGGTGGTGGTCTCGTCGCTCACCGCGTTCCCCTAGTCGGAGATCTTGTGCCACGTGATGCGGGGCGCGCGCACCTCGACCCGTTGCACCGTGCTGTTCTCCGCCACGCGGCCCTCGGCGACGGCGACGACGCGGAGGGTGGCCCGGTCGCCGACGACGACGTTCACGGTGAGGGAGCCCTGGCCGACGTGGCACGCCTGGTAGCCGTTGCCCGCGGCCGGGAAGCCGTACTGGTGCTGCACCAGCCCGTAGCCGAGCAGGACGACGTCGTTGTCGCGCTGCAGGCCGAACGACATCCACACGTTGGTGCCGAACCTGGCGATGGCGCAGATCTGCCCCACGGCCATGGCCGTGACCTGGTACACCCCCGGCTCCGGCAGCGTCGCCACGCAGTCGGTGGGGGTCCACTCGCCGTTGACGGGCAGCGAACGGCTCTGGCCGGCGGCCTGCCCGTAGACGGGCGTGAGACGGGCGCCGATGGCCCATGTGTCGGGGCAGTTGTCACCCCCGGTGTCGGTGACGTCGATGTCCACCGAGCGGGCGCCACCGATGTTCGCGCCGCGGTTGATCCCCGAGGGGACCGTGCGCGGAACCAGGAGCCCGTCGGGGGTGCACCGCAGTGCGTTGCAGTCGTCCGGGTGGACGACCGGTTCGAGTTCGTACGGATCGTTGCGCCTGCCGGTACCGGTGACCTCGATACAGGAGGTGCTCACGATGTCCGTCTGGCCCGGCTGCGGAGGTACTGTCATCACACTTCCCTGATGTGGTGTGGGGTGCGAACAGAAGTGCGCTTCGGCCTGCCCGGTGAGGGAGAACTCCGCCAACCGGCTCGCGGCACAGGGGAGTTCGGCTCCCCGGGCGGAGGAACGAAGCCAGACGTTCGCCGATGGCTGGTGCTGCTTCTTCACCCGAAGCTAGGAATCGCCGAACGAATGCACTACCGCGTGAAAAGGGCTTTTCGGGGTACCGAGTGGCGGAAAGAATTGACCCTATTATCGGAATTACGCGGCCGGGTGATGCGTGCGTCCCTGACCGCCGAACTGTCCGGCGGTCTCTCCGGCCGCCTCGCCGACGCCGCCGCCTCCGCCTCCGCCGGGGGACACGCGTGCGGGACCCGACGAGGTGCGGCCCGCCTAGTCCTGCGCGGCGCCCCCGCCCACCGTGAAGCCGATCACCGAGCCGCCGCCCTCGCGGCGGTGGGCGAACGGGGCTCCGCCGTGGGCGAGCGCCACCTCCCGCACGATGGACAGGCCGAGGCCCGAACCGGGCAGGGACCGGGCGTCGGCGGCGCGGTAGAAGCGGTCGAAGACGCGGACCAGATCGCCGTCGGCGATGCCGGGACCGCGGTCGAGGACCTCGATACGGACCGTGCCGGGACGGGCGGGCCCGGCGACGGCGACCTCGATCGGCGCCGTGCCGTCCCGGTCGAACTTCGCGGCGTTCTCCACCAGGTTGGACAGCGCGCGGGTCAGCATGCCGGGGCGGCCGACCGCCCTGGTGTCGCCGCACGCGCGGACCGTTATCCTCCGGCCGGTACGGCGCCGTACCAGCACCGCGACCTCGCGGGCGAGCTCGGCGAGGTCCACCTCCCGCGGGGGCTCGGTGTCGGACTGGCCGGCCGCCAGGTCGACCAGTTCGTTGACGAGATCGGTCAGCTCGCGGGCCTCCTGGCCGAGGTCGGCGACCAGTTCCTCGCGGGCCGCGGGGGGCAGTTCGTCGATGCGGCGCAGCAGCGAGATGTTGGTCCGCAGCGAGGTGAGCGGCGTGCGCAGCTCGTGCCCGGCGTCCTGGACCAGGCGGCGCTGGTCCTCCTCCGACTGGGCGAGGCGGCCCAGCATGCGGTCGAAGGCGCGGCCGAGGCGGCCGACCTCGTCGTACCCGGTGACCGGGACCTGGATGCCGAGGCGGCGGGTGCGGGCGACGTCCTCGGCGGCGGCGGTCAGCGCCACCAGGCGGCGGGTGATGCGCCGGGCCAGCCACCAGCCGAAGAGCCCGGCGGCGGTGACCACCGCGGCCATCAGGATCAGGGTCCGCCGCTGGAGCGCCCGCAGCAGGTCCTCGGTGTCGCTGAACTCCTGCGCCACCTGCACCGCGCCCCGTCCGCCGCCGAGGGCGACGGTGGCGATGCGGTAGACGTCGTCGCCGACGTCGATGTCCCGGTGCTGGACCATCCGGCCGGCCACGGGGGCGCCCGCCGTCTCGCGGTCGGCGTCGGTGACCGGCAGCCGCGGGTTCGACGCGTCGGTGACGGTGCCGTCCGGTCCGAGGACCTGCACGTCGGTGCGGGCCGGGCGCACCAGATCGTGGCCGGGCGCGCTGGAGGAGAAGTCGGCGGGGGACATCCGGGTCTCCCGGACCTCGTTGCGCAGGTCCTGCACGACCTGGGCGAAGACGGTCTCGTGGTCCACGCGGACCAGGCGGGCGGCGGCGTTGTACGACAGCACGCCGACGAGGACGGTGACCACCGCGGTGACGGCCGCGAAGGACACCGCGAAGGTCGTCCGCAGCGACAGCAGCCGGGGCCGCCGCCCGGCCGCCTGCCGCCCGGCCGCCTGCCGCCCGGTCCCGAGGGATCCCGCACCCGGGAGTTCCGCTCCCGGAGATCCCGTCACCGCAGGTCCCTCCCCCGAGGTCGCCGCCGGGCCGGTCCCGGCCGGACGCGCTCCGGCCCCTCGCCCGCGCGCCGCGCGTCCCGCCGCCGTCCGCCATCCGGCCCACGGCCGGCGGACCCGGCCCAGGCGGCCCACTCAGCCCTCCCGCAGCACGTAACCCACCCCGCGCACGGTGTGGATCAACTGCGGCGCGCCCGGCTCGTCCAGCTTGCGGCGCAGGTAGCCGACGTACACGGCGAGGTTCTTGGAGCCGGGGCCGAAGTCGTAGCCCCAGATGCGGTCGTAGATCGTGGAGTGGTCCAGCACGATGCCCGCGTTGCGCACCAGCAGCGCCAGCAGCTCGAACTCGGTGCGGGTCAGCTCCAGTTCCCGCTCGCCCCGCCAGGCGCGGCGGGCCTGCGGGTCCATGCGCAGCCCGGCCGCCTCGACGGGCCGCCCGGCGCTCTGCCCGGGCGCCCGCAAGGCCGGGTCCGGTGCGCCCGCCGGCGCCGGTGCCTGCGCGCCTCCCGGTGCCTGCGCGCCTCCCGGTGCCTGCGCGCCTCCCGGTGCCTGGGCCCCGCCCGGTGCCTGGGCCCCGCCCGGTGACTGCGGCGGCGTCCCCGGGGCGTCCCCGAACGCGCCGTAGCCTCCCGCGTCCGCCGGGCTGGTGCGGCGCAGCAGCGCGCGCAGCCGGGCGAAGACCTCCTCCACGTCGAACGGCTTGACGACGTAGTCGTCCGCGCCCGCGTCCAGACCGGCGATCCGGTCCTGGGTCTCCACGAGCGCCGTCAGCATCAGGATCGGCGTACGGTCGCCGTCCGCGCGCAGCGACCGGCAGACCTGGAGGCCGTCCATGCCGGGCATCATCACGTCCAGCACGAGCACGTCGGGGCGGCCGCGCCGGGCCCGCGCCAGCGCCTCGACGCCGTCGGCGACCGCCGTGACCTCGTAACCCTCCAGGGTGAGGGCCCTCTCCAGGGCATGGCGGATGGCGCGGTCGTCCTCGGCGAGCAGAACAGTCTGGGGCACGCGTCCAGTCTGCCAAGGCCGCTCGCCGCGCGGGCCGGGGTGCGGACACCCCCGGCCGCTCTTCTTACCGGGCTCTCACCCGGCGGCCCACCGGGCTCCCACCCGGTGGCTCACCGGCCCCCCCGGCGGCTCACCGGCCCCCACCCGGCGGCCCACCGTCCTCCCACCCGGCGGCCCACCGTCCTCCCGCCCGGCAGCTCACCGCGCTCTCACCCGGCGGCCCGCAGCGCGGCGAGCTGCTCCTCGAACGGGACCACCTGCGGCGCCGGGCCGGCCGGAGGCCGGGCCGCCGTGCCGCGCGCCAGCGCCGCCAGTTCGCCCGCGGCCCGCTCGATCCGCCCGTCCAGTCCCCCGGCGCCCCAGTCCTCGGCGGCGGCGTACACACCGGTGGGGACCACGACCGCGTGGAAGTGGGTGAAGAGCGGGCGCAGGGCGTGGTCGAGGACGAGCGCGTGCCGGGGGCTGCCGCCGGTCGCGGCGATCAGGACCGGCTTGCCCGCGAGGGCCTCCCGGTCGTGCGCGCTCAGCACGTCGAAGAACGACTTGAACAGCCCGCTGTACGAGCCGGAGAAGACCGGCGTGACGGCGATCACCGCGTCGGCCCCGGCCACCTCCGTGAACGCGGCGGACAGCTCCCGGCCCGGGAACCCGCTGGTCAGGTGGTGCGCGATCGCCACGGCCAGGTCGCGCAGCTCGATCACCCGGATCTCGTCCGGTGCCGTGTCCGAGCCGGTCGCGGCGGCGGCCAGCCGGTCACCGAGCAGCCGGGTGGAGGACGGGACGCCCAGCCCCGCCGAGACGACGACGAGCTTCATCGGGCGGCCACCTCTCCGGTGCCCTGGGCCTGCGGCCGGGCGGCCAGCAGGGAGGCGTGGGTGGGCGCGTCCGGCACCTGGGCCGGGCGCCCGGCGGCGAACTCCTTGCGCAGCACCGGCACGACCTCCTCGCCGAGCAGGTCGAGCTGCTCCAGCACGGTCTTCAGGGGCAGCCCGGCGTGGTCCATCAGGAAGAGCTGGCGCTGGTAGTCGCCGGCGTACTCGCGGAAGGACAGCGTCTTCTCGATCACCTGCTGCGGGGACCCCACCGTCAGCGGGGTCTGCGCGGTGAACTCCTCCAGCGACGGGCCGTGCCCGTAGACCGGCGCCACGTCGAAGTACGGGCGGAACTCGCGCACCGCGTCCTGCGAGTTCCGCCGCATGAACACCTGCCCGCCCAGCCCGACGATCGCCTGCTCGGGCGTGCCGTGCCCGTAGTGGGCGTACCGGGTCCGGTACAGCTCGACCATCCGCTTGGTGTGGTCGGCCGGCCAGAAGATGTTGTTGTGGAAGAAGCCGTCGCCGTAGTACGCGGCCTGCTCGGCGATCTCCGGGGAGCGGATCGAGCCGTGCCAGACGAAGGGCGGCACGCCGTCCAGTGGGCGCGGCGTGGAGGTGAAGCCCTGCAAGGGGGTGCGGAACTTGCCCTCCCAGTCGACCACGTCCTCGCGCCACAGCCGGTGCAGCAGGGCGTAGTTCTCGATGGCGAGGTTGATGCCCTGGCGGATGTCCTGGCCGAACCAGGGGTAGACCGGGCCGGTGTTGCCGCGGCCCATCATCAGGTCGACCCGGCCGTCGGCCAGGTGCTGGAGCATCGCGAAGTCCTCGGCGATCTTCACCGGGTCGTTCGTGGTGATCAGCGTGGTGGACGTGGACAGGATCAGCCGCCGCGTCTGCGCCGCGATGTAGCCGAGCATCGTGGTCGGCGACGACGGCACGAACGGCGGGTTGTGGTGCTCCCCGGTCGCGAAGACGTCCAGGCCGACCTCCTCGGCCTTCAGCGCGATGGCGACCATGGCCTTGATGCGCTCCCGCTCGGTGGGCGTACGGCCGGTCGTCGGGTCCGGCGTGACGTCGCCGACGGTGAAGATCCCGAACTGCATGGTCGCTCAACCTCCAGTTGTTGACCGTTCAACTATACCGTCGAACGGCACCCCGGCCGGTTGTATTCCGCGAACCTCCGCCGCCGAACGGCACCGCGGGGACTCCCCGCACGGCACCGCGAGGACACCCCGGGCGTCAGGCGGGCGAGCCGCCGCGCAGGGAGCGGGGTCAGCCGCCGTCGCCGCCCGCCCGCAGCCGCGCCGCCTGGACCGTGCCGAACTCCGCCGTCCGCCGCAGATGGCCGATGAGCAGCGCGAGCTGCGCCTCGTCGAGATCGTCGAAGATCGCCGGCCAGCCGTCGCCCAGCCACTCCCCCATCCGCCGGAACTCGGCGATCTTCTCCGGCACCGTCGCCACCAGCACCCGCCGCCGGTCGGCCGCGTCCCGCTCCCGGACCACGTACCCCGCCTTCTCCAGCCGGTCCACCAGCCGGGTCGCCGCTCCGGTGGTCAGACCGGTCAGCTCGGCGATCCGGCCGGTCGTCACCGGCCGCCCGTCCTCCAGCACGAGCAGGTTCAGGCACTGCAGGTCGGTCGGGTGCAGGCCCAGCCGGTCGGCGGCGGCCTGGGTGAGCAGGGCGTAGGAGGCCAGGTACCGGCGGGAGACGGCGGACAGCTCGTCCAGCAGCCGCTCCCGTGCCGTGTCGGTCATACCGCTCACCCCTCCCGGTCCGCACCGCGGGGCGGACACCGGTCCACACCGCGGGCATCCGTCACGTCTCACGGATGTATCCCACGCGTGGCCGAGGCCAGGCGCCCTCCATCAGGTGACAGACGGCGCGCGGACGGCCTACGGCGGACGGGGCGCGGGCGGCCGGCGAGACACGGACGGCCTACGGCGGACGGAGGCGCGGACGGCGGGCGGCCGGGCGCGGGCGGCCCGCAGACCGGTGACGGGGGGCGGGCGGCCGACGGGTAGGCGACGGGGCGCGGGCGGCCCGCGACGGACGGGGGCGCGGACGGGCGGCGCGGGCGCCCCGCGGCCGGCGACCGGGCGCGTGCGAAGCTGCCCGCATGCTCATCCTCCGCTCCGCCGCCCTGTTCGCCGTCGCCGCGCTCTTCGAGATCGGCGGCGCCTGGCTGGTCTGGCAGGGCGTACGGGAGCACCGGGGCTGGCTGTGGGTGGCCGGCGGCGTCCTGGCCCTCGGGGCGTACGGCTTCGTCGCCACCTTCCAGCCCGACGCCCACTTCGGCCGCATCCTGGCCGCGTACGGCGGGATCTTCGTCGCCGGGTCGATCCTGTGGGGCGTGGTCGCGGACGGCTACCGACCCGACCGCTGGGACATCGCGGGGGCGCTGGTCTGCCTCGCCGGCATGGCCGTGATCATGTGGGCACCGCGCAACGGCGGCTGACGGCCGGGGCGGACCCCCGCCCCGCACCACCGCCGGTGACCGGGCCGCCGACGACCGGCGACGTGGGCACGGGCGGTCCGCACCCACCGCCCGCACCCGGACCCCCCGACCACGAACCAGCCGCCGGCGGGGACCGGCCCCCGGCGGATCGATCGCCGACGGATGATCACCGGCGGTCCGGTCACCGGACGCCCCCGCCCCCCGTGCGCGGCCGTCGCCTACCCTGGGCCCCACCCGGCCCGTGAACCCGTACCCGCGTACCCGTATCCGAGGAGCAGCCCATGGCCACCGCCGCCCCGTCCGCCGCCTCCCGCATCGCCGTCGTCACCGGTGCGAGCAGCGGCATCGGCGCCGCCACGGCCCGGCAGCTCGCCGCCGCCGGCTACCGGGTCGTGCTGACCGCCCGCCGCAAGGACCGCATCGAGGCGATCGCCGAGGAGATCACTGCGGCCGGCCACTCGGCGACGGCGTACCAGCTCGACGTCACCGACCGGGCCGCGGTGGACGAGTTCGCGACGGCGTTCAGGACGATCGGCGTCCTGGTCAACAACGCCGGCGGCGCCCTCGGCCTGGACCCGGTGGCCACCGGCGACCCGGAGGACTGGCGCCGGATGTACGAGACGAACGTCCTCGGCACCCTGAACCTCACCCAGGCCCTGCTGCCCAAGCTGGAGGCGAGCGGCGACGGCACGGTGGTGGTCGTCTCCTCCACGGCCGGCCACGGCACCTACGAGGGCGGCGCCGGCTATGTCGCCGCCAAGCACGGCGCCCACGTCCTGGCCGAGACCCTGCGGCTGGAGATCGTCGGCCGCCCGGTCCGCGTCATCGAGATCGCGCCCGGCCTGGTGAAGACGGAGGAGTTCGCGCTGACCCGCTTCGGCGGCGACCGGGAGCGGGCGGCCAAGGTCTACGAGGGCGTCCCCGACCCGCTCACCGCCGACGACGTCGCCGAGACCATCACCTGGGCGGTCACCCGCCCCAGCCACGTCAACATCGACCTCCTCGTCGTCCGCCCCCGCGCCCAGGCGTCCAACACGAAGGTGCACCGGGAGGCGTGACGCCCCCGGTGCGTGTGCGACGGTCGGTCCGTCAGCCCTTCACGCAGACGACCTGCTTGAGCTTGGCCACGACCTCCACCAGGTCCCGCTGCTGGTCGATGACCTGCTCGATCGGCTTGTAGGCGCCCGGGATCTCGTCCACGACGCCGGAGTCCTTGCGGCACTCCACGCCCCGGGTCTGCTCCTCCAGGTCCTCGGTGGTGAAGCGCCGCTTGGCGGCGTTGCGGCTCATGCGCCGGCCGGCGCCGTGCGAGGCCGAGTTGAACGCCTTGTCGTTCCCGAGGCCCTTGACGATGTACGAACCCGTGCCCATGGAGCCCGGGATGATGCCGTAGTCGCCCGAGCCCGCGCGGATCGCTCCCTTGCGGGTGACGAGCAGGTCCATGCCGTCGTAGCGCTCCTCGGCCACGTAGTTGTGGTGCGCGCTGATCTCCGGCTCGAAGGCGGGCTTCGCCTTCTTGAACTCCTTGCGGACCACGTCCTTCAGGAGGGCCATCATGATCGAGCGGTTGTACCGGGCGTACTCCTGCGCCCAGAACAGGTCGTTGCGGTACGCCGCCATCTGCGGCGTGTCCGCCACGAAGACGGCGAGGTCGCGGTCGACCAGGCCCTGGTTGTGGGGGAGCTGGCGGGCCACGCCGATGTGGTGCTCGGCCAGTTCCTTGCCGATGTTGCGGGAGCCGGAGTGCAGCATCAGCCACACGGCCCCGTCCGTGTCCAGGCACACCTCGACGAAGTGGTTGCCGCCGCCCAGCGTCCCCATCTGCCGGGCCGCGCGCTCCGCGCGGAACCGGACCGCCTCGGCGACCGACCCGAACCGCTCCCAGAAGCCGTCCCAGCCGCCCGTCGGGAACCCGTGCAGCCGCCCGGGGTCGACCGGGTCGTCGTGCATCCCGCGCCCCACCGGTATCGCCTGCTCGATCCGCGACCGCAGCCGCGACAGGTCCCCCGGCAGGTCGTTGGCCGTCAGCGACGTCTTGACCGCGGACATCCCGCACCCGATGTCGACGCCGACCGCCGCCGGGCAGACCGCGCCCTGCATGGCGATGACGGAGCCGACCGTGGCGCCCTTGCCGTAGTGCACGTCGGGCATCACGGCCAGTCCCTTGATCCACGGCAGCGTGGCGACGTTCCGCAACTGCTGGAGCGCCACCTCCTCGACCGAGGCGGGGTCGGTCCACATCCGGATCGGCACCCGCGCGCCCGGCAGCTCCACGTACGACATATCGGCCTCATTCCCCCGGAAAACAAACAGAAGTCCCAATGCGCAAAACCGGCGCCAGGGTCCAAGAAACCGGACGGCGGACCGGCGTCCACGGCAGCGCGTGCGATACACATTGTCTCCAGGGGGCGCCCCCGTGCGGCAAGCGAATAACCAGCAGGGACACTGAAGGACCGACCACACGGCCACCGTCGAGGCCACCGTCGAGAGGAGCCCTACCGTGCAGCGGAAGGCGTACGTATCCGGCGTCGCCGCCCTCCTCGCGGCGGTGCTGGCCGGCTGCACGGGCGGCCCGGACGACGGCGGCACGACCGACGACGCCAACCCGGGCGGCTCGGGCCGGGCGACGGCCGCGGCCGAGCCCGGCAGGTACCGCACGCTGCCCGAGCCCTGCGGCGCGGTCGGCCAGGAGATGCTCGACTCGCTCCTGCCCGGCATCGCGGAGATCACGGACGAGGAACAGCGCGAGAAGGCGTACGCGGGCGAGGCGACGCTCACCTACGACACCGACCGCAAGGTGGGCTGCCGCTGGAAGGTGGAGTCGGCGGACGCCGTCGACCACCTGCTCGTCGACTTCGAACGGGTGGTGTCCTACGACTCGGCGGTGAGCGACGACAACGAGGCCGAGCGGGTCTTCGCGACGAAGGCGGAGGCGGCCGACCTCCCCGCGCCGGAACCGGAGACCGAGTCGGAACCGGAGACCGGGCCGGAGTCGGAGACCGGGCCGGAGTCGGGGCCGGCATCCGCCACCGGCGAGGACGGCGCGGCCGCCTCCGCCGGCGCGAGCGCCTCCCCCTCCCCCAGCGCCTCCGCCTCCTCCTCGTCCTCCGCCGCCTCCCCGGGCACCTCCCAGGGCGCGTCCGGGAGCGCCTCGGAGGGTGCCCCGGAGAGCCCCTCCGGCAGCCCGTCCACCGACCTCCAGCCCCGCCTCCTCGACGACCTGGGCGACGAGGCGTTCCTCGACGACGAGCTGAACGCCTCCGGCTCGACGGCCGAACAGCGCACGGTGACTGTGGCGTTCCGCACGTCCAACGTCATCGTGACCATCGAGTACGCGGAGCAGCCGGCGACGGTGGGTGTCGTCCCGGACAGCGCGGAATTGCAGGACAGGGCGCGAAAACTGGCCGCCCGGCTGGCGGACGCCCTGAGCGGCTGACCGGCCCCCGGGCCGCCGGGGCGCGCACGCGCGGGGTGCCCCGCACGCGCCCGCGCCGTCGCCCCACCGCGTACCGTGACCCCTCGGACCCGTTCCGGACCGCAGGAACCACGAGCGTCATGAGTGAAGGAACCATGCAGCGACGAGCCCAGCGAGACCAGCGAGCCCAGCGAGCCCGGCGAGCCGAGCGCCTTCCCCGCGCCCTTGTCTGCGCGATCGCCGTCCCCGTGATGCTGGCCGCCGCCGGCTGCTCCTCCGACTCCGGCTCCGGCTCCGGCGACGAGGGCGGCAAGGCGGCGAAGAGCACCGCGTCGGCGTCCGCGAGCCCCTCCCCGACGGTGCGCCCGGCGGCGTACGCCAAGCTGCCCGAGCCGTGCGAGGTGCTGTCCGAGGACACCCTGGGCGATCTGGTGCCCAAGGCCGGCAAGGCCGGCAAGGAGGGCACCTCGGACGACACCTCGACCCGCGGGAGCTGCTCCTGGAGCAGCCTCGACGACAACGGCGTCAAGGGCTCGCAGTTCCGCTGGCTGAACGTGTCGCTGCTGCGGTTCGAGTCGGACGTCGCCCGCGGCGCGGGCGACGAGCTGGCGCACGAGTACTACACGAAGCAGGTCCAGGACGCGCAGGCGGCCGAGGGCGCGCAGAAGGTGAAGACGGAGCCGGTCACCGGGACCGGCGACGAGGCCACCGCCGTGCGCTACGACCTGAAGAAGAAGGACGGCACCTTCAAGCAGCAGACGGTCGTCGCACGGGTCGAGAACGTCGTCGTCACCCTCGACTACAACGGCGCGGGCCTGGCGGGCGACAAGACCCCGGACGCCGACGACCTGATGAAGGACGCCCGCGAGGCCGCCAAGGAGGCGGTGGCCGCCGTGGTGGACGCCAACGACGCCGACGGCAAGGCAAGCAGCTCGCCGTCGACCGGCGCCTCGGCCACCAAGGGCTCGGCCGGCACCTCCGGCGACACCGACCAGGCCGGCGAGACCGACGACGCCGACGACGCCAAGAGCAGCTCGTCGTCCAAGTCGGCCACGAAGAAGAGCTGACGCCCCGCCAGCCGAGCGTCCGCACAAGCCGGATAAAGGCGTCGAGGGCGACCGCCGAAACCGACCGGCCACCCGTTCCCCTGAACACATGTGCCACTCTGTTGCGCGCAAGAACACGCAACGGGAGGGGTACGGGTGGCCGCGCCACTGCAGCTCACACGGATGCACCGGGTTCTCATCGGCGTGGTCGTCACCGGTGCCGTCATCATCGCCGGCATCGGCTTCGCGGGGTCCTACGCGGCCGTTCTCGAACTGGCCCTCAAGAAGGGCTTCGGCAGCTTCAGTTACGTCTTCCCGATCGGCATCGACGCGGGCATCTGCGTACTGCTCGCCCTGGACCTGCTGCTGACCTGGATCCGCATCCCCTTCCCGCTGCTGCGGCAGACGGCCTGGCTGCTGACGGCCGCGACGATCGCCTTCAACGGCGCGGCGGCCTGGCCGGACCCGCTGGGCGTGGGCATGCACGCGGTGATCCCCGTGCTGTTCGTGGTCGCCGTCGAGGCGGCCCGGCACGCGGTCGGCCGGATCGCCGACATCACCGCCGACAAGCACATGGAGGGCGTCCGCCTCACCCGCTGGCTGCTCTCCCCGGTACCGACCTTCCTGCTGTGGCGCCGGATGAAGCTGTGGGAGCTGCGCTCCTACGACCAGGTCATCAAGCTGGAGCAGGAACGACTCGTCTACCAGGCCCGGCTGCGCTCCCGCTTCGGCCGCGCCTGGCGCCGCAAGGCCCCGGTGGAGTCCCTGATGCCGCTGCGGCTGGCCCGCTACGGCGTCCCCCTCTCCGAAACGGCCCCCGCCGGGCTGGCCGCCGCGGGCATCGAACCGGCGCTGATCCCGCCGGCCCCGCAGCACGACCCGGCCCGCGCCGGGGCCGCCGTGCCCGCCCCGGGGCGGCGCCCCGAGCTGGAGGGCGACCGGAGCGGCCGTCCGGGCGGGCAGCCCGCCCCCGAGACGGTGCCCGCCCCCGAGGCCGACCAGAGCCCGTGGTTCAACACGCCCCGCCAGGTCGAGTACCAGGGCGGCTACGACCCGACGTACGACCCGGCCGAGCAGTACGCCCAGTGGTACGAGGAGCAGAAGCAGGCGGAGGAGTACTGGGACCAGTACGACGAGGAGCCCCCGCTCCACGAGCCCTCCCCGGAGGAGACCGGCGGCTTCCCCGTCCCGCCCGGCCCGCACCGCACCCGCGCGCTGGGCGAGGGCGGCGGCGCCCCGGCCGCCGAGGCCGCCGGCCCGCAGGAGGCTCCCCGGGCTGCTCAGGCCCCCGGTCCCGACGCGGCCGACGTGGCCGACGTGGCCGACGCGGCCCACGAGGCCGCCGAGGCCGCCGAGCCGGACGAGGAGGCGTTCTACCAGGTCTTCAAGCAGTCGATCAACGGCAGCTTCCCGACGCCGCGCGAGTTCGGCGACAACATCGAGGCGACCTTCTCCATCGTCCTGACCGACACCGACACCAAGCTGCTGGTGGACCGGTTCTCCGCCCGCTTCAACGCGGAGCTGGAGGAGGACCACATCGCCTGAGCTGCGGCCGACACCACCGGGAGGCACCCGCCGGGCACGGCGGCGGGCACGCGGCGGGTACGGCGAAGGGGGCGCCCGGCGGACACCCCCTTCGTCTCGGCAGGTCCCGGCCGGCCTACTCGCCGAGCAGCCTGCGCACCCGGTCCTGCCCCACCGCCAGCAGCAGCGTGGGCAGGCGCGGGCCGGTGTCGCGGCCGACGAGCAGGTGGTAGAGCAGCGCGAAGAAGGACCGCTGGGCGGTCTTGATCTCCGGCGGCAGCTCCTTGGGCGTGGCGTCGGCGGAGAACCCGGCCTGGACCTTGGGCACGCCGTAGACGAGGTGGGTCAGCCCGTCCAGCGACCAGTGGTCGGCGAGCCCGTCCAGCAGCAGCCGGACCGACTCCCGGCCCTGGTCGTCGAGCGACTTCAGCAGCTCGGTGTCGGGCTCGTCCCGGACGATGGTCCGCTGGTCGGCGGGGACGTGGGTGTTGATCCACGCCTCGGCCCTGTCGTACCGGGGCCGGACCTCCTCCAGGGAGGCCAGCGGCTGCTCCGGGTCCAGCTCGCCGAGGATGCGCAGCGCCTGGTCCTCGTGGCCGGCGGTGATGTCGGCGACGGAGGCCAGGGTCCGGTACGGCAGCGGACGGGGCGTCCTCGGCAGGTCACCGGCGGCGGTGCACACGGCACGGGAGTGCGCGGCCGCGTCCGCCGGCAGCGCCGTCCCGTCGGCGACCTTGGCCTCCAGGCGGTCCCACTCGTCGTAGAGCCGCTGGATCTCCTGGTCGAAGGCGACCTTGAAGGACTGGTTGGGCTTGCGGCGGGCGTACAGCCAGCGCAGGAGCTGCGGCTCCATGATCTTCAGCGCGTCGGCCGGGGTGGGCACGCCGCCGCGCGAGGAGGACATCTTCGCCATGCCGCTGATGCCGACGAAGGCGTACATCGGGCCGATCGGCTGCTTGCCGCCGAAGATGCCGACGATCTGGCCGCCCACCTGGAAGCTGGAGCCCGGCGAGGTGTGGTCCACGCCGCTCGGCTCGAAGATCACGCCCTCGTAGGCCCAGCGCATGGGCCAGTCGACCTTCCAGACCAGCTTGCCGCGGTTGAACTCGCTGAGGCGGACGGTCTCCGAGAAGCCGCACGCGGTGCAGGCGTACGTCATCTCGGTGGAGTCGTCGTCGTAGGCGGTGACGGTGGTGAAGTCCTTCTCGCAGTTGCCGCAGTACGGCTTGTACGGGAAGTACCCGGCGGAGCCGGAGCTGCCGTCGTCCTCGGACGCGGCGCCCGAGCCCTCGGCGGCCTCCAGCTCGGCCTCGTCGACCGGCTTCTGCGACTTCTTCTCCGGGGACTTCTTGGTCCGGTACTGGGCGAGGACGGCGTCGATGTCCCCGCGGTGGCGCATCGCGTGCAGGATCTGGTCCCGGTAGACGCCCGAGGTGTACTGCACGGTCTGGCTGATCCCGTCGAACTGGACGCCCAGCTCGGCCAGCGACTCCACCATCGCGGCCTTGAAGTGCTCGGCCCAGTTCGGGTGGGGGGAGCCCGCGGGGGCCGGGACGGAGGTCAGCGGCTTGCCGACGTGCTCGGCCCAGCTCTCGTCGACCCCGGCGACGCCCGCCGGCACCTTCCGGTACCGGTCGTAGTCGTCCCAGGAGATCAGGTGCCGCACCTGATATCCGCGGCGCCGGATCTCGTCGGCGACGAGGTGCGGGGTCATGACCTCACGCAGGTTCCCCAGGTGGATGGGCCCGGACGGGGAGAGCCCGGACGCGACGACGACCGGTTTGCCCGGGGCCCGGCGCTCCGACTCGGCGATGACCTCATCCGCGTAACGGGAGACCCAGTCGGTGGTCTCGGTGCTCTGAGCCACGATCGGCACGTCCTCTTTGATTCTCGGAACTCGGGGAGTGTGGAAAGTCCTGACCATCTCAAGCCCTGACCTCCCCATCCTCCCAGACGCGCCCGCGACCGGGAAAACGGCTTAACCCCCATGGGATACTGGCCGTGTCTATCCATCCCCACGAGGAGAACGGCACCCTTACCTATGGCCTCGGTCACCTCCCTGAGCGACTCCGTCCAGCAGCACCTCGCCTCCGCCCTCGCCGCCTCCCTGCCCGAGGCCGCCGGCGCGGACCCGCTGCTGCGACGAAGCGACCGGGCCGACTACCAGGCCAACGGCATCCTCGCCCTGGCGAAGAAGGCCAAGGCCAACCCGCGCGAGCTGGCCGCGCAGGTCGTCTCCCACGTGGTCACCGGCGACGTGATCGAGGACGTCGAGGTCTCCGGCCCCGGCTTCCTGAACATCACGGTCGCCGACCGGGCGATCACCGAGAACCTCGCCGCGCGGGCCGCCGACCCCGAGGGCCGCCTCGGCGTGCCGCGCGCCGAGCGGCCGGGCACGACGGTGATCGACTACGCCCAGCCCAACGTGGCCAAGGAGATGCACGTCGGCCACCTGCGCTCCGCGGTGATCGGCGACTCGGTGGTGCAGCTCCTGGAGTTCACCGGCGAGAGCGTCGTCCGCCGCCACCACATCGGCGACTGGGGCACCCAGTTCGGCATGCTCATCCAGTACCTGGACGAGCACCCGCACGAGCTGGACCACAAGGACGCGCAGGTCAGCGGCGAGGAGGCGATGTCCAACCTGGACCGCCTCTACAAGGCCGCGCGCAAGCTGTTCGACTCCGACGAGGAGTTCAAGACCCGCGCCCGCCGCCGGGTGGTCGACCTCCAGGCCGGCGACCCGCACACCCTGGCCATGTGGCAGAAGTTCGTCGACGAGTCGAAGATCTACTTCTTCTCCGTCTTCGAGAAGCTGGACATGGAGATCCGCGACCCCGACATCGTCGGCGAGTCCGGGTACAACGACATGCTGGCCGAGACCTGCCGCCTGCTGGAGGAGTCCGGCGTCGCGGTCCGCTCCGAGGGCGCGCTGTGCGTCTTCTTCGACGACGTCAAGGGCCCGGACGGCAAGCCGGTCCCGCTGATCGTGCAGAAGTCCGACGGCGGCTACGGCTACGCGGCCACCGACCTGTCGGCCATCCGCGACCGCGTCTTCAACCTGAAGGCGAACACGCTGCTGTACGTGGTCGACGCCCGTCAGTCGCTGCACTTCAAGATGGTCTTCGAGACCGCCCGCCGGGCCGGCTGGCTCAACGACGACGTCAAGGCCGTCCAGCTCGCCTTCGGCACCGTCCTCGGCAAGGACGGCAAGCCGTTCAAGACCCGTGCGGGCGAGACGGTGAAGCTGGTGGACCTGCTGGACGAGGCGGTCGAGCGCGCCTCGGCGGTCGTCCGGGAGAAGGCCCAGGACCTCTCCGAGGAGGAGATCGCCGAGCGGGGCACCCAGGTGGGCATCGGCGCCGTGAAGTACGCGGACCTGTCGACGTCGGCGAACCGCGACTACAAGTTCGACCTGGACCAGATGGTCTCGCTCAACGGCGACACCTCCGTCTACCTCCAGTACGCCTACGCCCGCATCCAGTCCATCCTGCGCAAGGCCGGCGAGGTCCGCCCCCAGCCCCACCCGGAGCTGGCCCTGCACGAGGCCGAGCGCGCCCTGGGCCTGCACATCGACGCCTTCGCGGAGACGGTCGCGGAGGCCGCGGCGGAGTACGCCCCGCACAAGCTGGCCGCCTACCTGTACCAGCTCGCGTCCCTGTACACGTCCTTCTACGACAAGTGCCCCGTCCTGAAGGCGGAGACGCCCGAGCAGGTGGGCAACCGCCTGTTCCTGTGCGACGTGACGGCCCGCACCCTGCACCGGGGCATGGCGCTGCTGGGTATCCGCACGCCCGAGCGCCTCTGATTCGTCACGGATCGCCCGCGCGGTTCCCGCGACGCGACGCCCTCCCGGTGGCCACCACCGGGAGGGCGTCGCCGTGCGGGGCGCCCCCCCGGGGCGCTCACTCCGGCAGCGTCAGCCCCTGCGGCACCCGGATGCCGAACTCCTCCTCCAGCACCCGCCGGACCTCCGCCTCCCCCGTCAGTTCCCGCTCGGCGACGGTCCCGTCGGCGCCGGCCTCGGTCAGCAGACGGCCGTCGAGGAGGAGGTACCGGTCCGCCGCGGTGCGCTGGACGTAGGGGCGGCGGCTGAACGGGGACCGCGGGCTGGTGGCGATGTGCCAGTTGATCACCTCGAAGTCGGCGTGCTCGAACGGCTCCAGGGTGAACGCGTACTGCGCCTGCCAGTCGCCCTCCGCCGCCCGGAACGCCTCCAGCACCCACATCTCCAGCGGGCCCCGGTGCGGCGCGTGGACCAGGCGGTGGCGGCGCCCGGCGCCGTGGAACTCGGTGCCGGTGGTCAGCGGCACCGGTTCCAGCAGGGCGCCGACCGCGCCGAAGCCGACGTCGGCGAGGTAGGGCCGCGGCTCGCCGGGGACGCCGGCCAGCAGCGCCATGTGGGTACGCGGACGGCTCTCCGGGCGGTCGGCGCCCACCACCACCCGCGCGGCCAGGCGGGTGACGTCGAAGCCCAGCGCCCCGAGCGCGGCGGCGAACAGCGTGTTGTGCTCGTAGCAGTAGCCGCCGCGCCGGTCGTGGAGCAGCTTGGCGGTCAGGTCGGCGAGGTCGAGGGAGGGCGCCCGGCCGCCGACGGCGTCCAGGTTCTCGAACGGTATGGAGCGCATGTGGGCGAGGTGCACCCCTCGCAGCGTCGCCGGATCGGCACGCCGCTCCCCCTCCCAGCCGATCCGCTTCAGATAGGTGTCCAGGTCGAACGGCGTCCTCTGCACGGTCTCAGGCATGCCTTCACCGTACGGACGCCCCCTCGCCCCCGTCCGCCGCCCGCGGTTGCAACC
>NZ_WYCT01000132.1 GCF_011008945.1 Streptomyces harenosi
TCGTGGGCTCGGAGATGTGTATAAGCGACAGGGGGAGAGGAGGCGTCAGACGCCCAGCTTCGACCGGATGCCGCCCGCCGCGCCCGGACGGCACGCCGCCCGCAGGGAACGGCCGACCAGGCGTGCGTCCCGCCGCGCGTCCTTGGCGGCGTGACGGCTGCGCCACAGCAGGGACGGGGCGCTGCCGGTGTCGTCCGCCGCGATCAGCAGCCCGCCCAGCATGGACAGGTTCTTCAGGAAGTGGATCTGCTGCTGGGCGCGTTCGCCCTCGTCCTCGGCCTCCCAGAAACGGTGCCCGGCCAGCGTGGTGGGGACCAGGGTCGCCGCGAGGGCCAGCGCGGACAGCCGGGGGAAGCGGCCGATCCCCAGCAGGACGCCGCCGGCCACCTGGACGGCGCCGCTCAGCCGGACGAGCTGCTCGGTACGGTCCGGCAGCAGCCCCACCCGCTCGGTCAGCGGACGGACCACGGGCTCGGCCACCGGGGCCACCGCCTCGGGGTTGCGGACGGAGTTCAGGCCACCGGCGATGAACATCGACGCCAGCATCGGACGGCCGGCCACACGCAGAAGACTCATGGCGCTCTCCAGAGATGTTGTGCCATAGGTGGTCGTGCTTCGGGGGAACGAGGTGTCGTGCCTACAGCGATCATCGGGTGCCCCGCGTCACCGGTGCCATTCGGCGTCCGCCCACCGGCCGACGCGCCGGTCCCCACCCCGTCCCGGAAAGCCACCCGCAGGGCACCCGGGCGAGGGGACGAGTCCGCGGCACGGCGCGACGGCCCCCGTCCCGTGCGGGGCCGGGCCAGATCTTGAGGCGCGGGCCGACGGCGGGCAGGATGGCGCGATGACCTCGTCTCCCGCCGTACGCCCCTACCGTCCCGAGGACCTCCCGGCCCTGGAGGACGTCTGCATCCGCACCGCGCACAACGGGCAGGACAGCCGCCCCGTCTACGCCGACCCCGGCCTGCTGCCGCTGATCTTCGCCACCCCGTACGTCCATCTGGAGCCGGAGCTGGGCTTCGTCCTGGACGACGGCGCGGGCCGGGCCGTCGGCTACATCCTCGGCACGGCGGACACCGCGGACTTCGCGCAGGCGTTCCGCGCCAAGTGGCTGCCCCTGGTCGCGGACCGCTACCCGGCACCGGAGGGCCCGCCGCGCACCCCCGACGAGATGATGGCCGATCTGCTGCACCGTCCCGAGCGGATGGTCCTGTCCGAACTGGCCGGTTACCCGGCCCATCTGCACATCGACCTGCTGCCCGCGTGGCAGGGCCGGGGATTCGGCCGCGCCCTGATGCGGACCTTCCTGCGCGCCCTGCGGGACCGTGGCGTTCCCGCCGTCCATCTCGGCATGGTGACCGTCAACACGGGGGCCCGGGCCTTCTACGACCGGCTCGGCTTCCACGAGATCGACGTCCCCGACCCCGGTCCGCTCGTCTACCTCGGGCGCACCACGGACCAGCCCGACCGCCCCTGACGCCGGTGGCCGCACCGGCCCGCCGTCAGTCCGCCGACAGCCGGTAGACGTTGAAGGCCCGGCGGATCACGGGCTGGGCCACGTTGCGCACCCGCACCCCGCCGGCCGTCATGCCGTGCTCGGTCCCCAGGTGGGCGTGGCCGTGCACGGCGAGGTCGGCTCCGGCGGTGTCGATCGCCTCGGCCAGCAGGTAACTGCCGAGGAAGGGATGGATCTCCGGCGGTTCGCCGGCGAGGGTGTCGGCCACGGGGGAGAAGTGCGTCAGCGCGACGCGGGCGTCGCAGCCCTGACGGCCCAGCGCCTCCAGCGCGCCGCGCAGGCTGTCCGCCGAGCGGCGCGTGGTGCGGACGAACTCCTTCATCACCGGCTCGCCGAACTCGCCCGCGCTCCGGCCCACGAACCCTCCGCCGAAGCCCTTGGTGCCGGCGATGCCCAGGCGGCGCCCGCCGCACTCGACGACGGTGCCCTCGCCCTCCAGGACGGTGACACCGGCGTCCTGGAGGATCGCGGTGACCTTCTCGGGCTGCTCGTCGTGGTGGTCGTGGTTGCCGAGGACCGCCACCACCGGCACCGGCAGGTCACGCACCTCCTGGGCCACCACCCGGGCCTCCTCCGGTGTGCCGTGCCGGGTCAGGTCTCCGGCGAGCAGCAGCAGGTCGGCGCAGTCGGGCAGGGTCTCGAAGGCCGGCCGCAGCAGCCCCTGGCTGTCCGGGCCCATGTGAATGTCTCCGACGGCGGCGACGCGCATCATCACAGCTCCTCCGCATGGTCGGGGCGGGTGGTCTCCGCCACCACGATGTCGCTGTGCACGGTCAGTCCGGCCAGCTCCTCGTGCACGATCCGCAGCAGCGTCTCGCGGCACTGCGCGGAGGGCACCGTGCCGGTGACCGCGACCGCTCCGGCGCGGACCTCGGCCCGCACCCCCAGTTCACCGAGCTCCTCGGCGGCGAGCCGGTCCCGCAGGTGGGCGATGCGGTAATCGACGTTGCCGGCGGCGGGCTCCGATCCGGCCGGAGCGGACGCGCCGTGGGTGGTGGGGTCGTTCATCGCTGGTCCTCCTCCGGCCGGCCGTGCGGCGGGATGATCTCCAGCCGTTCCAGGATGAAGAAGAACGCGGCGGGCATGGGCGCGTCCCCGCAGGCGCGGCGCACCTCGTCCCAGTCGATCTTCTCGCGCAGGGTGCGGGCGATGGGCAGCACCGCGCCGAAGTCGCAGTGGTGCTCCGAGAACGCCGCCAGCAGGCTCCGCACCAGGTCCGTCGGCGACAGCACCGGCATCAGGACCGAGTCGACCGACAGCTCCTCGGCCCGGTCCAGCATCTCCCGGGTGACGGGCTCGTGGGCCAGCTCGAAGATGAGGTCGACCTGCTGGCCGAGGCAGACCGCCTTCAGCAGCCAGTCCTCGGGCGGGGTGTAGACCGTCAGACCGGCCTGGCGCAGGGTGGCGGCGACGGCCCCGGCGTCCTCCGGACGGATGCAGAAGTCGACGTCGTGCTGGAGGTTCTGGGTGCCGCCGTGGGCGTACACGGCGACGCTGCCCGCCAGGGCGAACGGATGCTCCGCCTTCTTCAGGATGGCGCCGACCTGCTTGGCCGCCTGGAGGATCGCCTGGTTGCGATCGAGGGGGAGATCGTCCTTCAGCACCTGATTCTGGGGGACGAGCTCGGGATCCCCCGCGGCCAGACGGAGCTCGGGAACGCCGGCGCGCTGGTCGAGAGCGTTGTCGTCGGCGTGCTGCGTCATCTGCTTCTCCCCTTTCCGGACCATGCGTCCTCCGGTCGGCCCCGGAAAAGCCCGGCGCCGGAGGCCGTGACGGTGCCATCCAGGTACCCGGCGCGCTCGCCTCGACACGGGCCCCGCGGCACGGCTTCGGGCACGCGGCAGGGGAGCCGGCGCGGGTTCGGGGCACTCGTGCGCCATGGACGACAACGACAGGCAGGGGACGGGGACCGGCGACCGGGCAAGCCGCACCGTGGAGCGGCTGGTGGCGGCGTGGCTGGCGGAGACCGAACGGCACGACCGTGCCGCGGCCCGCGAGGCCCGCGCCGGCTGGGAGCGCGGTGCGCTGCCGGACCGGGCCGCGCAGGACCTGGCCACGTGGGTCACCGCCCGGGTTACGGACACGGCGTTCAACGAGGACGAGGGCCCGCACGTCGAGGGCCCGGTCCGGATCACCCCGGCGGACAAGGACACCGTGCACCGCTGGCTGCGGGCGCGGGGGCACGCGATCTGAACCGCGCCCCGCACCGGGCGGCGGCCTCAGCGAGCGGGGGACGGCCCCGGCGGCGCGGGGGACGGACTCAGAAGGCGGGGGGCCGCCACTCGAACATCAGGATCGTCGCGTCGTCCCGCAACTGCCCGGTCTGGGAGTCCAGGATGGAGTGGATGAGGCGGCGCAGCGTCTCCGGCGCCAGTTCGCCGCCCGCCGTCGCCCGGATGACGTAGTCCGCGAACCGCTCCAGCCCGAACAACTGGGCCTCCCGCGTCCGGGCCTCGGTGACCCCGTCGGTGTACATCAGCACCCGGTCACCGGGCTCCAGCGGGAACTCGTGGAGCCGGCGGGGCGCGTCGGCCAGCCGTGAGGGCATGCCGAGCGGGGGATCGGCGTCGTACTCCAGGGCGTCGGTGACCACCTGGCTGTCGCGCAGCAGCAAGGGGGCCGGGTGCCCGCAGTTGTACCAGCGCAGGATGCCCTCGGCCAGTTCGAGCTGGGCGAAGACCGCGGTGCAGTACTGCTCCGGGAGCCACTGCGCCAAGGCGCCGTCGACGGCGTCGACGAGCTCGGAGAGCTCGGCCCCGTTGCGCCGGGCGTTGCGGCAGGCGGCCAGCGCCACGGCGCTGGTCAGCCCGGAGGCGAGGTCGTGCCCCATGGCGTCGATGACGGAGACGTGCAGGGCCGTCCGGCCCAGCGAGTGGTCGAAGGCGTCGCCGCCGAGCTCGTACGCCGGTTCCAGGACGGCCGTCGACACGACGCGGTCGTTGCCGATGGTGCGGGGCGGCAGGAACGCCCGGAGCATCTCGGAGGGCAGCCGCATCCGGGCCGTGCGGGTGTGCTGGACGAACGAGTCCTCGTACGCCCGCTTCGACGTGATCATCATCGCCAGGAGGGAGGCGAGGGCCCTGCCGCGGCACAGGGAGGTGGAGGTCAGCGCCGTCTCGTGCACCGCGAGCACGCCGAGCCGCTCCGCGCCGTCCAGCAGCGGCAGCCAGGCGATGATCCCGCCCGAGTCCGACTCCTCCACCCGCAGGGCCTGCGTACGGTACGCCCAGCCCGCCAGCGAGCCGTCCACCGGGAGCGGGGTCGCGACGTCGGTTTCGGGGACGAGGTGGCGCTGCTGCAGGTCCACCAGGTAGACGACGGCGTGCTGGAGTCCGAGGGCCTTGGCGCAGCGCGTCACGGCGGCGGGCAGGTCCAGTGTCAGGTGGGCCGGATCGGCGAGGAACTCGTGCAGCCCTTCTCCGCTCGCCTCGGGCATCGTCGCGTCGTCTCCTCTCGTCGCGAACCGGCGTGATGGAGCACGTTGTCCCAGCAGTCTTTCACCGTGCGCCCGGTGCCGCGCGTCCACGCGCCCGGCAGGCCGCCACCGGCCCGAGCGGGCACCCGGCGAGCCGCCCGGCGGCACGCCGTGCTTCGTCCGCGGCATTCCGGGCACGCGTCCCCTCGGACGGCGCGGGTGCACGGCGACGGGTCACCCGTGACCCTTGAGTCACCCACGGCTCCGGCGACTCCTGGGTCACCGCGACCCCCGAGCCGCGCCCCCCGAGCCGCCGACGAGCCCCGAGTCCGACCCACGGAACCCCATCGAGGAGTGGTGCCGCATGACCGAGTACGAGCGTTCCCGCACCATGCCCGCCCAGCCCGAGCAGGTCTTCGACCAGGCCGCCAACGTCGACCAGATGGAGACCTGGCTCCCGGACGCCCTGCACGTGCGCGTCGAGGACCCGCCCGCCGTCACCGTGCACGAGGACCGGACCGACCAGGACACCTCCGCGCTGCTGCGCGCCCGCCCCGAGCAGATGCGGATCGAGTGGGGCACCCGTGAGCAGGGCAGCTACACCGGCTGGCTCCAGGTGGCCGGCGTCGGCAGCGGGGCCAGCGAGGTCACCGTGCACCTGTCGTTCTTCGACGACAGCCACGACCCGGGCCGCCAGGAGGTGCTCGACGCCCTCGACGGCAGCCTGAGCCGTCTGGAGGAACAGGTGCGCCTGCGCGTCGAGAACGCGGCCGGCTGACCCGTCCGGTGGAGTCGAGGGCTCCGGTGCGGCGGTCACACGACGGTGACATACAGGACGGAACCATGACGGGCCGGGCGGGCAACGTTCCGGCCCCCTGACGGGTCGTACGGGGCGAGGCGGGGAAACACACGGCGCGGGGCGCCGGCCCGCCCCGGCCCACACCGTGGGACGACCGAATGGGGGACTCCACCATGCCCGTCCGCACCCGATCCGCCCGGCTCGCCGCCGCCGCGCTGGCCGCCCTGGCCGGTGCCGTCCTCGGCGCCGCCCCGGCCGCCGCCGGGACCCCGGCCTCCGGCACGCCCCGCTTCCTCGACCCGTCCGAGCTGCCGCCCCACCCGTCCTCCGGCTGGTACGCCGGGCCGGTCACCGCCGGCCGGCCCGACCCGCTGCCGGTGTGCGTGGGCGACGCTCTGCCCTCGATCGCCGCCCACCGCGCGTACTGGACCGAGTACGACACCGGCGCCGTGCAGGTCACGGTGGTGGAGCGGGACGAACGGCGGGCGGCGGCGTTCGCGGCCCTGCTCCGCCGGGATCTCGCGCAGTGCGCGGGCGAGCTCATGGAGCAGCACCCGGACACCACCGCGACCGGGAGGTACTTCGGGCGGGTGGACGTCGAGGAGGGCGCCGACCTCTACGGGCTCCACACCGCCGCCGCCTGGGGAGCGTCCGACGTCGCCCTGTTCTCGGTCGGACGGGACGGCACGACCGTGACCGTCGTGCGGTGGGCCCAGATGGGCACCTTCGAGGACGCCCCGGTGGCCGGCTTCCGGGCCACCACGGCCACGGCCGTCGCCAAGCTGTACTGACACCCGGCTCGGCCAGCGGTACCGACACCCGGCACGGGCGCGCCGAACCGGCCGCGGCCGTGGCGGTCCGCCGGGGCGGTCACCCCTGCGGGCCCGACCGTCCCGGCCGCGGACCGGGACACGCACCGGCCGTGACCTCCGCGACCGGCGCACAGGCCGCGGCGGACGCGGCGGACGCGGCGGACGCGGAGGCCGGCGTCAGCGTCCGCCCCCGGCGTCCGGGAACACGGTCCGCAGCTGCCGCAGGCGCAGTTCCTCCAGCGTGTCCGTCTGGCGTCGGGCCCGCTCCAGGAGGCCGTCCAGCTGCCGGGCGTCGAGGCGGTCGTCGGTGTCGGCGAGGTGGCGCAGCGTGCGCCACCCGGCCTGTTTGCCCTGCACGCCCAGCCGCAGCGCCTCCAGCTCCAGCAGGGTGCTCAGCGGCGAGCGGTGCAGCAGCCGGCCGTTGGTCTTCAGCCGCCCCACCCGCTCGGCCACCCGCCCGGCGTACACCTTGTACTGCCGCACCGGGACACCGAGCCGCCGCATCACGCGGATCAGCGTCGCGCGGTCCTCGGCGATCTCGGCGGCGACGGGCGCCACCGCCGCGCCGAGGGCCGAGTCGCCGCAGGACCGCACGAGGTACCGGGCGCGTTCCGCCCCGGCGGTGGCGCCCGCCAGATGGTCGTTGAGGTAGATGCCCAGCAGGGCCGGACCGGTGTACGGGCCCGCGGCGTGGCCGTGCGTCCCCGGGCGTGCTCGCTCGTTCATCGTGTGTGCCCTTCGTCGTCCCGCACCGCGGGGGACCGGCGGCGGGGCAGCGGCCCCACGTCCGGCCGGCGGTCCGGCCGCAGTGCCGCGTGCCGCTGCCCGGGGCCGGGGCCCCGGCGGGCGGCCAGGGCGTCGGCGACGGCACCGGTGGCGAAGGCGCAGACGGCCTTGTGCAGCAGGTCCACGGCCTCGGACCGGGGCCAGGTCTGCGGCGGGGCGCCGGCCCCGGTGGCGTTCGTTCTCCAGGATCTGGTCGTCGGTCAGCCGCACCACGGCGGACTTCGCCGACGGCCACGGCCCGCGCGGCCCGGCGTGGGCCATCACCGACCGCAGGACGCCCAGCAGCGCTCCCTGCCCGACGTGCATGGCGAGATCCACCGGCCTGGGCTGCCGGCCGGGCCCTTCCGGCGCCCCGGTGAGACGCTCCGGCGTCCGGGCGGGGACGTGCGAGTCCGGCCGGCCGGCCGCTGCTCCGCCTTCTCGCCGAGCGTCATCATGAGCACCCCCGCCGTACCGGCGAGGAGACTTCCCACGGCGCGCGCTTCATCATGCCGCCGTGAGTACCCCGATCGCGGACCCGCCCACCCGGCTCCGGCCGGGCGGGGCCGGGTGCGACCGGATGGGCGGATGGGTGCATGGGCGGATGGGCGGGCGGATGCGGTCAGCGTCCCAGCGCGGAGACCGCCGTTCCGACGCCCGCGGCGCAGGCCACCATCACCGACGCACAGGCGGCGTGCCGCCGCAGCAGGGTGCGGCGCAGGGCCCGGTAGCGGGCCTCGTACTCCTGCCGCAGCTCACCCGCCCGCCGGATCGTGTCCTGGAGCAGCCGGCGGGCGAGGGCGATGCGCTGCTCGACGTAGTGGCGGCTGAGGTCCTCGGCCTGTGCCGTGGTCAGCCAGGGCAGTGCGGCACACAGCGCGCGCGCCTCGCGGTGGGCGTCGTCGAGATGGGCCCGTGCCATGAGGTAGCCCTCGGCTTCCGCCGCGAGGCCGGAGGCGTCGCAGGCCCGCGGGTCACTGCTCCGGCCCGTGCTCACGACCGGTCGCTCTCGTGTCCCGCCGCGTCGATCACGTCGCGCTTGCCGGTGTTCTCCTTCTCGTCCAGTTGGGCCACGTCGGGGTGGTGGAGGTCGAACGCGGGGGATTCGGAGCGGATGCGGGGCAGGGTGACGAAGTTGTGGCGGGGCGGCGGGCAGGAGGTGGCCCACTCCAGGGAGCGGCCGTAGCCCCAGGGGTCGTCGACTTCGACCTTCTTGCCGCGCTGGGCGGTCTTCCAGACGTTGTACAGGAACGGCAGGGTGGACAGGCCCAGCAGGAAGGCGCCGATGCTGGAGATCGTGTTGAGGGCGGTGAACCCGTCGGCGGCCAGATAGTCGGCGTACCGCCGGGGCATGCCTTCGGCGCCCAGCCAGTGCTGCACCAGGAAGGTGGTGTGGAAGCCGACGAACAGGGTCCAGAAGTGGACCTTCTCCAGACGGGTGTCCAGCATCGTGCCGGTCATCTTGGGCCACCAGAAGCTGAAGCCGCCGAACATCGCGAAGACGATCGTGCCGAAGAGCACGTAGTGGAAGTGGGCGATGACGAAGTAGCTGTCGGTGACGTGGAAGTCCAGCGGCGGGGAGGCGAGGAGGACGCCGGTCAGCCCGCCGAAGAGGAAGGTGACGAGGAAGCCGGCCGCCCACAGCATGGGCGGCTCGAACGACAGGGACCCGTGCCACATGGTGCCGATCCAGTTGAAGAACTTCACGCCCGTCGGCACGGCGATCAGGAAGCTCATGAAGGAGAAGAACGGCAGCAGCACGGCCTGGGTGGCGAACATGTGGTGCGCCCAGACCGTGACCGACAGGCCGGTGATGGCGATGGTGGCGCCCACCAGGCCCATGTAACCGAAGATCGGCTTGCGTGAGAAGACCGGGATGATCTCGGTGATCACGCCGAAGAACGGCAGGGCCAGGATGTAGACCTCGGGGTGGCCGAAGAACCAGAACAGGTGCTGCCACAGGATCGACCCGCCGTTCTCGGGGTCGAAGACGTGGGCGCCGAACTGGCGGTCGGCCTGCAGCGCGAACAGTGCGGCGGCCAGGACCGGGAAGGCCAGCAGGACCAGCACCGAGGTGAGCAGCACGTTCCAGGTGAACAGCGGCATGCGGAACATGGTCATCCCGGGGGCCCGCATGCAGATGATGGTGGTGACGAAGTTGACCGCGCCCAGGATGGTGCCGAACCCGGACAGCGCCAGGCCCATGACCCACAGGTTGCCGCCCACGTACGGGGTGCGCTCCCCGCCGCTGAGCGGGGTGTAGGCGGTCCAGCCGAAGTCCGCGGCGCCCTGCGGGGTGAGGAAACTGCTCAGGACGATCAGGCCGCCGAAGAGGAACAGCCAGTACGAGAACATGTTCAGCCGGGGGAAGGCGACATCGGGCGAGCCGATCTGCAACGGCATGATCGCGTTGGCGAACCCGGCGAACGTGGGGGTGGCGAACAGCAGCAGCATGATCGTGCCGTGCATGGTGAACGCCTGGTTGTACTGCTCGGCCGATACGAGCTGCAGGCCCGGCCGGGCCAGCTCCGCCCGGATCACCATCGCCAGCAGTCCACCGATCAGGAAGAACCCGAACGACGTGATCAGGTACAGATGCCCGATCTTCTTGTGATCGGTCGTGGTCAGCCAGGAGACGACCACGCGGCCCCTGCCACGGCGTCCCTTCGCCGCCGGGACGGGAGCGATCGGTTCAGTCGTATGTGTCGCCATCAGTTTCCTCGGTCGTTGCCCGTCGGCGCGCGTGCGGATGCGGTGGCCGAACGGGACACGGGGGCGCGTCCGGCTCCGGCTGCGCGTGTCGCGCAGCGCGTGCCCAGAGCAACCGAAGCTAGTCCCCCTTTTCCGACACGGCGTCACCGATCCACCCATTTGGGCCGGATGGCTGAGAGAATTCGATCCGTCCGGGTGTGTTCGGGTGTGTACGGGATGACGTTCCCGACGGTGACGCACGGACGCCGCCCGTGGCGTCCCGTCACCCGAATGGCCCCTGCACGTTTCTGATCCCGGTGAATGTGGGGTCTCCTGGACAGTGACGGCGGCGTCCACCTTGGGAGGCCGGAACATGTACGAGATGTGCGTGGGCCCGGAAAAGCCGGGCGGAGCATTGGTGTGGCACGTGATGGCCAAACAAGCCGCGGCCACCTTGTGCGGGCAGCGGCTCGCCGCCCGCATCGAGGCGTCCAGAGCCGAACGGGCACGCCACTGCCCGGACTGCATGGCCTCGTTCGCGGAGTTGATGACCACCACGCCGCACTGACACCCGCCCGCGACGGCGGCCGGGCACCCGCTCCCCGAGCGGGGCCCGGCCGCCGTCGTGCCCGCCCTCGCCCCCTACGGGAAGGCCGCTCCGGCGCAGGGGGGCGCCGAGCGGTGACGGTCGCCCTCGGGGGGGCACGAGGGCGGAGGCGGCAGGGAGAGCGGCCGTGCGCCCCGGCCGGGCGGGACGGGACGCGACGCGTGCCGTCGTACCGCCGGCGCGATCCGGCCGCACCTCCGCGCGGTCGGGAACTACCGGACCGGCCAAGGGCGTTGACACTTCACCTGTCCGGCCTTCCGTGCGCTTTCCCCCAGTGGCGGACATGGGAAGAGGGAGCCATGCGCCCGTACGACGACGAACGGCTGCTCGCTCTGGCCGCGCAGCTCGAGCGTGACGATCCCCGGTTCGCCCGCGGGTTCCGGCGCGGTCGCCCCATCCGGCCCCGCGAGTACCGGCGCACCGGCGCCTGGTGGGCGCTGACGGCCGCCCTCGCCTCGGTCGCCGCGGGAGTGGCCCTGCCCCACGGGCTGCTGCTGGCCGCCGGACTGGTCCTGGCCGGCATCGGCGTGGAGCGGTTCGACCCGTACCGCTGACGGTGCCCGCCGCACGGTCCGAGGCGGGCCCCCGGTACGCCGCCGGTGTCCGACCCCGACCTCACCGCGGCCGGCGCCGCGGTGGGACAATCGGCCCGCAGGTTCGGGGAGCGATGCCCTGGTGGGGGTTGCCCCGGGAGCGGAAGGAGCCGTCAACGTGATCGAGTGGGCACCCCTGGGCAGCGGTGCGCGGCCCGTTCCCGAACCGGCCGCGGCTCCCCTGGTGTGGGCGGCCGCCTTCGGCGGGGCGCTGGCCCTGGTGGCCGTCGTCAACAGCATCGCCGGTCCCGGCCGGACCGTCCTCGCCCTGACCGTGCTGTCCCTGCTGGCCGCCGCGCTCGGACTGTGCGCCCGCTTCACGGCCGCTCCCGGCATCGCGCTGCTGTGCTGGCTCTCCCTCAACGGCTTCGCCATTCCGCCCGCCGGGACGCTCACCTGGGCCGGGCGGCGGGACGTGGTCTGGCTCGGCTGTCTGCTCGCCGCCGCCCTGGCCGGCACCGCCCTGGCCCGCGTGGCCCACGCCCGTGCCGCCTATCGCCGCCTGACGGCGGCATCCGGCTCCGAGGCCCCGGAAGCGGGCGGCTGCTGAGGGTACGTCCGGTCCGCGCCCGGACCGGAGCCGGGAGCCGTGTCCGGAGGCCGCCGTGCCGCCGGCCGCCCGCCGGGTGCGGGCCGCCGGCACCATGGGCGACCGGGGCGCGGGAGCCCGAAGACGGCCCCGCCCGCCGGACAGGCGCGGGCGGCACGGCAGCGGCCGGCACGGCGCCCAGCAGGACGAAGGCGCACAGGGCGACGCTGTAGGGGTCCGGGTCCAGGCCCGGGCGGTCGGCGGGGCCCCGGGAGAAGAACTCCTCGGTGGCACCGCACCGGAAGCCGTACCGCAGGGTGGGCGGAAAGCTGTGCCACAGGCCGCGCCCGAACGGCGTGCCCGGGTCCGCCCCCGCCACATGGGCGGCGGTGAGGAAGACGAGCGCGCGGCGGCCCGCGGCCCGCGCCCGCCACGCCAGGCCGCCGGTCACCCGGGCGGATGCGGCCCGGTCCGCCCCGCCGCGCGCCAGCCGGACGGCCGCCTCCCGGGTCCGGTCCCGTCCCGGGGAGATCTCCCCGGCGACCCGGGTCCGCACCATCACCCACCCCCTGGTCCCGCAGGGCCGCGCCGTCCTCGCGCAGGACGTGCTCCACGGCGTTCGGCGGCCCGGGGCAGCCGCCACAGGCCGGACGCGGCATGCTCGGCGGCGTCCCACCCGGGCGGCAGGGCCGCGATCGCGGTCACCGCCCGTTCCGGGCCGCGGTCCCGCTCCCCGGGCGTCGGACAACCTCCTCCACATCCCCGGCCGCCGTCCGTGCCGGTCGTTCCGGCACGGCCCCGGGCCGGTCCTGTCATGTCTGCCGCGCGCGGGCCGCTCCGGTAACCGCGCCGGGCCCGGCTCCGCCGCCGCCCGCGGCCAGGAGGGGGCCGTGCCCGCGCGCCGGCACCCCGGTGGACACGCGCACCGGGCCGTCCCCCGGGGGAACCGGTTGGGCCCGCCCGGAAGGGGCACTCAGAGCGGGTGTCGCAGTGGCACCTTCGAGAACCGGGAGGCGTGCGTGGCAGTCCGTCACCATCTGATCAAGGCGAGTCCGGAGGCGGTCTGGTCCGTCATCGCGGACGGCAGCCGGTACGCGCAGTGGGTGGTGGGAACGTCGGCGTCCCGCCCGAAGCGGGGCCGGTGGCCCGAGCTCGGCGCCACGATCGAGTACGAGGTGCGCCTGGGCCCCGTGCGGATGACCAACGAGACGGTCGTCAGACGGTGCGTGGCGGGCGCCGCCCTGGAGCTGGAGGCTCACGCCGGGCTGCTCGGCACCGCCCGGATCGCCATCGAGCTGCGGTCCTGGGGCGAGGACTGCCTGGTGATCGTCGACGAGCACCCGCTGCGCGGCGCGGGCGGGCTGGTCCACAACGCGGGCCTGGAGGCGCTGATCCAGCTGCGGCACCGCGCCATGCTGTCCCGGCTCGCCCGGCTCTGCGAGGCCCGGGACGCCCGGGACCCGCACCCGGGAACCGCGCAGGGCGAGGGAACGGTGGCCGCGGGCCCGGAGGCCGGCCATGCCTGACGCCGTCGTGATCGGTGCCGGGCCCAACGGGCTGGTGGCCGCGAACCTGCTGGCGGACGCCGGGTGGAGCGTGGAAGTCCTGGAGGCGCAGCCCGAGCCCGGCGGAGCCGTGCGGCACGACAGCGGCGTCGACCCGGACTTCGTCTCCGACGTGTTCAGCTCCTTCTACCCGCTGGCCGCCGCCTCCCCGGTGCTGGCCGGCCTCGGCCTGACCGAGCACGGCCTGCGGTGGAGCCACGCCCCCCACGTCCTCGCCCACCCCCTCGGCGACGGCACGTGCGCGGTCCTCGACCGCCGCGTCGACACCACCGCCGACTCCCTGGAGGGCTTCGCCGCCGGGGACGGAGCGGCCTGGCGGCGCCTGTACGAGGTGTGGGAGAGCCTCCGCCCCGACATCCTGGACGCCCTGTTCACGCCCTTCCCGCCGGTCCGGGCCACCGCCCGGCTCGCCGCCCGGCTGCGCAGCGCGGGCGGGCTGCGGCTGGCGCGCTCCCTGGTGCTGCCCGTGCGGCGCCTGGGCGAGGAGGAGTTCCGGGGAGCGGGCGGCAGGCTGCTGCTGGCCGGCAACGCCCTCCACGCCGACCTGGCCCCGGAGGCCGCGGGCAGCGGCGGCTACGGCTGGCTGATGTCCATGCTCGGACAGACGTACGGCTTCCCCGTACCGGTCGGCGGCTCCGGCGCCCTCACCGACGCCCTGGTGCGCCGACTGCGCGCCCGGGGCGGCACCCTGCGCTGCGGACAGCGCGTCAGCCGTGTCGTCGTCCGCGACCGGCGCGCCGTGGCGGTGCGCACCGCCGACGGCGAGACCGTTCCCGCGCGCCGCGCCGTGCTCGCGGACGTGTCCGTTCCCGACCTGTACGGGGGGCTCGTCGAGCCCGAGCACCTGCCCGCGCAGGTGCTGGACGACCTCGAGCGCTTCCAGTGGGACTTCGCCACCTTCAAGGTGGACTGGGCGCTGGACGGCCCGGTGCCGTGGAAGGCCGAGGACGCGGCCCGGGCCGGCACCGTGCACCTGGCCGACGGCGTGGACGAGCTGACCCGGTTCGCCGCCCAGATCGCGATGCGTCAGGTGCCCGACCGGCCCTTCACCCTGTTCGGGCAGATGACGACCGCCGACCCGTGCCGCTCACCGCGGGGCACCGAGTCGGCGTGGGCCTACACCCACATCCCCCACGACATCCGGGCCGACGCCGGCGAGGAGGGCATCACCGGACGCTGGGACGCCAGGGAACAGGAGATCATGGCCGACCGGGTCGAACGGCAGGTCGAGCGGTTCGCCCCGGGGTTCCGGCAGCTCGTGCGGGCCCGCCGCATCCTGGCCCCGCCCACGCTGCAGTCCCTGGACGCCAACCTGCGCGGCGGCGCCATCAACGGCGGCACCACCGCCCTCCACCAGCAGCTCTTCTTCCGCCCCGTACCCGGCACCGGGCGGCCGGAGACCGCGGTGGCGGGCCTGTTCCTCGCCTCCGCGGGAGCCCACCCGGGCGGCGGCGTGCACGGCGCCCCCGGCGCCAACGCCGCGCGGGCCGCGCTGCGCCGGCACTTCCCCCCGGGCCGTACCCGGCTCCAGCGGATGCTCGCCGCCCGCGACCGCACCGGAACGAGACGGTGAGCGGGCGGCCGGCGGCGCACGGCCCCCTGCGGGACCGGACCGTCGTCGTCACCGGAGCCGCCCGCGGCATCGGGGCGGCGCTGGCCCTGGAGCTGGCCCGCCGCGGCGCCCGGCTCGCCCTGCTAGGCCACGAGAAGCCCCTCCTGGACGCGGTGGCGGCCACCGTGCCGTCCACCGCGCTGACCTGGGAGGTGGACGTCACCGACACCGCGGCGCTGGACGCCGCGGCGGACGAGGTGCGCCGGCGCCTGGGTCCCCCCTCCGCCGTGGTGGCGAACGCGGGCATCGCGACCGGCGGCCCGTTCGCGACCTCGGACCCGGCCCTGTGGCGCCGCGTCATCGACGTCAACCTCACGGGCAGCGCGCAGACCGCGCGGGCGTTCCTGCCGGACCTGACCGGCACGGCGGGCTACTACCTCCAGGTCGCCTCGTCCGCGTCGCTGGGCGCCGCCCCCCTGATGAGCGCCTACTGCGCCGCCAAGGCAGGGGCCGAAGCCTTCGCCCAGGCGCTGCGGGCCGAGGTGGCGCACCTCGGCATCGGCGTGGGCATCGCCTATGTGCACTGGACGGACACCGAGATGATCCGCGACGCCGACCGGCACCCGGGCCTGCACGCCCTGCGCGTCCGCATGCCGCCGCCCGCCCGGGGCGTCTCGCCCGTGGACGCGGTCGCCGTCCGGCTGGCCCGCGCCGTCGAACGCCGCCGTACGACCGTCTACGTACCCGCCTGGCTGCGCGCGGCACAGGTGGTGCGCACGGCCATGCCGCCCGTGGTGCTGCGCCGGACCCGCCGCGACCTGCCCCGGCTGGAGGACGCCGGGGAGCTGAGCGCCACCGGACCGCTGGGGGCGGGCGGACGGGCCGACCGGGCGGCCTTCACGAAGAGGGCGGAGAGGACGGAGGGGAAGACGGGCAGGGCGGCGGAGCAGCGGACGGGGACGGTGCCGGACACCGGCGAGAGGGCCGCCGAGCAGACGGAGGAGAAGCCGGACGAGGAGCCGGACGGGTAGGCGCGGTTCCGGGGCGGTCCCGGGCCGCGCGCCCGGGACCGGGGGGTCAGGCGCGCGCTCTCCTCAGCTGCGCCCCCGCCGTCGTGCTCCCGTCTTCGGCGGCCCCTGCCGGGCGAGGGCGCGCAGCAGCGCCGAGCGGCCGCGGTCGGGGACCGTCCACAGCACCTCGCCCCGCACGTCCCACCGCTCCAGCAGGGTGTTGGCGGCCAGGAAACCTGAGGTGGCGGCCCGCTCCATCAACGCCACCGGCAGACCGGTGCGCACCAGGTCGCCGGCGACGACGACCGCCGGGTCCGGCGTCCGGACGGTGGGCCGGTCCCGGTAGCCGCCCACCGGGAACAGCGGGCAGTCCGCCCGGTACTCGTGGCGGGCGTCCACGACGCGTGCCTCACGGGTCTCCGGATACACGCGGTGCAACTGCTCGGCGAGTTCCCGGGCCGCCGTGTCCGGCGCGGTCGCGGGGGGCAGCGCGTAGCCGTGCAGTTCGACGACCGAGCCGCCCGAGCGCGCGGCCCAGCGCGCCGCCTCGCCCTCCCAGTGGGAGACCACGCTGACGTTGTCCAGCGGGCCGTAGCCGCTGGTGCCGAGGAAACCGGGGCGGCCGGGGGCGACCGGCTTGTCCAGCCACAGCCGCGACACCAGGAATGGGGGCGCGGTGCGCAGCCGGGCCACCCGGGCCCGCCACTCGGCGTCGCCCAGCTCCGGCGAGCGGCCCACCAGCGTTCTCAGGCCGTCGACGTCCAGGGCGAGGACGACGGCGTCGTAGCGGCGCGCACCGCAGGCGTCCACCACGTCGTGGCCGCCGTCGCGGCGCGGACGGACGGCCTCCACGGGGGCGGCGGTGCGCACCGTCACCCCGAGACCGGCCAGGTGGCGCGCGAGCGGGTCCCACAGCGCCTGCGGATACGGCTCGCGCGGAACGTCGAAGAGCAGCCCTTCGCTGGAGCCGAGGAAGTAGATGTGGAACATCAGCGCCATCTCGGCGGCGGACAGCTCGCGGGGATCGGCGAAGAAACTGCGGGAGAACACCTCGAACGCCAGGTGCCGCGCGGCGGCGGGGAAGCGCAGGGCCTCCAGGAAGTCGTGCGCGCTGACGTGGTCGAGCCGGTCGTGGACGCGGCCGGTGCGGACGTCGAGCAGGGGCAGCGCCGCCGAGGGGCGCAGGGTCAGCAGGTCCCGGGGCCGGAAGGCGGGGCTCAGCGCGACGAAACCGAGGGCGTTCCACGGGGGAGTGCGCGGAACGCGGCGGAAGCCGTCGCACAGGCCGCTGCTGTGCCGGAGCGGGTAGTCGGGCAGCGCGGTCAGCGTCTCCAGCGCGGGATCGGCCCGGCGCAGCAGACTCCGCAGGTTGTAGTACTGGCGGAAGAAGGCGTGGAAGCCGCGGCTCATCGTCGCCCGCGTGCCGTCCGCCAGAGTGACCGGCCGGCCGGAGACCCGGCCGCCGAGCCGCGGCTCGCGCTCGTGCAGCACCACGCGTACGCCCCGCTCGGCGAGGACGGTGGCCGCGGCCAGCCCGGCGATGCCGCCGCCGACCACCGCCACGGACGGCGGTCCGCCGGTGATCCGCTCCCGCCCCGGCCGGGGCGGGAGGAGCCGCGCGCGCCGGTCCCTGCCCGGCCGCCGGGCGCCGCCGCGCCCGCTCACCGGGCACCGCCCGGGCGCTCGGGCGGACGGCGGGCCAGGAAGGTGTGGGTGATGCCCGTCTGCCAGCCGGGCAGCGGCAGGACGCGGACGCGGTCGAACCCGGCCCGGCCCAGCCGGGCGGCGAAGGCCGGCGCGGTGTCGAAGACGGCGACACTGCGCCCCAGGTGGCGGTAGAGAGCCCGGTCGCCGGTGGCCGTGCCGAGCGGCAGGATGACACCCCGGCAGACCGCGGACCACACCAGGCGGTCGGCCCGCCGGCCGCTGAGCGCGTACTCGTGCACCGCCAGGCGGCCGCCCGGCGCCAGCAGCCCGCGTACCGTCCCCAGGACCGGGTCCGGGTCGGACAGATTGCGGAAGAGGTAGGCGGCGAAGACGGCGTCGAACGGGCCCGGCAGCCCCGCGCGGCCCAGTTCCTCCGCCGGGGCGTGCACGAAGCGCACCCGGGCCGGCCACGGCTTGGCCCGCGCCCGGCGCAGCATGCCCGCCGAGGCGTCGGCCCCGACGATGTCCGCGCCGGGGAACGTCGCGGCCAGCGCCGCCGTGGACGCGCCGGTGCCGCACCCCAGGTCCAGCACCCGGCACCCGGCACCGCCGTCCGGCAGCCCCAGCCGGCGGGCGGAGCGGCGCAACTGGCCGTGGTACCCGGGATTGAGCCGGACCAGGCGGTCGTAGGCGCGTGCGCCGTGGTCGAACGCGCCGGCCAGCGCCGCGTCGCGCAGCAAGGTCATCGGTGACTCCTGAACGGGGTGAGGCGCCCGGGGGCGACGGGCGAGGCGGGCGGCGCCGGTCATGGGGCGGGAGGGCCGGCGCGGCGGGGCAGCCAGGGCACTTCGGCCGCCGTCCGCAGCATCGGCAGCACGGGGACGCGCACACCGACCGCGAGGTCCTCGTGCAGCCGGGTGTCCCCGTCGAGGAAGCGCAGCAGGAGCCGCACGGGGACGCGCGCGAAGAGCCGGAAGAAGAAGTCGGGGCCGTCGATCCGCCCCGTGTCCAGCGCGCGCAGCAGTACGGCGTCCATCATCCGGGCGCGCGCCGGATGGGGCGGCGGCGGCAGGGGTGCCCGGCCCGCCCGGACCGCCCGCGCGACGGCGTCCGCCTGGCGCTGCACGGCGGCGAACGTGTAACCGGTGGCGGGGCGTGTCGCCCCGCCCGCGGCGCCGATCGGGAAGACGGAGCGGGCGATCCGCCGGGGGAAGACGGCGTCGGTCATCGGGATCACCCCCTGCTCCGTCGACAGCACCCGCGCGTCGCCGATGCCGAGGACGCGCCGCGTGTAGTGCTCCAGGGCGGCGTCGTACGCGTCGTCCGTGAGCGGGGCGGGACCGAACTCGGTGTACTCGACCAGGGCGGTACGGCGGCCGGTGGGCAGGACGTAGCCGAAGGACAGGCCGCGGGCGGGCTGCGGGGTGCGGAAGTCCATCAGGTCGACCACCTCCGGGTCGAAGGCCGGCCGGGAGGTGCGCACGAACCAGCCCCTGAAGTGCTGGAGCAGCCGGGTGCGGGCGGCGGGCGGGCGG
>NZ_WYCT01000133.1 GCF_011008945.1 Streptomyces harenosi
GGGCAGGGGCGGGCCGGCCGCGAGGGCGTCCCCGCCGGCGCCGTCGGCGGGCAGGCCGCCGAGGTCGCCGTGCAGACGGAGGAAGACCAGCAGCGCCACCCCGGAGCCGAGGGCGCAGGACAGGGCCGTGGACATCGCCGAGATCGCCATGAGGCGGCCGGGCCCCAGGCCGATCGCCGACAGGCCCGGGCGGGGGCGGGTGCCGGGGTCGGTGCGGGCGACGGCCACCGCGAGGTACACCGTGGCGGCCAGCGGCGCCGCGCACCAGGCCAGGCGCGACAGGGAGGCGGCGGGGGAGTCCGGGTGGCTCAGCGCGTGGCCGAGGGCGCTCAGCAGCAGGAAGCCCGTGCCGGCCGAGGCCGCGCTCACCAGCAGGCGGCGTACCTGGACGGCGAGGTCGGCGGGGCGGCTCAGACGGAGAGCGAGCACGCGGCCCGGCCTTCCGTCGCGGCGGCGCTGGGGACGGGCGGCAGGTGCACGGTGTCCACCGGCCGGCCGTCGAGCAGCGGCACGGTGCGGTCGGCCAGGGCCGCGGTCTCCGGATCGTGCGTGGCGAGGACGACCGTGATGCCGTGCGAACGGGCGGCCGTGGTCAGGGTGCGCAGGACCTGGGCGCGGTCGGCGCGGTGCAGCGGTGCCGTCGGCTCGTCGGCGAAGAGGACCGCGGGCGCGACGGCGAGGGCGCGGGCGATGCACACCCGCTGCCGCTCGGCCTGGTGCAGCCGGAGCGGGCGGCTGCGGGCCCGGTCGCCGACGTCGAGCCGCTCCAGCCACTCCATGGCGGTGCTCCTGGCCGGGCGCCGGGCGGTGCCGCGCAGCATCAGCGGCAGGGCCGCGTTCTCCCACACGGTCAGCTCGGGGACGAGCACCGGCGCGGGGTCGATCCAGGCGAAGCAGCGGCGGCGCAGCCGTTCCCGGCGCAGGGGCCCCCGGGAGTGCAGCGGCACGCCGGCGCACCAGACCTCGCCGCGCTGCGGGCGCACCAGGCCGGACAGGCAGTGCAGCAGCGTGGTCTTGCCGCTGCCGCGCGGGCCGCTCACCGCGAGGATCTCGCCCTCCCGGACGCCGAGCGAGACGCCGCACAGCGCGGGGGAGCCGTCGTGGTGCTGGAAGTGCAGGGCGCGTGCCCAGAGCACGTCGTTGTCCGGCGGGGCCACCATGGGCGTACACCTCGGTTCGGATCGGGAGATGCCGTGCGCCGTCGCGAAATCCCCCGTGTGGGGGAACGACGGCAGGGCCGATCGGTCACTGGGCACGCTAGGCAGGAGGGGCCGGGAGGCCGGACAGCACGCGGCCCCGGGCGCCCGTTTCTCACTCGAACGGGCGACACCGGGGCCGTTGCCGATCCTCCTTGATGAAGATCGCGAAGCCTGATCAGAGCTTCGTCCACGCCTCCGACAGGGTGGCGCGCAGGATCTGCTCGATCTCGTCGAACGTCTCCTGGTTGGAGATCAGCGGCGGGGCGAGCTGGACGACCGGGTCACCGCGGTCGTCGGCACGGCAGTACAGGCCGTTGTCGAAGAGCGCCTTGGAGAGGAAGCCGTACAGGACGCGCTCGGTCTCCTCCTCGTTGAACGTCTCCTTGGTGTTCTTGTCCTTGACCAGCTCGATGCCGTAGAAGTAGCCGTTGCCGCGGACGTCGCCGACGATCGGCAGGTCGTGCAGCTTCTCCAGCGTGGAGCGGAACGCGGCCTCGTTGTCCAGCACGTGCTGGTTGAGGTTCTCCCGCTCGAACAGGTCGAGGTTGGCCAGGGCCACGGCCGCCGACACCGGGTGGCCGCCGAAGGTGTAGCCGTGCAGGAAGGTGTTGTCACCCTTGTAGAACGGCTCGGCCAGGCGGTCGGAGATGATGCAGGCGCCGATCGGGGAGTAGCCCGACGTCATGCCCTTGGCGCAGGTGATCATGTCCGGGACGTAGCCGAACTTGTCGCAGGCGAACGTGGTGCCCAGACGGCCGAAGGCGCAGATGACCTCGTCGGACACGAGCAGCACGTCGTACTGGTCGCAGATCTCGCGCACGCGCTGGAAGTAGCCGGGCGGCGGCGGGAAGCAGCCGCCGGCGTTCTGCACCGGCTCCAGGAAGACGGCCGCGACCGTGTCCGGACCCTCGAAGAGGATCTGCTGCTCGATCTGGTCGGCGGCCCAGCGGCCGAACGCCTCGGGGTCGTCGCCGAAGAGCGGGGCACGGTAGATGTTGGTGTTCGGGACCTTGTGGGCGCCCGGGACCAGCGGCTCGAAGGGGGCCTTCAGGCCCGGCAGGCCGGTGATGGACAGGGCGCCCTGCGGGGTGCCGTGGTAGGCGACCGCGCGGGAGATGACCTTGTGCTTGGTGGGCTTGCCGACCAGCTTGAAGTACTGCTTGGCCAGCTTCCAGGCGGTCTCCACCGCCTCGCCGCCGCCGGTGGTGAAGAAGACCTTGTTCAGGTCGCCGGGGGCCTCGTTGGCCAGGCGCTCGGCGAGCTCGACGGCCTTGGGGTGGGCGTAGGACCAGATCGGGAAGAAGGCGAGCTCCTGCGCCTGCTTCAGCGCGGTCTCGGCGAGCTCGGTGCGGCCGTGGCCCGCCTGGACCACGAACAGGCCGGCCAGACCGTCGAGGTAGCGCCTGCCCTTGTCGTCGTAGATGTAGGTGCCCTCGCCCCGGACGATCGTCGGAACGGGGGAGTTCTCGTACGAGGACATGCGGGTGAAGTGCATCCACAGGTGGTCGTACGCGGACTTGCTGAGGTCCTTGGGATGGGCGGTGCTCACGGCTATCGGGTTCCCCACATGTAGGTCTGCTTCTTGAGCTTGAGGTAGACGAAGCTCTCGGTGGAGCGCACTCCGGGGACGGCCCGGATGCGGCGGTTGATGACCTCCAGCAGGTGGTCGTCGTCCTCGCAGACGATCTCCACCATCAGGTCGAAGGAGCCGGCGGTCATCACGACGTACTCGCACTCGGGCATGGCGGTCAGTGCGTCGGCCACGGACTCCACGTCGCCCTCGACGTTGATCCCGACCATCGCCTGCCGGCGGAAGCCCACGGTCAGCGGGTCCGTCACGGCGACGATCTGCATCACGCCCTGGTCGAGCAGCTTCTGGACGCGCTGGCGCACGGCCGCCTCGGACAGGCCGACGGCCTTGCCGATGGCGGCGTACGGCCGGCGGCCGTCCTGCTGGAGCTGCTCGATGATGGCGAGGGAGACGGCGTCCAGGTGCGGCGAGCTGCCGTTCCTGGATTCGCGGTGGGACTCACGGACGGACTCGCGGGAGTCCCGGGAGTCCCTGGGGTCTGCGCTTCGACTGGCCACCACTTCACTGTGCACGACGTCTCGACAGTTTTGCAAGGCGAGAGTGATGTATTTCGTTGTCTGGGGCGTCTGCGTCTGCGGATTTCGCAACCCGGATGGCGGCCGGGGTGTTGAAAACGTCGGGTCACGGACTAGGGTGGGTGTCTCAGTGATTGGACACCCCGAACTTGGAGGGCCGGCAGTGAGCACCGAGCTGGGAGGGCTGCGCAAGCTCCGCAACTATGTCGACGGCGAGTTCCGGGACGCCGCCGACGGACGGACCACCGAGGTGGTCAATCCCGCCACGGGCGAGGCCTACGCCGCCGCGCCCCTGTCCGGGGAGGCGGACGTGGACGCCGCGATGGCCGCCGCCGCCGCGGCCTTCCCCGGCTGGCGCGACACGACCCCGGCCGAGCGGCAGAAGGCCCTCCTGAAGATCGCGGACGCGTTCGAGGAGCGTGCCGAGGAGCTGATCGCGGCGGAGGTGGAGAACACGGGCAAGCCCATCGGGCTGGTCCGCTCCGAGGAGATCCCGCCGATGGTCGACCAGATCCGCTTCTTCGCGGGCGCGGCCCGGATGCTGGAGGGCCGCTCGGCCGGCGAGTACATGGAGGGCCTGACCTCCATCGTCCGCCGCGAGCCGGTCGGCGTCTGCGCGCAGGTCGCGCCGTGGAACTACCCGATGATGATGGCCGTGTGGAAGTTCGCCCCGGCGATCGCGGCGGGCAACACCGTCGTGCTCAAGCCCTCGGACACCACCCCCGCCTCCACGGTCCTGATGGCCGAGATCATCGGCTCGATCCTGCCCAAGGGCGTCTTCAACGTCATCTGCGGCGACCGCGACACCGGCCGGATGATGGTCGAGCACCCGACCCCGGCGATGGCCTCCATCACCGGCTCGGTCCGGGCCGGCATGTCGGTCGCCGAGTCCGCCTCCAAGGACCTCAAGCGGGTCCACCTGGAGCTGGGCGGCAAGGCCCCGGTCGTCGTCTTCGAGGACACCGACATCGCCAAGGCCGTCGAGGACATCTCCATGGCGGGCTTCTTCAACGCCGGCCAGGACTGCACGGCCGCCACCCGCGTCCTGGTCCAGGAGTCCATCCACGACGAGTTCGTGGCCGCGCTGGCGAAGGCCGCCGCCGAGACCAAGACCGGCATGCCCGACGACGAGGACGTGCTGTACGGCCCGCTGAACAACCCCAACCAGCTCGAGCAGGTGGCCGGCTTCATCGAGCGCCTGCCCGCCCACGCCAAGGTCGAGGCGGGCGGCCAGCGGGTCGGCGACAAGGGCTACTTCTACGCGCCGACCGTCGTCTCGGGCCTGAAGCAGGACGACGAGATCATCCAGAACGAGGTCTTCGGCCCCGTCATCACCGTCCAGTCCTTCACCGACGAGGACCAGGCCGTGGAGTACGCCAACGGCGTCGAGTACGCCCTGGCCTCCTCGGTGTGGACCAAGGACCACGGCCGCGCCATGCGGATGTCCAAGAAGCTCGACTTCGGCTGCGTGTGGATCAACACCCACATCCCGCTGGTCGCCGAGATGCCGCACGGCGGTTTCAAGAAGTCCGGCTACGGCAAGGACCTGTCGGCGTACGGCTTCGAGGACTACACCCGCGTCAAGCACGTCATGACGTCGCTGGACGCGTGAGCCCGCGGCGGTAGCGCACCCGCCCTCGCACCCGGCCCCGGACGGACCTCCCGTCCGGGGCCGCGGTGCCGCCGGGGCCTCTCGTCCGGATCACGCCGGGCTCGCGGGGCCCGGCCTGATCCGGACGAGAAGCCCTAGCGCAGGGCGGCCGCCACGATCCGTTCGGCCACCGGGTTCATCGTCTCGGCCTTGGCGTCGGTGGAGGTGACCGAGTAGACGAGGGTGCGGCGGAGGTCGCGGGAGGCGGCGATCGCGGTGCTGTAGCCGGGCCGGGCGCCCGACTTGACCCAGTAGACCTCGCCGCCGTGCACGAAACGCTGGAGCCCCGCGCTGTGCGTGGCCCCCTCGACGCGCGGGACCCGGAACATCTCCCGCAGGTACGGCTGCGGCACGATCCGGCCCCGGAAGAGCGCCGTGACCAGGCGTTCCAGATCGGCGGTCGTCGAGATCATGTCACCGGCCGCCCACCGGTCGGCGACGTTCCAGTCGGTGACGTCGACGAACCGCGCCGTGCCGTCCGGCTGCCGCACCGCCTGGTAGCCGCGGTGGTGCGGGCCCCGGATCACGGGGTCGGCGCCGGGGAAGTACGTGTCCCGCATGCCGGCCGGGCGCAGCACGAGCCGCGCGGCCTCGTCGGCGTACGGCCGCCCCGTCACCTTCTCGATCAGCAGCCCGAGGACGGTGTAGTTGACGTTCAGGTAGTGCTGCCGCGTGCCGGGGCGGAACTCCGGGCCCTTGGCCACCGCCGACGCCACCACCTGACGCGGGGTCAGCGTGTCGAAGCGGTGGGCGTACTGCTCCGCGAAGGAGTCGCCGAAGCCGTCGCCCGGCCGGATGCCGCTGGTGTGGTCGAGCAACTGCCGCACGGTGACCGGCCGGAAGTCCCGGGTGAGCAGTCCGGGCAGGTAGCGCTGGACGGGCGCGCCGAGGTCCACCTTGCCCTGGGCCGCGAGCCGCAGGACGACGGCGGCCGTCACGACCTTCGTCGTCGACCCGGCCCGGAACCGGGCGTCCGGGTCCGCCGGCCGGCCGTCGGTCCGGTCCCGCACGCCCGCACTGCCGTGCCAGACGCCGCCGGTGCCGCCGACCCGGACCAGCGCCGAGGTGGCCGCGTCGCCGGGGAGCCCGGCGAGCGCGGCGCGCAGGGCCGCCCCGTCCGGCCCGGCGGTGCGGGCGGCGGCGGGAGCGGCGGCCGCGGGATCCGGGGAGGCGAACGCCGGTACGGCCGCGGGCCCGGCGGCGAGCGCCAGGACGAGACCGGCGGCGAGGACGGGGAAACGGGTGCGCATCGGGGCTCCAAGGGGCGGACGGTGGGGTGCCGTTGTTCATCATTCGGGCGCCGCACGCCGGTGCGGATCATCATGGGGGAGGGTGCGGGCCCTGAGTTCCGCCCCGATCGACCGGGGTGACCGGCAGGGGAGTCCTGGGGGATCGCCCCTACGGGCGGGGCCGGGCCGCCGCACCGGCCGCGGGCCGGCCCCGCCCGGTTCCGGCACCCCGCGGGCCCGCGGACCGCACCCCGGCGCCGCCCGTGCGCGCCGGCGGGCACGGCACCCGACGAGGCACCGTGGCCCCCGGGTGCCGTTGCTCCTACGATGAAGGCCGCCGTCGGGAGGGGAGACGTGACCCGCAGCAGCAGACCGCAGCCGTCCGGGCGCCGGCTGGAGGACAGGATCGCCTGGGCGGTCCGGAACGCGGACGGTGTCGTCGCCATAGGGCTCGCCCTGGTCGTGGGCCTGCTCGACCTCCTGGACGACGACCTCGACAACAACATCGTCTCCGGTGCCACCCTCCTCGTCCTGGCCGCCCTGGTCTACGGGTCGCTGACCGAGCGCCGGCGCCGCCTGGCCGACATCCGGCGCGCGACCGAGGGGACGGGCCGGGCGATCGAGGACCTGTCGATGGTGCGCAGTCTGTCCGGCCCGGAGATCGCCCTGGCCCACGAGAAGGCCCGCCGGGACACCTCGCGCTGGGTCTTCAAGGGCGGCACCGGTACCTATCTGCGCGCCGTGACCCTGCCGGAGTGCGTCCGGGAGGCCCAGCGGCAGCGCCGCTCCCTCAGCATGAAGATCGACATCGTCAACCCGGCCGACGACCGGGTGTGCGAGGCGTACGCCCGGTTCCGCCGCACCTTCGGCTACCGCAACGAGACCGACCCGTTCACGGAGTGGACCCCCGAGCGCACCCGCAAGGAGTCCTACGCGACGGTGGTCGCCGCCGCCTGGCACCGGCAGCGGCTGGACACCCTGGAGATCGACGTCCACCTGTCCCCGGTGGCACCGACCCTGCGCTTCGACCTCTCCGACACCTGCCTGATCATCACCCAGGACGACCCGCGCCGGGTCAGCCTGTACGTGGAGCGGGGCCGTCCGCTCTACGACTACTACGTCACCGAGTTGCACCAGAGCCGCGAGCAGGCGGTCAAACTCGATCTGCGGGAGGCCACGCCCCTCGGCGACGAGCCGACCGTGGACGAGGTCAGACGGCTCCTCGACCGGCTCGGCCTGCCGCTGCCGGCGAGTTTCACCGACCGCGATGTCGGCGACATCATCGACAGGGCGCTGCACGCGGAGGACCCTTACCGCAGGTGAGCGGCGCGTCCGTGGCGACGACCCGGGGGAGAAGGCGTGATGGACTACCCGGCCCTGGAGCGGGCCGCCCGGCGGGAGGACGCCGCCGAGGTGATGCGGCACGCCGCGTCCGAACTGCGGCTCATAGCCTCGGGGCACAGCCCCCTGCGCGCGGTGCGCCACCCGCTGGGCTTCATCTGCCTGCCCGTCCTCAGGGACGGCCCGCACGGGGTCTGCGTCCATGTCTTCGGGAACTCCGGGGACTCCGGGGACTCCGGCGACTCCTGGGACTCAGAGGACTCGGGGGTCTCCGGGGACTCGGGAGTCCCAGGGGCCTCCGGGGTCCCGGGGGTCCCGTGGGTCTCCGGGTCCGGCGAGCCCGCCGGGGCGCCGCGGACCGGGCCGGCCGTGCCCGACGTCCACTCGCACAGCTGGGAGCTGACCAGCACGGTGCTGTACGGGCGGCTCGGCAACCGGCGTATGCGGGTCCGCGAGCGGGCCGGGGAACCCACCCACCGGGTGTTCGAGGTGCACAGCGACCCCTCGGGGGTGGACGAAGTACGGCCGACCGGGCGGCTGGTGTCCTGTTCGCCCGGCGCCGAGCAGACGAGCGTGCGCGGCCAGACGTACGCCCTGCCCGCCGGGGAGTTCCACGCCACGGTGGTGCCCGGCGGCCGCCCCACGGCCACCCTGGTGCTGGGGCGCACGGTCCCCGGCCGGGCGGACCTCTCCCTGGGCCCCTTGGGGGCGCCGGGGTACCGCATGGTGCGCCGGACGTGCGACGCGACGCAGACCGCCCGGATCGCGCGGGCCGTCCTTTGGAGGATGCATGAGCCCGGACCCGAACCGCCCGGCTGACCCCTCGGCCGGCTACGTCCCCGAGCACCGCACCGCGGTGGCCGCCGCCGAGGAGGCCGGGGCGCTGCTGCGCTCCCGTTTCCCGGACGGCTTCGCCGCCCGGCCCAAGGGCGAAGGCGGCGACGTCGTCACCGACCTGGACCTGAGCGCGGAACGCCTCGTGGTGGGCCGCCTCCGGGACCGGTTCCCCGGCGACCGGATCCTCGCCGAGGAGAGCGGGGAACACCACGGTGACGGCAGCGGCCGCACCTGGCTGGTGGACCCGCTCGACGGCAGCAACAACGTCGTGATCGGACTGCCCGTCTACGTCGTGGGCATCGCCCTGTGCGTCGACGAGGCACCGGTGGTCGGCGTGGTGCACGACCCCGCGACCGGGCGGACCTGGTCCGCGCGGCGCGGCGGCGGCGCGCACGGCCCGCACGGCGCGCTCGCCGGGGGCCGGGGCGGCCGTCCGCTGCCGCCCGCGGGACCGCTGCTGGCCTGGACCCAGGGGCACGCGGTGTCCCGCACCGACCCGGTGGCGCGCACGCTGCGGCACACCCTGGAGGCGCGGTCCAGGCGGCTGCTCCAGCTGTGGGCGCCGCTGGTGGCCTGGGCCATGCTGGCCCGGGGGGACATCGACGGGTTCGTGGGTTACCGGGCCGAGGGGATCGACCTGCCGGCCGGGGCGTTGCTGGCCGGTGAGGCCGGAGTGGCCGTCCGGCACCTGGACGGCCGGGAGTTCCGCTGCCGCTTCAGCGGGCCGGACACCGAGCGCTCCTTCGTCGCGGGACGGCCCGAGGTGCTGCCGCACCTGCTGGAGCTGGTGGCCCCGTGCCTTCCCGCGGACCCTCCCGGGCAGCCCCTCTCCCGCACCGGGCGCGGCCCCTCGACGTGACGGGGCGCCGGCCCGGAGAGAACCGGCGAGGACCGGGGAGGACCGGCGGGTTCCGGTGAATCCCGGCGCATCCCGGCGCATCCCGGCGGATTCCAGCGGAACCCGGTGGCGCCGCCGGGGAACCGCTACCCGGTCAGTGCCAGGGCCGCCACCGACGCCGCCACCGCGGACACGGCCAGCACCGCACCGGTCCCCAGCAGCCGGGTGACCGGCACCCGCACCCCGTACGCGTGGCACCGCTCGTACCACAGCAGCGTCGCCAGCGAGGCCCACGGCGTCACCACCGGGCCCACGTTGGTGCCGATGAGCAGCGCCAGCAACTGGTCCTGGTTGCCGAGCGGCACGGCCGCCTCCCCGGCCAGGTAGACCGGGAGGTTGTTCAGGACGTTCGACAGCCCCGCGCCCACCGCGGCCGCCCGCAGCAGTCCCGCCAGGCCGCCGTCGTCGCCGACCGCGGCGGCCAGCAGCTCGTGCAGCCCGTTGGCGTTGACCGTCTCCACCACCAGGAACATCCCGGGCACCATCACCAGCAGCCGCCAGGGCACCAGCGAGGGCCGCAGCTCCGACCGGCGGCGCACCGCGAAGGCCGCGACGGCGACGGCCGCCGCCGCCGCGGACGCCACCCACAGCTCGACGTCGGCGACCAGGATCGCGACCAGGAACCCGGCGCAGGCCAGCGCGCAGGCCCGGAAGAGCACCGGATCGGCGGGCCGGTGCACCGGCGGCGTCCGGTAACGGCCGCGCGCCCGCGCGTCGTCCCCCGCCTCCTGCCGCACGTCCTCGGGGCGGGCCGCGCCCGGGCCCCCGGCGGCCGCGGCGCCCTCTCCGCGCCTGCCGCGCCGCCAGAAGAACACCCACAGGCACACCATCGTCACCGCGATGGCCGCCGCCTGCGGTGCCCACATCCGGGCCGCCAGGCCCGCCGGGGACAACGCGACCCGGTCCGCCGCCAGCAGATTGGTCAGGTTGGACACGGGCAGCAGCAGGCTCGCCGTGTTGGCCAGCCACACCGTGGTCATCGCCAGCGGCACCGCCGCGATCCCCACCCGGGAGGCGAGCGCCAGCATCACCGGGGTCAGCAGCACGGCCGTGGTGTCCAGGTTCAGGGCGATGGTGGTGACCGAGGCGAAGGCCACGCAGAGCAGGAACAGGGCCGCGTAACTGCCCCGTCCGGCGCGCGCCACCCGGGCCGCCACCACGTCGAACACCTCGGCCTTGCTGGTCAGTTCGGCCAGCACGATCACCGTGCCGAGGAACGCCAGCAGCGGGGCGATCCGCTCCATCGCGTCGCCGGCCGGGCCGGCCGGCAGCAGCCCCGTGGCCAGGCAGACCAGTCCCGTCACCAGCAGCCCGATCGCCAGCCGGTCCAGCACATGCAGACGCAGAAAGACACGCACGGGTGGAAGGGTCGCACATCCGTGCACCGCTGTGGCCGGTCCGCGCCCGACAGGTGCGAGGACAAGCCCGCTCAACCGGGAACGAGGCCGGTAAAACCGTCGGACGCGAGGGGCCGCGGAGGCATGATGGACCCATGGTGGCTCGTCAGAACACCCCGGGGGACACCGGGCCATGGGACTTCTTCATCAGCTACTCACCGGCCGACGAACGCTGGGCGTCGTGGATCGCCTGGACCCTGGAGGAGGCCGGCTACCGCACGGTCCTCCAGGCCTGGGACTTCGTCCCCGGCACCAACTTCGTGGACTTCATGGACCGCGGCGTCAGCGAGTCCGCCGCCGTCATCGCCGTCCTGTCCCGCAACTACGAGCGCTCCCGCTACGGCCGCATGGAGTGGCAGGCCGCCCTGCGCGCCGACCCCGACGCCCCGGAGCGGCGGCTGCTCACCGTACGCGTCGAGGACATCCCGGTGGAGGGCCTGCTGGCCACCATCACCTACGTCGACCTGGTCCCGGTCACCGACCCCTCGGCCGCCCGCGACCTGCTCCTCGCCCGGGTCCGCCAGGCCCTGGACGGCCGGGCCCGGCCCAGCCTGCGGCCCGGCTACCCGGGCGACCCCGGCCACCCGGCCCCGGCCGGCCCCTCGGTGCCGGCCGCGCCGCCGCCCGGCCGGCCGCTGGGCCGTCCCGGCTGGGCGGGCCGGCGCAGGCCCGCCGCGCCACCGGCCTACCCCCGGGTCGCCCAGGGCGCCGGAGCCCGCGAGGCCGTCACCGTGCTCCACCTGGCCGGGCCCGCCTTCGGCCGCGGCCAGGACCCGGCCGAGTTACAGGCGGCGATCTGGGGCGACCTGGTGGAACTCACCGACACCGGCGCACCCGCCCCCGACTTGATGGTGGTCACCGGCGACCTGACCGCCTCCGGCAGCCCCCGCGAGTTCGAACAGGCCCTGGCCTTCCTCACCGGGCTGCGCGCGCTGCTCGGCCTGGAGCCGCACCGGGTGGCCGTCGTCCCCGGCGGCCGGGACGTCAACCAGGCCGCCTGCCGCGCCTACTTCGCCACCTGCGAGGCCGACGAGATGCCGCCCCGGCCGCCGTACTGGCCCAAGTGGCGGCACTACGCCCGGCTGTTCCGGGAGCTCTACCAGGGCCTGGACGCGGTCTTCGACAGCGACCAGCCCTGGACCCTGTTCCCCGTGCCCGAACTGCACACCGTCGTCGCGGGGCTCAACTCCTCGATGGCCTACAGCCACCGCCTCGACGACCAGTACGGCATGGTCGGCCCCGAGCAGGCCGCCTGGTTCGCCCAGGCGCTGCGCCCCTACGAGAACGAGGGATGGCTGCGCCTGGGCGTCCTGCGCCACCCGCCGGGCGACCCCCGGCACCCCGGCGCCCGCCGGGGCGCCGGCGCGCGGGGCACGGCCGCCCAGGACGGTGCCGGGCCGCTGCGCGACACCGATGTGCTGGCCCGGCTGACCGCGCCCCGGCTGCACCTGCTGCTGCACGGCCCCGCCGAGCCGGGGACCGACTCCGTCCTGACCACCGCCTCCGGCGAGGTGCCCGTGCTCGGCGCGGCCGGGCCCGGAGGCCACGAGCTGGTGCGCATCGACCGCGACGGCCTGGCGCGCTGGCGGGCCCCCGGCGAGCCACGCCGCCACCAGGCCGAGTGGCGACGGGCCCACCGGGCCTTCGGGCCCGCCCCCGACGGCCGGCCGGACCCCGCCGGCCCGCAGGCCGCCACCCCCTCACCCGCCGGGCCCGGCGCAGCGGCCGCCCCCGAACCCGAGCCCGAGCCGCGCGCGGTGCAGTCCCCGGCCGAGGTGCTGCTCGCCCGGGTCGCCGAGGTCTGCCGCACCCGCCACGACGGCGCCCAGATCCGCCCGGTGGCCGGGCCGGTGCCCCAACTGCTGGTCACCTGGACCGAGTCGGGCTTCGTCCGGCAGCAGCGGGTCGCCGTGCACACCGGCACCCCCACGGCCGACGACATCGAGCGCTTCACCGCGCTCGTCCACGCCGCCGACTCCGAGACCGACGCCGAACTCGTCCACGACGGCCCGCCGCCCGCCCGGGACCTGCGCGACGCGGCCCGCCGCAGGGGCGTGCGGGTACGCAGCTTCACCGAGTTCCAGGGCCTGCTCGACCTGCGCGGCTACGTCGCCGCCCAGAACGAGCGGCTGCGCACCGACCCCCGCTACCCACCGGGCATGTACCTGCCCCAGCGGTACCGGGAGGTGGAGCGCCTCGGCGCCGAGGACCGCGACGGGCTGGTCGACGACATGCTCCGGCTGCTCGACTCCGACCAGGGCCGCTTCCTGCTGCTGCTCGGCGACTTCGGGCACGGCAAGACCTTCGCGCTGCGGGAGCTGGCCCGCCGCATCCCGGCCGAACTGCCCCACGTCATCCCGCTGCTGGTGGAGCTGCACGCACTGGACCGCGCCTACTCCTTCGAGGGGCTGGTCGCCGCCCACCTCGCCGCCCACGGCGTCGACAACATCGACCTGCGCGCCTTCCGCTACATGTTCCAGCAGGGCCGGATCGTGCTGCTCTTCGACGGCTTCGACGAACTGGTCACCCAGGTCAGCTACGACCGCGCCGCCGAACGCCTCCAGGTGCTGCTGGACTCCGTCGTGGACAGCGCCAAGATCGTGGTCAGCAGCCGCACCCAGCACTTCCGCTCCCAGGACCAGGTGCTGACCGCGCTCGGTGAACGCGTCGGCCTGCTCCCGCAGCGCCGGGTGCTGGCCGTGCAGGAGTTCACCCCGCGGCAGATACGCGCCTACCTGGTGAACCGCTACGACGGCGACGAGCGCGCCGCCGACCGCCGGCTGCGGCTGCTGGACGCCATCCCCGACCTGCTCGCCCTGTGCCGCAACCCCCGGCTGCTCGGCTTCGTCGCCGACCTCGACGACGACCAGCTCCGCGCCGTCGCCGGAGCCGGCCGCGCGCTCAGCCCCGCCGGGCTCTACCAGGAGGTGCTCACCGCCTGGCTGCGCTTCGAGGAGCAGCGCGGCACCGGCGGCCCCGGCCGGGCGCCCGGACTCAGCCTGGATCAGCTCTGGGACGCGGTCACCGTGCTCGCCCTGCGCCTGTGGGAGAGCGGCCAGGAGGCGCTGCGGCTCGACGAGCTGACCGATGTCGCCGAGACGCTGGCCGGGCTCGCCGACACCCGGCTGTCGGTGCCGCAGACCGCGCACGCCATCGGCTCCGGCAGCCTGCTGGTGCGCAGCGACGACGGCGTGTTCCGGTTCATCCACGGCTCGGTGGTGGAGTGGCTGATCGCCCGCGAGTGCGCCCTCAGGCTGGCCGCCGGGGACACCGCGCTGCTGGCCCGGCGGCAGCTCAGCCGGCTCGCCGTGGAGTTCCTGTGCGACCTCGCCGACCACCGCGCCTGCCAGGAGTGGGCCGAGCGGGCGCTCGGCGCCGCCGACCGCGACGAGCGGGACGGCACCGCCCGGGGCGAGGAGGTGGCCCGCGCCAACGCCGTGAAGATCCTCGCCCGGCTGCGCGTGCCCGCCCACACCGACCTGCGCGGCGCCTCCCTCGCCGGGGAGGACCTGTCCTACCGCGACTTCTCCGGCGTCGACCTGACCCGCGCCGACCTCACCGACGCCCGCCTGGTCGGCGCCAACCTCTCCGGCGCGGTGCTGCGCCAGGCGCGGCTGACCGGCGCCCGGCTCGACGGCGCCGATCTGTCCGGCGCCGATCTGCGCGGCGCCGACCTGCGGCGGGCCCGGCTGATCCGCACCGACCTGACCGGCGCCCGGGTCGAGGGCGGCCGCTGGCGGCGGGCGGCGCTGATCTCCGCCACCACCGGGCCCGGGCTGCCGGCCACGCCCGAGCTGGCCACGGCGGCGATCGCCCCCGGCATGACCGTCGAATCGGGGTTCCGCCCCTCCGCGGTCGGCGTGCCCTACGGCTTCGACATGCGCACCAGCCGGCTGCCCGAGCCCATCTCCTACAGCCCGGACGGCGAGCTGCTCGCCGTGGGCAGCGAGGACGGCGGCGTCCTGGTCTGCGACGCCGTCACCGGCACCGCGCTGCGCACCCTCCAGGGCCACACCGGCCGCGTCTACGCGGTCAAGTTCCGCGAGCGCGTGCTGGCCACCGGCAGCGCCGACGGCACCGTACGGCTGTGGGACCCGGTCTCCGGCCACTGCCTGCACCGGCTGGAGATCCACCCGGGCGGCGTCTGGCCGGTCGTCCTGAACGCGGACGGCTCCCTGCTGGCCACCGGCGACGCCGACGGCACGGTCACCGTGTGGGACACGGCCTCGGGCACGCCCGTGCACCGGCTGCCCGGGCACGCGGCACCCGTCTACACGGTCGCCTTCGCCCCGGACGACGGCACCCTCGTCACCGGCGACGCCTCCGCCGCCGTACGCCTGTGGGACCTGGCCGGCGGGCGGCCGGCCGGTGACCTGCCGGGCCACCGGGGCGCGGTCTTCCGGGCCCGGTTCAGCCCGGACGGCTCGCTGCTGGCCACCGGCGACATGGGCGACGGGCGGGCCGGCACGGTCCGGGTGTGGGACCTCGCCGCCCGCCGGGTCCGGCACGAGTTCACCGGGCACGCGGGCCGCGTCTACACCCTGGACTTCCACCCCGGCGGCCGGTTCCTGGTGAGCGGCGACACCGAGGGGGAGGTGCGGCTGTGGGACCTGGACGAAGGGGGCTCGGCCGGGCTGCTGGGCGGCTGCCGCGGCGCCGTCTACCAGGTGCTGTTCGACCCGGACGGGACGCTGCTGGCCGCCGGGGACAGCGCCGGGGTGGTCCGCCTGTGGCGGTTCGGTCCCGAGGCCGGCGCCGCCCCCGACGGACGGCCGGCCGCCGTGCCGCTGAGCCGGCAGCCCCCGGAACACCGCGGCTCGGTCTGGGTCTGCAAGTTCCGGCCGCACGGCGACACCTCCGCCCCCGAGACCGGCCCCCTGCTGGTGACGGGCGGCAACGACGGGGTGGTACGGCTGTGGGACCCGGCCGGCGGCCAGGGCCGGCGCATCCTGCGGGGCCACGGGCGCCGGATCGGCAGCCTCTCCTTCAGCGCCGACGGCTCGATGCTGGCGGCCGGGGGCAACGACGGTGTGGTCCGCCTGTGGCACGCCTCCTCCGGGCGGCGGCTGCGCGAGCTGACCGGGCAGAGTGACCGCCTGGTCTCGGCGGTGTTCAGCCCCGGCGGGCCCCTGCTGGCCACCGCGAGCAGCGACGGCAACATGTACCTGTGGAACGCCGCCACCGGTGAGTACCAGCGGGAGATGGACGTCGAGACCGAGCACGTCTGGGCCGAGGCGTTCAGCGCCGACGGCGAGGTGCTGGCCACCGCCAACGACGACGACACCGTACAGCTGTGGTACCGGGCCACCGGCGCCCACCTGTCCACCCTCACCGAGCACTACGGCCGGGTCCGCTCGATCGCCTTCCGGTCCGACGGCGCGGCCCTGGCCACCGGCTGCGACGACCGCCGGGTCCGGGTCTGGGACATGGACGGCGGCCGGCTCACCGAGGTCCTCGACGGCCACACCGACCGCGTGTACGCCGTGGCGTTCGGGCCGGACGGCTCCTGGCTGGCCAGCGCCTCCTGGGACGGGGAGGCCGTGATCTGGCGGGACGGGGCGGTCGCGCACCGGCTGACCGGCCACACCGGCAGGCTGTGGACGGCCGCGGCCCATCCGCGCCTGCCGCTGCTCGCCACCGCGGGCGACGACCGCACGGTGCGCCTGTGGGACGCCCACACCGGCCGGGAGAAGGCCGTGCTGACCGGCCACACCGGCCGGGTGCTGGCGGTCGCCTTCAGCCCCGACGGCTCGCTGCTGGCCAGTGGCGGCGAGGACGGCACGGTCCGGCTGTGGCACGTCCCCGCCGACGGCCCGGCCGGGCTGCGCGCCACCCTGGTCGGCATGCCGGAGGGCTGGGCCGCGCTGGCGCCGTCCGGCGGCTACAAGTACGAGGGCGACATCACGGGCGAGTTCTGGCACGCCATCGGCATGTGCCGCTTCGAACCGGGCGAACTCGACGGCCATCTGCCCGGCCTGCGGAACGTGCCGCTGGAGGACCCGCTGGAGGCGCCGCCGGACGGTCCGCCGCGGTGAGACGGCGCTGGGACCGCGGTGCGACGGTGGTGCGGCGGCGGTGCGACCGCGCGGAGGCCGAGGCGGGCCCGCGAAGGGAGGCGCCCCGCGGGGCGGCGCTCAGCCGCCGTCCCGCAGCGCGCACAGGGTGCCGATGCGGTTGGTGGTGATCGAGTCCACGCCCAGGTCCAGGAGCCGGCGCATGGACCGGCGGGTGTCGGGCGTCCACACCGACAGCAGGTGGCCCCCGCGGTGGACGCGCTCGGCCAGCGCGCGGTCCACCAGGGAGAAGCGGTAGTTGAGCCACCGCGGCCGGACAGCCTCCAGCAGGGCCGGGCGCGGCGGCGCCAGCGTCGTCCAGGTCAGCGCGATCTCGGCGGCCGGGTCGGCGGCGCGGACGGCGAGCATGGCGCGGGCGCCCGCGCAGTAGTACACGCGGTCCCGCGCCCCGCACTCCCGCACCACGTCCACCACGCGCCGCACCGCCCGCGGGTCCGGGGCGCCGGGCAGATCCACCATCACCCGGCTCCCCTCCGTCGCGGCCAGGGCGCCGGCCAGCGTCGGCACCCGGCCGTCCGTCAGCCCGGACACCTCGGCCGCCGTCAGCGCGCGCAGCGGACGGTCCCGCTCCCACAGCCGCCGCAGCGTCTCGTCGTGCAGCAGCACGGGGACGCCGTCGCGGGTGAGCCGTACGTCGATCTCGACCGCGTCCGCGCCCCGGTCGAGCGCGGAACGCAGCGAGTCGATCGTGTTCTCGCGGACGCGGTAGGGGTCGCCGCGGTGGGCCACGGCCGTCACGGTGTGCATGCGGGCCATTGTGACCGGCTCCGGCGCCCCGCCGTCCGGCGGGGCGCGGGAAGGCTCAGGAGGCCCGGGCGGCGAGCCGGCCCGCGGTGTACGTGTCGATCTCGTCCCTGATCCGGGCCTTGCCTTCCGGGTCGAGGAAGGACGCCTCGACGGCGTTCTTCGCCAGCTCGGCCAGGCCCCGCTCGTCGAGGTCCAGCAGCCGGGCGGCCACCGCGTACTCGTTGTTCAGGTCGGTGCCGAACATCGGCGGGTCGTCGGAGTTGATCGTCACCAGGACCCCGGCGCGCGCGAACTGACCGAGGGGGTGCTCGTCGAGCGTGCGGACCGCGCGGGTGGCGATGTTGGAGGTCGGGCACACCTCCAGCGGGATCCGGTGCTCGGCGAGGTGCGCCAGCAGCTCGGGGTCCCGCGCGGAGCTGGTGCCGTGGCCGATGCGTTCGGCCCGCAGGTGGGTGAGGGCGTCCCACACCGTCTGCGGTCCGGTGGTCTCCCCGGCGTGCGGCACCGAGCGCAGCCCGGCGGCGATCGCCCGGTCGAAGTAGGGCGCGAACTGGGGCCGGGGGACGCCGATCTCGGGACCGCCCAGCCCGAAGGAGACCAGGCCCTCCGGGCGTACCCGGTCGTCGGTGGCGAGCCGGGTGGTCACCTCGGCGGACTCCAGCCCCGCCTCGCCGGGGATGTCGAAGCACCAGCGCAGCACGGTCCCGAAGTCGGCCTCGGCCGCCTTGCGGGCGTCCTCGATGGCGTCCATGAAGGCCCGCTCGTCGATGCCGCGCCGGACGGAGGAGTACGGGGTGACGGTCAGCTCGGCGTAGCGGATCTGCTGCCGCGCCATGTCCCGGGCCACCTCGTACGTCAGCAGCCGGACGTCCTCCGGGGTGCGGATGAGGTCGACCACGGCGAGATACACCTGGATGAAGTGGGCGAAGTCGGTGAAGGTGAAGTACTCGGCCAGGGCCTCGGGGTCGGCGGGGACCTCGGAGTCGCGGTGACGGGCGGCCAGTTCCGCGACGATCCGGGGGGAGGCGGAGCCGACGTGGTGCACGTGCAGTTCGGCCTTGGGCAGCCCGGCGATGAAGTCGCTCAGGTCGCGCGGGACGCGGGCGTCGACGAGACGGTCGGTCAAGGTTCCTCCCCGGAACGGCGTCCCCGGCCGGGGCCGGCGGGACGCGGGTGATCGGCTGATCGGTGGGCCGGGATCATCGTAGGCCGGTCCCGTGCCGCACCGGGGCGGGTCGTAGCATGACGGGACGATCGAGCCAGGGGGACGCGACATGACCGACGCATCACAGGGCGGGGACTCCACGGGCGGCCGCGACCCGTGGGCGCCTCCGGAGAACGGCACGCCGCCGGCCAAGGGCCCCGGGCCCGGCGGGCAGCAGCCGCCGCCCGGCCACGACCGGGCGGCGCCGGCCGGCGGGTACGGCGTCCCCGGCGGATACGGCCTGTCCCTTATACACATCTCACAGCCCAC